>CAYLZO010000038.1:0-28341 GCA_964387775.1 uncultured Anaerolineaceae bacterium
GATCGGGCGTATTGAGATGATAGCAGCGGATGAGGAACGGATAAGCGGATGGCCTCCCGAACATCCGTTTATCCGCTTTCATCCGCTGCTACAAGCTGTGTAAAGGATAGGATTGTGCCCCTGGATCGGCCGGACCGCTGGCATCTGGATGATGACGGAATCTACTTTCATCTGCCTGGGGGCTCCGCTGTCCGCCTGTACGTGGCTGGAAAGGATCGTACAGTCCGATCATGCGGTGATCCCCGGCTGGCCTCCTTTCTCCTGGAAGAGTGGCACGAAATCCTGGTCGAAGCGCCCGAAGGCGCACAGGTCACCTTTGGCGGCGACCGGGCCCAAAGATTGACGACAACCCTGCATCGCTACACTTACTGCAACCAGGTGGGCCGCAGCCGCATCCGCATCACCCTGGCCAATGGCCGCTCTCTGCTGCCCCTGGAGGTGGCCGTCCTCAGTCCCAAGTACCCTACGCCGGGCGCGTACCTGGCCTTCTTTGAGCACCTACTGGCTGACCTGACGGCCCGCAGCGTGCAATTTCCGTTTCACGTCGCCGCGCCCACGGGATGGCCGGCGGCCGAGTCCGCGCGACCGCCTACGCTGCTGTTTGTCTATCACTTTTTGCGGCAACACGCCGATCTACTGGGCGCCGCTGTGGAGACCGTGCTGGGCGCGCCCCACCGGGCGCTGTGCGAGGAAGAGGTAGTCGTGCCCCTGCCCCAGGCGACGGCAGTAGACGCCGATGTCGTGGATTGGATTTTGGGCCACCCAGAAGAGTGGACAAAGGCGCCCCACCTGCCGGTCGCTCGGCGGCTCAGAGGTTACGCCCCGGCGCGGACCTGGCAGCGGCTCGTGACCGAGACCTTCGACACGCCACCCAACCGCTTTGTGCGCCACCTTTTGCGGGAGCTGGGCAAGGCCCTGGATGATCTGCTGGCCCGCCTCCGGGCCGGGCGGGAAGGCTGGAACCGCGTGCCCGCTGAGGCAAAACAAACGCTGACCGGCCTGCACGGCGCGCTGACTGCGGCGCAGCTGGATCCGTTGTTCGACGAGGTGGACAACCTGGATCGCTTCCCCGCCAGTTCGACAGTGCTGCTGGGCCGTGACGGCTATCGCGACCTGCTGGACCTGTGGCGGCAGTTTCACCTGGCCCGTGCGCCATTGTTCGACCGGCTGGCGACAGCGATGGACGCCCGCGACGCGGCGACGCTGTACGAAATCTGGTGCTTTTTCGCCCTGGCAGCGCAGATCGGCCAGTCGTGGGACATCGCGCCCCGCTTCGACTTTGGGCTGGACGAGGTCGGCGGGCTGGCCTGGCGGACGGCGGCGACGTTTGCCGGGCGTGACGAGCGGCTGGTCTACAACAAATCTTTTGGTCGCGGGCGGGGCAGTTACTCGCTGCCGCTGCGACCCGATTACTGCCTGATGCGGGGCGAGCGGGTGCTGACCGTGTTCGACGCCAAATTCCGCTTCGACCGGCGGGACGTGGCCGCCTTGGCCGAGGCGGCGGACGACGACTATGAACAGGCAGTCGTCGCCGGCGATGCGCAGCGGCTGGCCAAGCGGGCCGACCTGTACAAGATGCACACCTACCGCGATGCGTTGGGCTGCCGGGCATCGGTGGTCCTCTACCCCGGCGACCGGGATGCTTTCTATCGCACTGACGGCGTGCGCCTGGAGGCCGTGGACTGGTCGGCGCTGCTGGCCGGGGCGTGGGGCGGGGTGGGGGCCATGGCAATGAACCCGGAATCACAAGATTGAGCGAGGAGGTTATCATGGCTTTTCGTTTCACAGAAGAGGATTTTGAACGATACGTCACCAAGGGTGAGCATGGTGGGCGGCATATCTGGGATGACTTGCGAGAGCAGCTGAAAGAGGAGTTTGGCGTACCCTTCGGAGTTACACCATACGAGCGACGTGGAGATTGGTTGGTGGCTCTGTGGTTCTACCCCAAGAACACGCCCCGTTCATCCTGGAGCCATCAGGCCCAATTCTGGCTGAGGCGTGATATCACAAAGGCTCAACTGGATTTTGGTCTGTTGGTTGAGTGTTCAACGAGCGAGCAAGTTGACCAGTTAGGGGCAGATTCTGATAGGGATGGCGAACGGCTCGTAACTCGATTGGAATCTGACCAACAATTTCGTAACTTGTTGGATCGCCTAGTTCAGGAACAGGGGTTTGATCTTGGAAACGCCGGCAACGCGGCAGAGTTGCTGGCAACTCTCAAAGAGAAACACGACGAGGAGTATTGGGCTGTTGGCGTCAAACAATCTCTCACCAAAGAGGAAGCGGTTGCTCTGGGGGAAGAAGTGGCGGATCGGATCATGGATGCCTTCCGGGCGACGCGGCCGCTGTTCGAAGCGGTCATTCCCGATGCGGTTCGGCACTATATTCAGACCGGAGAACGATTGCCTTCTCCCAAGACCATCAAGGAGTCGCCACAGCCAGAAGCTACTGTCCAAGGCGTGGACGTCATTCGAGATTACCTGGCCGCCCAGGGCCTCTCCTTCACCCCGCACCAGATCGCCACCTTTGCCACGGCGCTGCAAACCAAGGGCTTTGTTGTCCTCAGTGGCATCTCGGGCACGGGCAAGACCAAGTTGGCGCAGCACTTTGCCGAGTTGCTGCGTGCCGAGGGGGACGACAACCATCTCTTTGTCCCTGTCCGCCCCGACTGGCGCGACAGCAAGAGCCTGTTGGGCTACTACAATCCCCTGACCCAGACCTACGAATGGACCGATTTTCTTCGTTTTCTCATCAGTTCAGCTGGTCCATCAGATGACGATTCCTTGACCAATCTCTCTGCTTGGCTTCAAGAGACCATGGGGCAGCCACAGCAGCAGCAGTGGACACGCCAGTTCCAATCGGTGCGGGAACGTCTGGTTGGCCGTCCGGTGAAAGACTACGAGCCAGTCGAACTCGACCTCATCTGGAATGAGAAGAGCAACGGCGTGGCGAACATCGGTCAGGCAATATCCCATCCCTTCGACCTTACGGACGAGCAACTCCGGCAAGCTACAGCTATCGCGGCCGACGACTCGTTGTCGCCGGGCCAACGGCTGATCGAGGTCGTCGGCTACTTACACAACCTGACCGGCGTGCATCACTGGGTGCGCAGCCTGCGGGCCCTGGCCCTCTTCGATCCGGAGCACGTCACGACGGTGGCAGACTACCGTGCCATCCGCGATGTGCTGGAGCGCCTGGGCTATCCCCGCCGCTTTGATCTGCCCAGATTCTATCGTCAGGGTGACGACAGGGCGATTGACCGAGCCTTCGATTTTCTAATTAAGCGGTTGCGTGAACTGCTGCCCACGGCCGATCTGTTGACACGGGCTTGTGCCGCGTGGCACATCAAGGACTACAAGGATCCTCAGCCTGCTGACGCCGAGCCTGTAACCAGTCCCCGGTTCGTCATCCTGGACGAGATGAACCTAGCCCGTGTCGAGTACTATTTCGCTGACTTTTTGAGTGTCCTCGAATCAGGCCGTTGGACGGAATGGGACACGCAACACGGCAAATGCGAGGCGGAGCAGATCGGTTTCACCAAGGAGCCTCTCCGACTGCACTATCCACCCCAAGCCGAAGGACCTTTGCCGCCGCAAGAGCTGTTCCTGCCACCCAATCTCTACGTCGTCGGCACCGTCAACGTGGACGAGACGACCCACGCCTTCAGCCCCAAGGTGCTGGACCGGGCGTTCACCATCGAGTTCACCGAGGTGAATCTGGCCGGCTATCCGCCTTCGCCTGGGACGGCCCCGGCCTTGAGCGACGACGCCCGCCAGGCGCTGGCCCAGGCTTTTACCCGGCAGGGCTGCTTTGCCATAGTCGACAAGGGACGTGTGGCGGATTTCGTGAAAGAGAATCCAGTCTACCGCGACCACCTGGCGGCGCTCAATGAACAGCTACAACCTCATGATCTCCAGTTTGCCTACCGCGTGTTTGACGAAATCGTCACTTTCCTGGATAATGTAGACGCGGCGCCCTGGGGGGATGGGTTCGCTGGCCTGAACGATGCCTTTGACACAGCGGTGCTGATGAAGGTGCTGCCCAAGTTCCACGGCTCGCGGGGTAGGCTGTTGGCGCCGTTGCGGGCAGTGCTGGCCTGGGCGCAGCAGCCCGGCGAGCCAGATTTGAACTGGGCCGGGGAGAAAACAGAGACAGCAGAAGCTTGCCTCAACTTGCGACAGGAATTGGACGAGCAGATTGCTGGAGGCGGAAGTGATGAACCGGCGGCCTTTGTCTATCCTCGCACGGCCCGCAAGGTAGTGCGGATGCTGAGCCGGCTGCATGATACGGGGTTTGCCAGTTTTGGATGAGCGCAACGGATGGGAAAACAGATAAACGGACAAGCCCGACAACATCCGTTTATCCGTTTCCATCCGCTGCAGCACCACTACAGAAAGAGTGAGCATGAACGACAAAAAAGTGATTCAAAACGCGCCCTGGAGCGCACTAACCTATCGAATCAATGGTTTGGCCATGGAGGTTCACAACGAGTTAGGGCCGGGGCACCGGGAGTGGGACTACCACCGAGCGCTGGCCGCCAAACTCAAGCAAGCAGGCCTCGAGTTCGAATTCGAGCCGGATCTGCCCGTCACCTTGAAAGATGGAACCATCGTAGGAGGCAATTGTCCCGACCTGGTAGTCGAAAACACCGTCATCGTCGAACTCAAAGCTCGACCCTACTCGATGACCAAAGACGACGAAGCTCAGATCATTGGCTACTTTGCCGTATTGCCCGAATGCCCGGTGGCCCTATTCCTCAATTTCGGTCGCCGGCGCTTGGAGCACCGCCGCCTCCTGCCCCCCAAAACTGTCAAAGCCTACCAGCGCTCAAAGTGGCGCCAGACGGAGGACAAACAGGCGAGCAGTCACAGACAGGACCCATCCGCTTATCCGCTTTCATCCGCTGCTGCTACCGTTGCGAAAATCGACCACATCGGCATCGTCGTCCGCGACATTCAGGAAGCGCTGGCCGCCTACGAAACCGCCCTGGGCCTGCCGCTGAAGGAGGTGGTGGAAGTGCCTGACCAGAAGGTCGGGGTCGCCTTTTTGCCCCTCGGCGAGAGCAACGTCGAGCTGGTCCAGCCCCTCACCGACGACACCGGCATCGCCAAGTTCCTGGACAAGCGCGGCGAGGGCATCCACCACCTCTGCATCGAGGTGGACGACATCGAGGCGGCACTGGCCCGGCTCAAAACGTACGGAGTGCGCCTCATCGACGAGGCGCCGCGCCAGGGCGCCCACGGGCGGGTGGCCTTTGTCCACCCCAAGGCCATGCACGGCGTGCTCATCGAATTGGTGGAGCACGAGTCCTGATCCATTCTGTGGTATAATGGAGCTGGAAAGAGAGGTGCTGGGATGAGCGCAAACGTGGACATGGCCGAGAAGGAAATGGCAACGCTGGAAGTTTCCGAACAGATTGCTCGTCATTTGACCAATCTGCCATCGCCGACGGATGATCTGGACGAAAAACTGGAAGCCTTGCTAGAGGCGGAGTACAGGCGTCGCCTGGCGCGCTACAGCCTGACGGACCGCCTGATGCGCCAGAAGTATGACCTGTCGTTCGAGGAGTTTGAGCGGAAAAAGATTACCGAGCAGCGCGGCTACTCTTGGGAGGTCGAGTCGGATGCCGTCGAGTGGGACCTGGCCATCAGCGGTATCCGCACCGTGCAGCGCCAGCTCGCCGAGCTGTTAACCAAGTCTCCTCTGCAGGCTGGATTGATCTAGAAATCGGAGGCAATCTCTGATGTTTGACCAAGAAGAGTTAAAATCGTTAGAAGAAAAGCGGGAAGCGTGGGAAGAGACCACGCTCCAGAAAACCCTGGACCGCTTCCCCGAGCGGCTGGACAAGTTCATGACCACCTCCAGCGAGCCGGTGGAGCGGCTCTACACGCCGCTGGACGTGGCCGACCTGGACCACGAGCGCGACCTGGGCTTCCCCGGCGAGTACCCCTACACCCGGGGCGTGCACGCCACCATGCACCGCGGCCGGCTGTGGACCATGCGCATGTTCGCCGGGTTCGGCACGGCTGAGGAGACCAACGAGCGCTACAAGTACCTGCTCGACCACGGCGAGACGGGCCTGTCGGTCGCCTTTGACATGCCCACCCTCTACGGCTACGACACCGACGCCCCCGAGGCCCTGGGTGAATTCGGCAAGTGCGGCGTGGCCGTCTCCAGTCTGGCCGACATGGAGGTCCTCTTTGACGGCATCCCGGTGGACGAGGTGACGACGTCGATGACCATCAACGGCCCGGCGGCCGTCATCTGGGCCATGTACATCGCCATGGCCGAAAAACGCAGCATCCCCATGGCGGCCCTGGGCGGCACGATCCAGAACGACATCCTGAAGGAGTACATCGCCCAGAAGGAGTTCATCTTTCCGCCCAAGCCCTCGATGCGGCTGGTGGTCGACACCTTCGAGTTCGGCGCCCGGCACCTGCCCCGCTGGAACACCATCAGCATCAGCGGCTACCACATCCGCGAGGCGGGCTCGACGGCGGCGCAAGAGCTGGCCTTCACCC
This sequence comes from uncultured Anaerolineaceae bacterium, assembly GCA_964387775.1. GTDB lineage: Bacteria > Chloroflexota > Anaerolineae > JAAYZQ01 > JAAYZQ01 > CAYLZO01. The sequence goes on from CAYLZO010000038.1 coordinate 6,522, forward strand.
TGGCCGACGGGCTGGAGTACGTGCGCTGGGGCATCGAGCGCGGGCTGGACGTGGACGAGTTTGCGCCCCGCCTCTCCTTCTTTTTCAACTCGCACAACGACTTTTTTGAAGAGATCGCCAAATTCCGGGCGGCGCGCCGCATCTGGGCCCGGGAGATGCGCGAAACGTTCGGGGCGAAAAATCCGCGCAGTTGGCTGCTGCGCTTCCACACCCAGACCGCCGGGTGCAGCCTGACGGCCCAGCAGCCGGAGAACAACATCGTGCGCACCGCCTGGCAGGCGCTGGCGGCGGTGCTGGGCGGCACCCAGTCGCTCCACACCAACAGCATGGACGAGGCCCTGGCCCTGCCCAGCGCCTACGCCGTCAAGGTCGCCCTGCGCACCCAGCAGCTCATCGCCCACGAGAGCGGCGTGGTCAACACCGTCGACCCGCTGGGCGGCTCCTATTTCGTCGAGGCGCTGACCGACCGCATGGAGGAAGAAGCGTACGAGTACTTTCGCAAGGTCGAAGCCATCGGCGGCGTCATCCCCGCCATCGAGAAGGGCTTTTTCCAGCGCGAGATCGCCGAGGCCGCCTACCGCTACCAGATGGAGATCGACACCCACCAGCGCACGGTCGTCGGCGTCAACGCCTACGAGGAGGACGAGCCGGTCCGCATCCCGCTGCTGGAGATGGACCCCGAGGGCTACGAGCGCCAGGTGGCCCGCCTGGAGCGCGTCCGCCGCGAGCGCGACAACGAGCGGGTGGGCGTGACCCTGGAGGCCCTGCGTCAGGCGGCCCTGGGCCGCGAGAATACCATGCCCGCCATCCTCGACTGCGTGCGCGCCTACGCCACCCTGGGTGAGATCATGGACGTGTTCCGTGACGTGTTTGGCGAGTACCGGGAGCCGACGATTATCTGAGGGGGACAAAATGGGACGTATAGCCTGGCAAGATCGAATCGAAATCTCGCCGGATATCCATCACGGTGATCCGTGCATCCGGGGCACCCGTATCCCGGTGGCCATCATCGTCGGCAGCCTGGCCGACGGCATGACGCCGCGAGAGATACGGGATGCCTTTCCCCAGTTGACGGACAAGGACATTCAGGCAGCTTTGGCCTACGCCGCCGACCTGGTCTACCAGGACATCCTGGTGCCTTTGCCGGCATAGGGGATGACCATGCGCGTCAAGGTGGACGAAGACTTGCCCAAAGCAGTCACAAAGATACTCCGGCAGCACAGCCATGATGCGGTCAGCGTGGTTGAGCAGGACATGGGCGGCACCAAGGACCCAGCTCTCTGGCAAGCGGTTCAAGCTGAGGATCGGTTCCTGGTGACGGCTGACAAGGGGTTTGGCGACATCCGCCTTTATCCGCCAGGGACTCATGCTGGGGTTCTCCTGTTGCACCCGGATCAGGACGGCATCCGCCCGGTGATGGAGCTTTTGGAGCGCGTCATCCAGAACTACGATTTGCAAGACCTGGCTGGAACGATCACCGTGGCCACGCCGCGGGGCATTCGCATTCGGCGGGCAAGGGCCTGATCGCGTGTGCGTCTACAGCAGACCGGGTGAGATCCTGGGTGTCTTTCGCCAGGTGTTTGGCGACTATCGGGAGCCGGCGATCATTTGAGGGACGTGGAGGTTGGTGATGAGTAGTGCAGTTGAAACCCTGACGCTTCAGAAAGAAGCGGTCCCGTTGCTCCGTTCGGGGTTGGCCATGAAAAAAGCGGCGCTCCAGTTCAGCCTGGACCGATACAGCGAACGGCTGAGGCAATTTGAGCGGCGACATGACATGGATTCGTCTACCTTCGCGGCTCGCTTTGGCCGAGGGGAGTTGGGCGACGATGCGGATTGGTTCGAGTGGGAATACAACCTCGACGCCTACCGCCAGGCACAAGAGCAGCTCCGGCTCCTGGAGCAGATCGATCTATGAGCCTCTGGGACTATCTTGCCCAACTGGACGCCAGGCTCCAGGCGTTGGCTGCCATCGTTGTCAATTCGTCGATCCAGCAGGACGTGGACGCCAACCTGGACATGGGCTTCATCAAGGGCCGGATTGCCTTCCTCGACGGCTCGGTGCTGGAATTCTCCGAGCAGTTGCCGGCCGACCGGCTCAAGTTCCGCTTCCACTACATGGACGAGCACAAGGACCTGATTCGGCGCTGGGATTCCGCGCCCCACCATCGCCGCCTGAGCACCTTTCCGTTTCATCTGCACACTCCGCAAGGTGTGCAGGAACACCCGGCCGTAACATTGTTGGAAGTGTTGGCCGAGATCGAAACGATGATTGAGCTGTGAGGCCGGACGAGAGCATGGGCGTCTTTCGCCAGGTGTTTGGCGAGTACCGGGAGCCGACGATTATTTGAGAGTTGGAGGACATACATGACCGACAAAAAAATCCGCGTACTGGTCGCCAAACCCGGCCTCGACGGCCACGACCGGGGGGCCAAAGTCATCGCCCGCGCTCTGCGCGACGCCGGCATGGAGGTGGTCTATACCGGCATTCGCCAGACGCCGGACATGATCGCCGAAGCCGCGCTGCAAGAGGACGTGGACGTCATCGGCATGTCGATCCTATCCGGCGCGCACATGGCCCTCTTTCCCAAGGTCATGGACCTGCTGCGTGAATACGGCATGGACGACGTGCTGGTCGTCGCCGGGGGCATCATCCCCGACGAGGACGTGGCGGCCCTGAACGAGATGGGCATCGACGGCATCTTTGGCCCCGGCACGCGCACCGACACAATCGTCGAGTTCATCCGTGAGCACGTAGGGTGAGCAGCTTTCCCCCTCCCCCCTCTTTGCAGTCGCCTCCCCCAGGGGAGGGGAGCAACTCCCTCTCCCCTGGGGGAGAGGGTTGGGGTGAGGGGGATGGAGACTCTCTCATGACCAATGAACTCGTCGAAGGAGTGTTAGCCGGCCAGCGGCGGGCCATCGCCCGGACCATCAGCCTCGTTGAAAACAACACGGCCACCGAAGGTGGCACGGACGCCCAAGCGGCGCTGGCCGCGCTCTTTCCCCACACCGGCCGGGCGCACGTCATCGGCGTGACGGGGCCGCCGGGCAGCGGCAAGAGCACGCTGGTCAACGCCCTGGCGCTCCACTTCCGCCGCCTCGACCCGCCGCGCACGGTGGCCCCACCGAAGGTGGGCATCGTGGCCGTGGACCCCACCAGCCCGTTCAGCGGCGGCGCGCTCCTGGGCGACCGCATCCGCATGCGCGACCTGGCCGGCGACCCCGGCATTTTCATCCGCAGCATGGCCAGCCGGGGCAACCTGGGCGGGCTGGCCTGGGCCACGGGCGACGCCGTCAAGGTGCTCGACGCCGCTGGGTTCGACCTGGTCATCGTCGAGACCGTCGGCGCCGGCCAGGCCGAGGTGGACATCGCCCGCACGGCCCAAACCACCGTCGTCGTCGAGGTGCCGGGCCTGGGCGACGACATCCAGGCCATCAAGGCCGGCATGCTCGAAATCGCCGACGTCTTTGCCGTCAACAAGGCCGACCTGGAGGGTGCCGACCACGCCGTCATGGCCCTGCGCATGATGTTGGATTTGAGTTCGGGGGGTGCGCAGGCGGTGATGCATCATGGACGTTTGATGGAGGTGGTCACGGGGATCGGGGAATCGGGGAATCAGGGAATCAGGGAACCTGTCCTGAGCGGAGTCGAAGGATCGGGGGAGCTTTGGCGGCCGCCCATTCACAAGACGGTGGCCACGCGGCGGGAGGGCATCGCCGAGCTGGCCGACGCGATCCTGGCCCACCGGGCGCACCTGGAGACGACCGGCAACCTGGCCCGCCGCGAGCGGGAGCGGGCCGCCGCCGAGCTAGAGACCATCCTCCAGCAGATCTCGCTGCGCCGGGTGCTGGCCCGCACCGATCCGGCTCACCTGGCCGCCCTCATCGACCGGGTGGTGCAGCGCGAGCTAGCCCCCTACTCGGCCGCGCAGCATTTGCTGGGCCTGGAGCCTTGAGTTTCGGCCGAACGTCGCCTCCTCGGCAGAGCCTCCAAAATGAGAAAAACACCCCGCATCGTGGATGCAGGGTGTTTTGGCATTACGGCAGCACAAGCTTAGGCCTCGACGGCAGTTTCGGGGGCTTCCTCTGTGGCCTGGGCCCTGGTCTCCTCGACGATGGCCTTGATCTCGGCCTGCATCTTGGCAATGTCGCCGCCGATCTCGACCTTTTGTTCCTCGAATAGCTCCTTGACCTCGTCCGGCGAGACCAACTTGAAGGATAGGTGTCGCTGGCCCTCGTCGTCGATATAGATGTGGCCCAGGTAGGGCACCTTGCCGGTCAGCAGCCGGATCAAGGCCACCATCCCGGCGATGGCCGCCACCGGAGCCGCCAGACCCGTGGCAAATCCGGACAAAAAGTTGTAGGGGATGGCCAACACGTCCAGCACGACACTCAGGCCAGGGGCTGCTTGCTTTTTAGACTTCATCCTGCTCACCTCCTGCCACCTCGCTCGCCCGGGCCGCCTTGGCCTTCTCCACCTGTTCGCGGACCATGGCCACCACCTCGTCGGGCGTCATGAGTGTGACTTCGGGTTTGCCCTCGGCCATTTCGACCGACGCAAACTTGCCCGTGAAGAGGTAGGTCAGGGCCACCGTGCCGGCGACGGCGACTGTGGCCAGGCCCAGGATCAGGCCCAGGTAGAAGGCCAATCGCTTCAGAATTTCCATAGGGAGACCTCCTTTCGACTCCTCGATTTTCCTCACGTAATCGTTCTCTTGAATTGTACTAGAAAAATGAAACGGTGGCAAGTGGCTTGCAGGGTAAGACAGGGGCAAGGTCGGCGCAATTCTTTGTTCTAATGAAACTCTAATACTGCTCTCATGTTTATCTAACAGTTATCACTTAAAATTAGAACGTGTGATGGATAGGAAGGGGGAGCCTTTCGTGATGCAATCAAAACCGAGATGCGCAAACTGCGAGATCGTCATTCGCTGGGAGCCGACTGTCGTCGATGGCAGGGTTTATTGTTGTCTGGGCTGCCTGCACGGCGGGCCCTGCGAGTGTGATTATGATAACCTGCCGCCCAGAGACGAGTTCCAGGCCATGGTTCTGCACGAGGAGCACGTCTTGGTGGTCCGCAAGGCCGGGTGATCCGTTCTCGCCGGCCGCTGCCTGACAACGGATGTCAAGGTTTGGTCAGCGACCCGGCTTGTGGACCACTCCAATTTATGCTAGGATGCGGTCGCTGGTTTGTAGACATCTCTAAATAGAAGTGGGGATAAGCTAAATGTTTCTCTGGGATCCAAGATATTTCATCTTTGCCTTGCCGGCGTTGCTGCTGGCGTTCTATGCCCAGTGGAAGGTCAAGTCGGCCTACGAACGCTACAGCCGCAAGCCAAACGGGCGGGGACTGACCGGCTACGAAGCTGCCCGCATCCTGCTGCGCAGCGCCGGGCTGGACCAGATCCGCGTGGACGAGGTCGGCGGTCGCCTCAGCGACCACTACGATCCGCGCAAGAAGGAGCTTCGTCTGTCGCAAGGCGTCGCCCGCAGCCGTTCGGTGGCGGCGCTGGGCATCGTGGCCCACGAGGTCGGCCACGCCATGCAGGATGCCAGCAACTACGCGCCGCTGCGCGTCCGCTCCGGCCTGGTGCCGGCGGTGCAGATCGGCTCGTGGCTGGGACCGATCGTCTTTTTCGTCGGCCTGCTCCTCTCAGGAGCGACCGGCTCGACGACGATTGCCTGGATCGGTGTCTTTCTCTTTGCCGGGACGGCCGTCTTTAGCTTGGTCACGCTGCCCGTCGAGTTCAACGCCAGCAAGCGCGCGCAGCAGCTTCTGCGCACGTATCAACTGGCCGATGGGCGCGAGCTAAGAGAGACCAAACAGGTCCTCGACGCAGCGGCGCTGACCTACATCGCCGCTGTGGCCCAGGCCCTGTCTACGCTGCTCTACTACGTCTTTCTCCTGACAGGCTTCTCGCGCCGCGACTAGCCGCAACGCTCAAGCATAACGCCCGAGGAGCTGAGGATTCCCTCAGCTCCTCGTTGCATTTTGGGCCGCTTTGGGCTATAATCGCGGCCATGAGCCTGCAAGCCGTCCTCGACGAGATCGAGCGCGACACCCAGTTGGCCCGGCGCATCACCCACTGGCGCCACCTCAAGCCCCGGCCGGGACGCTACGCCGACTATCCGGCCGGCATCGAGCCGCGCCTGGTGGCCGCGCTGCGAGAACGAGGCATCGAACAACTCTACACCCACCAGGCGGCCGCCGTCGAGGCGGCCCTGCGCGGCGAGAACGTCGTCGTCGTCACGCCCACGGCCAGCGGCAAGACCCTGTGCTACAACCTCCCCGTCTTGAACGCCCTGCTCCGCGAGCCATCAGCGCGGGCCCTCTACCTCTTTCCCACCAAAGCCCTGGCCCAGGACCAGCTGGCTGAACTCCGAGCTTCCAGCCTTCCACCTTCCATTTTTGCCACCTACGACGGCGACACGCCCCAGTCAAGAAGGCCCCGCATCCGCAAAGAGGCGCGCATCGTCATTAGCAACCCCGACATGCTCCACACCGGCGTCCTGCCCCACCACACCCGCTGGACCAAATTCTTCCAGGGGCTGCGCACCGTCGTCCTGGACGAGATCCACACCTACCGGGGCGTCTTTGGCAGCCACGTGGCCAACGTCCTCCGCCGGCTCAGGCGCATCTGCGCTTTCTACGGCGCCAATCCACAGTTCATCTGCGCCTCGGCGACCATCGCCAACCCGCTGGAGCTGGCCGAGCGCTTGGCCGAAGCGCCCTTCACCCTGGTCGGCCCGGACCAGGACGGCTCGCCGGCGGGTGACAAGCACTTTCTCTTCTACAATCCCCCCCTGGTCGATTTCGAGCTGGGCATCCGCCGCAGCGCCGTGAGCGACGCCCGCCTGCTGGCCGAGCGCTTTTTGGCGACCGGGGTACAGACTATCGTCTTTGCCCGCGCCCGCCTGACCACCGAGGTGCTGCTGACCTACCTGCGCGACGCCGCCGTCCGCGAGAGCCTGCCCCTGGAACGGGTCCAGGGCTACCGGGGCGGCTACCTACCCACCGAGCGGCGCGAGATCGAGCGCGGCCTGCGCCAGCGCCAGGTGCTGGGCGTCGTGGCGACCAACGCCCTGGAGCTGGGCATCAACATCGGCCACCTCGACGCCTGCGTCATGACCGGCTATCCGGGCACCATCGCCTCCACCTGGCAGCAGGCCGGGCGGGCCGGCCGCCGGGCCGAGACGTCGGCCGCCGTGCTGGTGGCGGGCGCCTCGCCCCTCGACCAGTACATCGTCAATCACCCCGACTATTTCTTTGGACGCACGCCGGAGCGGGCGCTGCTCAACCCCGACAACCTGGTCGTGGCCGTCAGTCACATCCGCTGCGCAGCGTTCGAACTGCCCTTTACATCTGCTGCGGCCGGGGGCGAGTCCTTCGGCCGTTTTCCCCACACCTCGGAAGTCCTGGCCTATCTCGAAGAAGAGGGCATCCTACGACAGAGCCGCGACCGGTGGCACTATGCCGCTTCGACCTATCCCGCCGGGGAGATCAGCCTGCGCACGGCCGAGATGGACAACTTTGTCGTCGTGGACGTCTCAGAGGGCGTGTCGATCGGCATCGTGGATCGGCAGAGCGCGCCGTTCATGATCCACGAGGGCGCCATTTACCTCCACGCCGGTGACTCGTATCTCGTGACAAAGCTCGATTGGGAGGAACGCCGCGCCGAGGTCGAGCCCGTCGAGATCGGCTACTACACCCAGGCCAGCACGTCGGTCAACGTCGAGGTGCTGGACGTGCACCAGGAGCAGGCGGCGCCCTCGACGAAAAAAGCCCACGGGCCGGTGCGCGTCACCTCGCGGGCCACGTCGTACAAAAAAGTGCGGCTCTACACCCACGAGATCCTGGGCTGGGGCGAGATCTCGCCCGAAAGTGTGCCGGAGCAAGAGATGGACACGACGGCCTATTGGTTCAGCATCCAGCCCGAGGTGGCAGCCCAATTGGAGCGAGAGGGACTGCTAACCCTGGGCCGCGACGGCCGGGGTCCCAACTGGGATGAGCAGCGCAACCGGGCGCGGGCGCGAGACGGCCACCGCTGCCGCCACTGCGGTGCCCCCGAGCGTCCCGACCGCGCCCACGACGTGCACCACGTCGAGCCCTTTCGAAACTTTGGCTACATCCGGGGCAAAAACGCGAACTATCTTCAGGCCAACCGGCTGGAGAACCTGGTCACCCTCTGCCGCTCCTGCCATCGCCGCGTCGAGGTGGACCGCATGGTGCGCGGCACGCTGAGTGGCCTGGCCCACGTCCTGCGCCACATCGCGCCGCTGCACCTGATGAGCGATCCCCGCGACCTTGGCGTGGTGAGCGACGTCCGGGCCTCGTGGACGCGCCTGCCGACGGTGACGATCTATGACAACGTGCCCGGCGGGCTGGGCTTTAGCGAGGCGCTGTTCGACCTGCACGAGGCGCTGCTGGCCGCCGCCCGCGAGCTGGTGGGCGCCTGTCGCTGCCGGCGTGGCTGCCCGTCGTGTGTCGGCCCCGTGGCCGACGTGGGCGAGGATGCCAAGGCCAACTGCCTGCGGCTGCTGGACTTGCTCCTACGGGCCTGGACGGAGCAAGAGGGGCAAATAGACGGAGTGTAGCTCTATTTCGGGGGGCTGGAGCGCGATCCGGTGCGTGCCGGTGACGGACCCCTCGGCATTCGTCGCCGTGACGACCAGCGTCTTGGTCCCCGGCACAGTCCAGCTAAAGACCGCGGTGTCGCTCAGCGTGCCCGTGTCGCTCAGCGGCGGCTGGTCTGTCACCTGCCAGGTGTAGGTAAGGGGCACCGTGGCCGTGACCGGGCTGACGGTGGCCGTGAAGGTCTGTGAACTGTCAATGAGGCCCAGCGAAGGGCCGCTGATCTCCACCTCGATCCACGAGTTCAAGGCGGCCCGCATGACGTCGTGGACGTGGGTGTTTTCGTAGCTGCCGGCCAGCAAGCCTGACCAGGGTCCCTGGGCCGTCGTCGGCACGTCGGCGGCGGTGTGGCTGCCCGTCGTCCAGTTGACGTAGAATTCCGTGCCGTCGGGCATCTCGAATGGCCCATCCTCATCGGGCGCTCCACTCGACTCCAGGGCGACGCTCATGCCGCCCGTCTCGTGGTCGCCCGTGACGATGACGAGTACGTTGCCCGCCGTCGCCGCGTGGGCCTGGCCGGCGGCCACGGCCCCGTCGAACTCGAGGGTGTCCGAGATGACGAGCGTCGCGTCGTTGGCGTGGGCGGCCCAGTCGATCTGCCCTCCTTCGACCATCAGGAAAAAGCCGTCGGGGTCCTGGGAGAGGATGTCGATGGCTTTTTGCGTCATCTCGACCAGGGAGGGCGAAAAGGGCTGCGTCATCCCCTCGTCGGCAAAGAGGCCCAGCAGGTGGGTCGTCGAAACCGGGTCCACGGCGTCAAAGGCGGCCTCGTCGCAGACGTAGGTGTAGCCGGCGGCCACTGCCTCGTCGATGAGGTTGCGCCCGTCGGTCCGCTCGCCGGGCTGTGGGTAACAACCGGTGGCCGTATCGGGCAGGAACTCGTCCTCGCCGCCGCCGAGGAGGACGTCCACCCCGGCGGCCAGCATCTGGCTGGCGATTTCGGCCATCATGCCCCGGCTATCCACGTGGGCGGCAAAGGCCGCCGGCGTGGCGTGGGCCATCTGGGTGGTGGTGACCAGGCCCACGGCCAGGCCCCGGGCCTGAGCCCGCTCCAGGATGGTGATCAGAGGGTTGCCGGCCGGGTCCTGGCCGATCACGCCATTGTCGGTCTTGACCCCGGTGGCCAGGGCCGTGGCCGCCGCCGCCGAGTCGGTGACCGAGCTGTCGGCCGAGGCGGTGCGGGTCCAGCCGCCAAAGGGCGCGGCGTCCATGGCCAGGGCGCCCCCCTGGCCCACAGACTTCCAGCGAGCCGCCGTCCGGTGTGCATCCCCCATGCCATCGCCTACGAACAGCAGGATGGCCCGGGCGGTTGGGGGTTCGGCTGCTCGGTCCACGGGCACCTCCACAAGCAGCGAACCGGAATGTGAGGGGGCGGCCAACGCCGCTGTGACGGCCACGCTGACCAGGAGCCAGGCGACTGCACGACGAGCGAGATAGGATTGATTTTGAGACATCACACCTCCCTTGCGAGTATCGTAGCACAGTCGTAGGCCGCTTGTCAAAACGGGAAACTGCCCTTCCCGACCTGACATGCACGCCAGCGCCTGTTTGACCTTTGGCATAATGTTGTGTTACAATGGGGGCGAGGTGTCGGCTTTGTTGAAGGGACGGAAAAATGGCCCAAACCTTCCGATATGAAGAGCACAGCGCCACGCAACTGGCGGGCCTTGACCGTGAGAAGACGCTGGCACTTGTGGCCCTCAGCCTACGCCAGGTCCACGATCCCCACCTGCCGGCCGGCACCGACGTACTGGTGGCCCTCAAATGCCGGGTGCGGATCATCGAGCGGGTCCGCGAACTCTGGCAAGCTGCCCTTCAGCCAGCCGCTGCTCCGGGACCTACCGTTCGTCGAGCAAAGTCGATGGGGACCTAAAGGCACACGCTCATGAGCCTCTACGAGTTTGTCCGTGAAATGCCCAAAGTGGAGATTCACGTCCACTTGGAGGGGAGTATCCGCCCCGCAACCCTCCTGACCCTGGCCGAGCGCAACGGGGTCGACCTGCCGGCCCACGACCTGGCGGGCCTGCGCGATTTCTACCGCTTTACGAGCTTTCCCCACTTTATTCACGTCTACATAACGATTTCGCGCTGCTTGCAGACAGCGGCCGATTATTGCCTCATCGCCTACGAGTTTGGTGCCGAGATGGCCCGCCAGCACGTCCGCTACGCCGAGGTGACCTTTTCGCCCCACACCAACGTCCAAAACAGCGGCCTGGCCTTCGGCCAGATCCTGGCTGCCTTGAACGAGGGGCGCCGGCAGGCCGGGGCAGAGTTTGGCGTCGAGTTTCGCTGGGTGCTCGACATCGTGCGCGACGACGTGGAAAGCCGCCACCAGGTGGCCGAGTGGGCGGTGCAGGGTGCAGATCGGGGCGTGGTCGGCTTTGGGCTGGGCGGCACCGAGAACGACTATCCGCCCCAAGACTATGCCGATGCCTTTGCCCGGGCGCGGGCGGCGGGCCTGCACAGCGTGCCCCACGCCGGCGAAGTTGCCGGCCCGGAGAGTATCTGGGGCGCGATCTGGGCCCTGAACGCCGACCGCATCGGCCACGGCGTGCGTTGCATCGAAGACCCGGCCCTGGTCGATTACTTGCGCGAGCACCAGATTCCGCTGGAACTGTGCCCCACCAGCAACCTCTGCCTGGGGGTCTATTCCTCCTACGCCGAGCACCCCATCCGCCGCCTGTGGGAGCAAGGGGTGTACGTCACCGTCAACTCTGACGATCCGCCGATGTTCAACACCGACCTCGTACAGGAATACCGGCACCTGGCCGACGAGCTCGGCTTCACGGCGGCCGAGCTGGAGCAATTGAGCCTGAACGCTCTAGGGGCGAGTTTCCTGCCGGAGGGACAAAAGGCCGCGTTGGAATCCGAGTTTCGGACCGATTTTGCTCGACTTCGAGATAAGCACCTGGCATGAAAGGGGAGACACGCTGAGCGCGCGGGCCGAAAGCGATTCAAAATATCCTTGGGAACTCATTCTCCTCCGGGCTGTCATGGCCGTGATTGACAGCTCGTTGGAGCCGCTACGCCTGCTGACGCTCGCCTTGAACACTGTGCTGGAGACGCTGGGGCCGGGACTTTCCGGCCTGGTGCTTCTGGTTGAGCCGGAGGCTCAGAAGCTCAACGTCGTGGTCAAACAGGGGATCGCGGGGGAGCGCGTTCCGTGCCTGGCGACCGGAGAGGAACCGTGTGGCCGGGTCGCACGGACCGGTGAACCGCTGTTTGAATCCAGGTGTACCCGGCACGATTGTCACGATGGGTTTCTCAAAGAGCGGCGGCACGGGCACCTGATCTTCCCGCTCAAGGCCCGGCAAAAGGAGGTCGGTGTCTTTTGCATTTTCTGCCCCCCTGACTTTCCAGAGGGGGCTTTGGACCTGAGCCTCTGGGAGGACGTTGGCGCCCAGATCGGAATCGCCGTCGAGAACGCCAATCTTTATGCCCAGGTCCAGCAGGAGCGGGACCTCTTGGAGACGCTCTACAACGCCAGCGAGCAACTGGCCACGAGCTTGGATCTGGACTGGGTCCTGTCCCAGGTTTTGCGCATGGCCATCTCGGTGATTGACGCCGGCGATGGCAGCATCTTTTTGCTGCCGACTACGGGCGTTTCAGAGACGCGGATCTTGCGACGCGACCTCTCGACTTCCGAGGCCGACCTGGCCATCGACAAGGTGCTGTCCCGGGGCATGGCCGGCTGGGTCGTGCGCCACAAGATCGGGGCCGTCATCGAGGACACGGCTCGGGATCAGCGTTGGGTGTCCTTCTCGGACGATCCCGATCCGCCCGGTTCGATCCTGGCGGTGCCCCTCATTGCCAAGGACCAGGTCCTGGGGGTGCTGACCCTCGATCATCCCGAGAAGGGCCATTTCAGCTCCAGACACCTCGTCCTCATGTCGGCGATTGCCCACCAGGCTTCGACGGCCATCGAGCGGGCCAGGCTCCACAAGCAGGTGGCGCACATGGCCGAGGTGCTGGAGCAGCGGGTCGAAGAGCGTACGCGCGAGTTGCGCGAGACCCAGGATCAACTGGTCCACGCCGAAAAGCTGGCCGCCCTGGGCGAATTGGCGGCCGGCATCGCCCACGAGATCGGCAATCCGCTGCAGATCATCCAAACCTACATCGAATACATGACCTCCCAGGCCGTCTCTGACGATCCCATCCTCGAATTCGCCGAGCCGATGCGCGATGCCCTGGAGGCCATCGGCCGGCTGGTGGGTCAGCTTCGCGATTTCTCCCGGCCGGCCATTGGCCAGCGAAAGGTCGTCAACGTCAACGACATGGTGGCCAGCGTGCTTCGCCTGGCGGGCAAGGAGTTGGCCCACAGCAAGATCCAGGTCAAGGAGACGCTGGCCTCTCGAGCGCCGTTGGTATTGGGTGACAACCGGCAGTTGGAGCAGGTGTTTCTGAATTTCATCCTGAACGCGCGAGATGCCATGCCGGGCGGGGGGCGCCTCACCATCGAGACGGCGGTGAATGGGGGCGACGTCCTGGTCCGCTTTGCGGATACGGGCGTCGGCATCTCAGAAGAGGATTTGCCGCGCATCTTGGAGCCTTACTTTACGACCAAAGCGGACCGGGGAACGGGTCTCGGCTTGGCCATTTGCCAGCGGATCGTCACCCAGCACCGGGGCACCATTGACATTGCCAGCGAATTGGGTCATGGTGCCACCTTTACCGTTCGCCTGCCTTCGGTTCCTCCCGAGTCTGCCTAAGGTCTGAGGGTCTGCCCGAAGGACGACCTAGTTTGACAAGCGGGGCAAGTTAGGTTAAAATGGCGCCTGCAGATGCCGCGGTAGCTCAGTTGGTAGAGCACTTGACTGAAAATCAAGGGGTCCCCAGTTCAATCCTGGGCTGCGGCACTGGAATGACATAGTCGTCGAGTTTGCGGGCGTGGCTCAGTGGTAGAGCATCTCCTTGCCAAGGAGAAAGTCGTGGGTTCGAATCCCATCGCCCGCTCTCTTTATCAAACTTAGGGGACGATCACGGCGACGTAGCCAAGTGGAAAGGCAGCGGTCTGCAAAACCGCCATCACGGGTTCGAATCCCGTCGTCGCCTCTGAAGCAAATGGGCTGGTAGCGAGGCCAAGCGCCTGGAGCTATCAGCCATTTGTTATCATTGCAGGGCGGTGGCGAAATGGCAGACGCTGCGGACTTAAAATCCGCTGGGGGATGACCCCGTGTGGGTTCGAATCCCACCCGCCCTATGGCGTCCAGCCCTCCCACAGCGGGGGGCTTTTTTTTATGCTCCACTTTCTATTCCCGCAAGTTATCTCCGGGAGTTGACTCTGCCCCCGAAATCAAGTATCATAGGCGCAAATCGGAGTGTGAATCGAGGTAAAACGATGGCAACCGTTGATGCCCGTGGGCTGGCCTGTCCCCAGCCCGTGATCGAAACCCGAAAAGCGATGGAAGGGGCGAATCAGGTGGTGACCCTGGTGGACAGCGAAACTTCCATGTCCAACGTCTCGCGCATGGCCCAGAAGGCCGGCTGGCAGGTCAGCGTGGCCGCAGAAGGCGAGGCATTCCGGGTGGAAATGACCAAAGGCGACGCGCCGCCCCAACCCGAGTCCCTGCCGGTGGGGAAAGTCGAGGCCGTTGCTGGTCCCCTCGTCTTGGTCGTTTCGTCCGACGAAATGGGCCAGGGGCCAGCCGAACTGGGCAACGTCCTCATCCGCGGCTTTTTCCACACCCTGGGCGAGGTCCAGCCGCGACCCCAGACCCTCATCTTTTTCAACGCCGGGGTAAAGTTGGCCTGCGAGGGCTCCCCGGTGCTCGACGATCTCTGTGCCCTGGTGGCCGACGGCATCGAGTTATTGGCTTGCGGCACCTGTCTGGACTACTTTGAGTTGACGGACCAGTTGGCCGTGGGCCAGGTGTCCAACATGTACACCATCGCCGAGACGATGCTGAGCGCGGGCAAGGTTGTGAACTTGTAGCATGACCGAATACAGCGTCGTCCTCTTTTATTCCACCAGTCACGCCCTGCGTGGTGAAAAGGTGTTGAGGCGGACCGGCGTCGAGATCAAAATGATCCCCACGCCGCGCCAGCTCAGCTCCGACTGTGGCATGGCCCTGCGCTTTGGCCGCGCCGACGAGGGGCGGGTGGCATCGGTACTGCGAGAGAACCGGGTGCCCATCAACGGCATCCACGAAATCTAGCTCCCCTGTCCCGTAGGGATGGGGGAAGGTACGAGCAGGAGACGATGACTCAGATCGACTGGAACAACGTGCGGCTGACGTCCTTGACCACGGCCGCCGGTTGAGCGGCCAAGCGGTCGCCCGACGACCTGGCGCAGGTCCTGCGCCCCCTAATTGAAACGTTCGACGAAAGCACCATGCCCAACCTGTTGGTGGGCTTGGGCTCACTCGACGACGCCGCCGTCTATCGCCTCAGCGACGAACAGGCCCTCGTCTTTACCACCGACTTTTTTACACCGGTGGTGGACGACCCCTACACCTACGGCGCGGTGGCGGCGGCCAACGCCATGAGCGACGTGTACGCCATGGGCGGCCAGGTGCTTCTGGCCCTGAGCATCGCCGCCTTTCCGCCCAAACTGCCGGCGGCCGTCATCGGCGAGATCCTGCGCGGCGCGGCGGAAAAAGTGGCCGAGGCCGGCGGTATCATCGCCGGGGGGCACACCATCGACGACGACGAGCCCAAATTCGGCCTGGCCGTGGCGGGCACGGTCCATCCCAGCCGGGTGGGCAAAAAAGGCGGCGCCCAACTCGGCGATGTGCTGCTCCTGACCAAGCCCCTGGGCGTGGGCATCATCACCACGGCGGCCAAGGGCGACCAGGCCCAGGCCGCCCACGTAGAGGCGGCCATCGACACGATGCTGGCGCTCAACCGCCGGGCCGCCGAGTTGGCCCAAGAGGTCGAGTTCCACGCCATGACCGACGTCACCGGCTTTGCCCTGCTGGGCCACGCCTACGAGATGGCCAATCCCAGCCGCGTGCGCTTTCGCTTCTTCCTGGACCAACTACCCTTCCTGCCCGGGGCCCAGGACTATGCCGACCTGTGGCTCTTTCCTGGCGGGACGTGCAACAACGAGCGGACCTTTGAGGATTACGTCACCTTTCACGGCGTATCAGACGAGATGCAGCAGTTGCTCTACACCCCCGAGACCAGTGGCGGCCTGCTCATCGCCCTGCCCCCGGCCGAGGCTGACCACCTGGAAGCCCTCTACCGGCTGGCGGGCCAGCCGGTCTGGCGCGTGGGCGACGTGGTGGCGGGTGCGGGGATCGAGGTAGTAGGGTAAGGGTTGGCCGAGGCGGCCGTCAGCGGGTGGCAGCCAGCACCCGCTCCACCAGCGGCCGGTTGGGGCCGAGGATGACTAGGGCGGTTGTCTCCTCCCAGGTCAGCACCGCTACTTGGTCTTCCGTCTCCCACCAGAGCTCGTTCTGCCCTTCCTCGCTGGCCGGCTGGCCGTACTTGCCCTCGGCGTAGGCGGCGTAGGCGTCCACGAACTCTTGCCCGTCCTCAGGGCTATCCCACACGGTGGCAAAGACCAGCACCTCGTCGGCGCCGTTGATGTACACGGCGTACTGGTCGCCGTCCCAGCCCTCCGTGGCGAGGGTAGAGGTCGCCTCGTCCACCTGCTGCTCCAGGTAGAGCGTCGTCTGGAACTCGCCCAGGGTCTCGGCTTCGACCAGGCGCCAACCCGCGCCCAGGGTGTCGGTCAGCGGCGGCAAGGTGACGACCGTCGGCTCGTCGCGGGAAAGGTACTTTTCGGGGTGAAGGATCTGCTCGGTGGACTGGGGCGGGTCGGCAAAGGCCGCGTCCACGGCATCCCAGCCATCCTCTTGCAGCGCGGACACGAACTCCAGGCCCGAGACGTAGGGAAAGATAAAGGTCTCGCGGATGATGGCCGGGGCCGCCTCCAGGATCGCCTCGTCGGCCGGATCGCCCCCCTCCATCAACTGGGCAATTTCCTCGTCTGTGAGCTCAAAGAGGTGGGCTATCAGGTACTCGGTCATGGCCAAAGAGGCGTCCCCCTCGACCAGCGACAGGTGGGCCAGGAGTTGGTCGTCGTTGAACTTGGCATCGTCCACAAAGGTATCGAGGTCAAAGTGCTTGTCCTGCAAGCCGTGGGTGTACTCGTGGGCGAAGGTGACCCGGGCCAGGATGTCCAGCTCTTCGCCGGCGGCGTTGTCTGTGACCACGTAGAGGGTGTCTACCTCGTCGTCGTAAAAGCCGACCACCTGGCTCGAATAGAGCGAGACCATCAACCCCAGCAGGTCATAGTCTTCGGGCACAAAGTCAAAGGCAGCCAGCACCCGGACGTCGGCCTCGACCTCCTCGGGCGGGTACTCTTCCTCCAGCTCTTGCGCCATATAGTCGGCCAACTCCTGGCGGGTCATAAAGGTGCGGCTGATGGGCGAGGTCTCTTCCAGGCCGCGCAGGGCCGAGACCTCGGCCTCGATCTCGTCCATCACCGCCAGCAACGCCTCCGACGTCGCCGGGGTGGCCGTGGGCGGCGGGGCGGTCAGGGTGGGCACCAGGGTCGGCGTAGGCGAGGGCTCGGGGGGAAGGGGCGTGGACGTCTCGGTGGGCAGGGGCGTGGCGGTGGGGACCGGGCTCTCGGCCTGGACGACCTCGGTGGGCGTCGGCGCTGGCCTTGCCGTGGGATTGAAAGGGATGCAGCCAAGCAGAAGCGCCATCAAGGCGATGGCGCCTAGCGTCAGGTTCGCTCGTTTCATAGGGTAACTCCCTGGGGGCTTTGCGACCGGATCTGGCACAGGCCAAATCTATGCCGCGACGGGACTTGGCTACTCAAACTCGAAGGGCAGCGTCTCTGTGTCCCGATCCTCGACCTCCGATTCCCAATCTCCGGGGTAGTCGGGGGCTTGCTCTTCGAATTCGGCTTCCTCGTCCCAGCGCGGCTCGGGCCGAGGCGACGCCGCTTCTTCCTCCCCGCTGGCAAGCTGGGGGATCTCCCGCGTCGACTCGACCAGGGTGACCTCCGGTTCGCTGGGCGGGGAGACCGCCTTGGCCAAAGTCTGCACCGCACTGCAATAGGGGCAGATATTCCAGCGCAGGTGGAGCAGCCGCCCGCAAGCGGGGCACTCTTTTTTCAGGCGGGTGTGGCAGGTGGGGCAGATCATGAACGCTTCTTCGATGCGGCGGTTGCAGCCGGGGCAGGCCAGCCGCTCCTCGATGCCCTGGAGCAGTGCCTCCTCCTCCAGCGATCGCTCATAGACCTCCGACAGTGTCTCGCGGGGCCGGAGGATGAGGTAGAGGATCAGGCCGGGCAGGGGGAAGAAAGGCAGAAAGACGAAAACCATCAGCGTGGCCAGGATCTGGGCAAAGATGTCGCGGGTGCGGGCGCGGATGTCGCGGAAGGTCCAGATGACCAGGGCGATCCAGGTGGCCGTGATCGTCGCCGCGAGCAAGGCGGCCAGGACAATGACAAAGGGCTGGATTGTGTTCAGAATCTGTTCAAAGTCCATCCTATCGGTAGACTCCTTATGTGGTGCTGACGGGCAGCGACCGGCCTGTGCTCCGGCCGCTGCCCTCGCTGCCAGTTTCGTGCGTCAAGTTGCGGGCCATTATACCATCATCCCGCTGTTTTGTCACTTTGGTATGGCTCCCGCGTCCGGCGCAGGTCTTTGAGATCGACGTAGGTGCGGATCGTGCCCCCCTCGATGGCCCACAGGCCGGTGGCAAAGCGCTCGATAAAGTAGCGGTCGTGGACGATGGCCAGGACGGTGCCTTCGAAGGCGGCCATGGCCTGCTCAAAACGCTCCCGCGAGGGGATGTCCAGGTGGTTGATCGGCTCGTCGAGCAGCAAAAAGTTGCAACCCTGGGCCACCAGCCGGGCCAGGACCAGCCGCGCCCGCTCGCCGTAGCTCAGGCTGCCCACCGGCTGAAAGACGTCGTCCCCGCCAAAGAGAAAGTAATGGAGAAAGCTGCGGACCCTGGTCTGGTTCAGGGGCGCCACGGCGCGGATCGTCTCGTAGGGCGTGCTCTCGGGGTCGAGGCCCTCCTGCTCCTGGGCGTAGTAGCCCAGCTTGACGCCAGCGCCGAGCCGGCCTCGTCCGGCCAGCGGCGCCAACTCGCCCCGGACGAGGCGGGCCAGCGTCGTCTTGCCCGCTCCGTTGGGGCCAACCAGGACGATCCGATCGCCGGCCCGCAGGGTCAAGTTCACGTCGCGGAACAATTCGGTGCCGCCAAAGCCCATGGCGACGTCCTCCAGGTGCAGCACGTCACGGCCGCTGGGCGGCGTGTCCACGAACTCCAGCTTCATCTGCCAGCTCTGCTCCGGCTTGTCGATGCACTCCTCCGAGTCGAGCAGGCGCTCCAACCGCCGCTGCTGGACCACGGCCTTGCGGGCGATCATCTTGGCGATCTTGCGCGGGCCAAAATCGATGGTGCCCAGCTCGATGGACTTGGCGTAGCCCTTTTTGGCGTCGATGGTGCCCCGCAAGTGGGCGATGTATTCCCGCTGCTCCTTGTAGGCCGCCCAGTGCTTCTCCCGCTCCCGCTCCTTGGCCCGGACGTAATCGCTATAGTTGCCGGGATACTCGTTCGCGGTCCGGGTGAGGGGGTCCATCTCCAGGATGGCGGTCACCGTACGGTCCAGGAAGGTCCGGTCGTGGGAGACGATGAGGGTGCCGCCTTCAAAGCTTTGCAGGAAACCCTCCAGCCACTCCAGAGCCTCGATGTCGAGGTGGTTGGTCGGCTCGTCCAGCAGGAGCAGGCTCTGCCCGGAGAGACCGGAGAGCAGCAGCCGGGCCAGGCCCAGGCGCGTCTTTTGCCCCCCGCTGAGGATCTCGACCGGTGTGTCCTGGTCGAGACTCCCTAAATCCAGGCCGTCGAGCACGGCGTCGCCACGGGCCTCGACCTGGTAGCCGCCCAGCCGCTCGAACGCGTCGAGAGCCCGGTCGTACTCCTCCAGCAGCCGGGCCAGTTCGTCGCCCTGGGCCGCCGCCATCTCGACCGAGAGGGCTTTCAGACGCCGTTGGGCCTCGATCAGCCCGGCCCGCGCGCCTTTCAGCACCTGGCCCACGGTCTGGCCGGGCTGGTATTCGAGCGCCTGGGCCAGGTAGCCGGCGCGGGCATTGCCCGGCGAGAGCCAGGCGCTGCCGGTATCGGGCTGGAGTTCGCCCAGGATGATCCTGAGCAGCGTCGTCTTGCCGCAGCCGTTGGGGCCGACGAGGCCCACCCGCTGGCCGGCGTTGACCGTAAACGAGACTTTTTCGAATATCAAGTTGTCGCCAAAGGACTTGGAAACGTTGCTGACTTGTAACATGCTTGCACCCCCATCGTTGCCGGGGTGTGCTCCGCCCACGGGGGCTATGAAGGCTCAGGCTGGAACTGCGTCCACCTGGAGCCTGGGGCAAGAAAAAACCGTGGGCGTCGAGCACACCCACGGCCAGAATTCTATGGGAAAACCGGTTCGATCTACCGGTCACGCGCGATTACGCGCATGCGCGAGGCACTTCAAACGCCGAGCGATTGTGACCGGTTGTCGATCATCGATTTTCCCTCCTGTTAGGATTAGTACGCTCCACATTGTAGCCGCAAAGCCATCCCCTGTCAAGAATGGGTCGACGGTGGACGTCTCCACGATGCTGTCCGAGGAGGCGTCTAGCACGTCGTAAGCGCCGTAATTGTGTCCGCCAACACCGCCTCCTACCACAACCACAAGAGACGATATATTATTTTAGTGATTATTTTGGTAAATTTAAAGCACCGAATTGACAAACCGCCCGACTGGGGGTACAAATGGGTGAGCTAGCTGACGCCACGTGCTCCCGGCCCAGCGCCTCGACCAGCGCCTCCGGCCCGGCGGCGTTGTTCATCAAAAAGAGGACGTTGAGCGTGTGCCGGTTGGCGGCCAGCACCGGCAGGATCTGCAGGGCGTGGTTCTTGCGCATGATGCCCAGCGGTCCCGCTCCGTAGACCAGGATCTTGCTCATGTCTGTTCCTCCTCAAATGCAAAAGCGTGTCAGCCTGCCTTCGATGGATTCTCTTTCCTCAAAAGCCAGTAGGACACAAAAGAGGCCGCCCGCGTCTGCAGCGCCGGCGGCCTGCCTCGTGGTGAGCCGCGAGGGAATCGAACCCCCAACCCGCTGATTAAGAGTCAGCTGCTCTGCCTAGTTGAGCTAGCGGCCCACGAGCGCCCTCATTATACCGACTTGGGCAGGGGCTGTCAAATCGCCCGTCTCCATTGCCCCCCGCAGCGAGGTGTGATAGAATGAGCCGCGTGGAGGAGGGTGCCGTGTATCGCCAAGTGGACGCCGAGATCGTGCAACAACTGGCCGCCATCGCCGGGCCGGACGACGTGCTCCTGGGCGCCGACCGCCTGGAGCCCTACAGCCGCGACGAGACGGTCGGCCTCCGCGCCACGCCGGAGGTCGTCGTGCGCGCCACCTCGGCCCGGCAGGTGGCCGGGGTCCTGCGGCTGGCCAACCGCGAGCGGGTGCCGGTCACGCCCCGGGGCGCCGGCTACGGCCTGAGCGGCGGCGCCGTCGCCGTCCAGGGCGGCATCGTCCTCTCCCTGGAAAAGATGAACCGCATCCTCGAGATCGACCCCGCCAACCTGATGGCCGTCGTCGAGCCGGGCGTCATCACCGGCGATCTGCACCGCGCCGTCGAGGCCCAGGGGCTCTTTTACCCGCCCGACCCGGCCAGCCTCGATTCCTGCACCCTGGGCGGCAACCTGGCCGAGGGCGCCGGCGGGCCGCGGGCGGTCAAGTACGGCACGACGAGGGATTACGTCGTCGGCGCCGAGGTCGTCCTGCCCAACGGCGAGATCGTGCACATGGGCGGCAAACTCGTCAAGGACGCCACCGGCTACAGCTTGCTGCAGCTGCTCGTCGGCTCGGAGGGCACCCTGGCCATCGTGACCCAGATCATTCTGCGCCTGCTGCCCCTGCCCACCCACCAGGTGGACCTCCTGGTGCCCTTTGCCGACTTTGAGACGGCCGCCGGCGTCGTCTCGGCCCTCGTCGCCCGGCGCATCGTGCCCGCCGCCATCGAGTTCATGGAGCGCGACGTCGTCCACGCCTGCCGGCGCTTCCTGGGCAAGGAACTGCCCTACGCCGACGCGGCGGCCCAGCTCCTCATCCAGCTCGACGGCAACCACCGGGCGGCGCTGGACGCAGAGCTGGAAACCGTGGCCGAGCTCTGCCTCGACGCCGGGGCGCTCGACGTGCTGGTCGCCGCCGACCGGCCCACCCGCGACCGGCT
>CAYLZO010000039.1:0-28279 GCA_964387775.1 uncultured Anaerolineaceae bacterium
AGCCCTATTTGCGGCGCGGAGACCAGATCCCGGAAGCGACCATGCCCGATTGGCTGGAGGAACTGTGGCAGATCCACGACGAGGAGCACGATGGATAACTCGTGATGCGTGATGCGTGACAGCCCAACTCACGCATCACGCATCACGCATCACGAAAGGGGGTGTGTGATGCCGGGCAAGTTCAAGATCGTCGTCAGTGACCTGCACCTGGGCGCAGGCTTTGAGGCCAAGGGCAACGCGCTGGAGGATTTTGGCAGCGACGCCGAATTCGTGGCCCTCCTGGCCGAGCTGGTCGCCGAGAGCGAGCGTGAGGGTAAAGAGGTAGAGCTCATCGTCAACGGCGACGCCTTCGAGATGCTCCAGGTGCCAAACCATGAAGATTTCGACCCCGAGAAAGTTTATGCCCCCGAGGCTTATCATTCTTCCTCTGAGGAGGACTCGTCGCTCAAGATGGCCCTCATCGTCGACGGCCACCGGCCCTTTTTCGACGCCCTGCGCGATTTCGTCCAGGACGGGCCGCCCCGCCGCCACGTGACCTTTATCAAGGGCAACCACGACGTCAACTTGCACTGGACCGCCGTCCAGAATCGCATCCGCCAGGCGATGGACGCCACCGGCGAGCGGGCCGACTTGCTGACCTTCGAGGAGCGGCGCATCAGCCGGGAGGGCATTTATGTCGAGCATGGCAACCAGTACGCCGAGGTCGTGGACCGGGTCAAGGACATGGAGGAGCCCCACGACCACGACGAGCCGGATCAGTTGGCCTTGCCCTTCGGTTCCTGGTTCGTCATGGACGTTTTCAACGAGGTGGAACGCGAGCGCTACTGGATCGACGGCGTCAAGCCCATCACAGCCCTGATCTGGTTCGCCCTCAAGTACGATTTCGCCTTTGCGGCTCGGGCCATCGCCACGCTGCTGCGCCGCCTGCCCGGCATCGTCCAGGAGGGCCTCTTTGACGTCGAGGAATCCCGCGCCGAGGCGCTGGCCCGGCAACTGGAGGACCCGGCCGCCGTGGACGGGCTGCGCGAACGCTACGAGGCCGACGACGCCTTTCGCGCCGAGTTCAACGCCGAGGTGGCCAGCCTGCTGGCGCCCCCACCCGAGTTGCCCGGCGCCGACGCGGCCCCACTGGTGGGCGTCGCCAACCCCATCGTCATGGGCGAGCAGGTCCAGGCCCGCGTCCGCTCCTCCCTGTTCGAGATCGCGAGCAAGCGCGCCATCGAAGAGGACGTCAAGCTGGTGACCTTTGGCCACACCCACGAGCCGGGCATCGAGGACTTGCCCGGCGGCGGCGTGTACATCAACAGCGGCACCTGGACCTGGCGCGGCGATTTCACCGGCGCAGGCAAGGAGGACTGGCAGGACCTCTTTGAGCATCCCGAGCGCTTTACGGGCGACCGGGAGCTTCACTACGTGCGCATCGACTACGACGAGGCCGGCCAGCCCCAGGGCCAGTTGCTGGTCTTTGACCCCGAAAGCCGGCCGCCGACGCCCACGCCACCACCGTCCCCCACGCCGTCGCTGAGCCTCTGGGATCGCTTCCTGGCCTGGCTGCGGGGTCTGTGGGCGCGCCTGGTAGGCTAGGAGGAGAGATCATGGTGCAACAAGCTCGTCTACTGCTGGTAGGTGCCGGCAACGTCGGCCGCCGTCTCTTGGAGCTGACGATTCGCAAGCAGGACGTCTTGCGAGAGAAACTTGGGCTGGAACTGGTCCTGGTCGGGGTAGCCGACACGTCGGGCGTGGCCCTCTCGCCCAAGGGCCTGGACGTGCAGCGAGTGGTGGACCTCAAGGTCGATGGCTGGGGCCTGGCCGATTATCCCCACTGGGGGCAAGCAGGGGTTTCGGCCCAGAAGATGGTCCAGGACGCCGACGCCGACCTGTTGCTCGAAGCCTCCCCGGCCAGCATGGAGGACGGCCAGCCGGGGCTGGGCTGCATGGAGACGGCCCTATCCAGGGGGATGCATGTCGTCACGGCCAACAAGGCACCGCTGGTGCTGGCTTTCCCCCGGTTGCAGGACCTGGCCCGGGCCCACGAGGTCCAGCTTTGCTTCGACGCCACGGTGGCCGGCGGCCTGCCGGCCGTCAACCTGGGCCAGCGTGACCTGGCCTTTGCCACCGTCCACCGCCTGGAGGGCATCCTCAATCTGACGACCAACTACATCCTGACCCGCATGGCCGACGACGGCCTGAGCTACGACCAGGCCCTGGCCGACGCCCAGGAGGCGGGCCACGCCGAGACCGACCCCAGCCTCGACGTGGAGGGCTGGGACGCGGCCAACAAGCTGGTCATCCTGGCCCACAGCGTGCTGGGCCACCCAGCGACCCTGGATGACGTGGCGGTGGAGGGCATCCTGGGCGTCACGCCCGAGACGCTGGCCAAAGCCGCGTCCGAGGGCAAATGGGTCAAGCTCGTCGCCCGGGCCGAGCGGGACGAGGACACCTACCGCTTGAGCGTGCGGCCTACCTGGCTCGACGCCGGCCATCCGCTGGCGGGACTCGCCCCCAAGCAAATGGGCATCGTCTTTTACACCGACGTCTGTGGCGTGCTCTCGGCCGCCATCGTCGAGGCGACGCCGGTACCCACCGCCGCGGCCATGCTGCGCGACGTCGTCGAGATCTATCGGAGATAGGCCATGAACGAGAGGGGAAAGGCCGGTTTGCTCATCTCCAAATGGGTAAACACTTACGCCCTTGATCGGGCGATGGGACATACAAGAAATCTCCGAGATCCATCGAGTTTGGCAAGAGGAGGTTCTGAGAAATGGCAAAAGTCTACAAGAGCTACGCTGGTCCCGACGATTACGTCGGGCGTGTGGAAGAGAATGGTCGGGTCTACGGCCAGCGCCTCGGCCCCGACGAGTACGTAGGCCGGGTCGAGTCGAGCGGCCACGTCTATGCCCACGAGCCCGGTCCCGACCGCTACCTGGGCCGGGTCGACTCGAACGGCACGATCCATCGCCACGTGCCCGGCGGCCTCGACGAGAACGTGGGGCGCGTGGACGATGATGGCAAGGTTTACGAGCGGCGGCCGGGCATCTCCCCCGACCGGTTGATCGGCCGCGTTGAGGGGACGCCAAAGCAGCGCCCCTTGGCCGGTGGGGCCGCCTTTTTCCTGTTGCTAAAAGAGTCAGACACAAAGGAGTGAATCGTGAATGCACAAGAAGCGGCCGCCAAGGCTGAGGACATCCTAGAAGGATACGATCCCGATACCCCGGAGGCCACCGCCGACGCCCTGCGCGAAGTCTGGTTGGCCGCGGCACCCAAAATCTCCTCGGAGCTGCACCCCGAAGGCAAGCCCCTGGTTCGCGATTGGGGCATCCGGGAAACTGACTACGAGGCCGTCGGCACGCCGGTGCCGGTGCTCCGGGCCATCGGCAAGGAGATCGGCAACGTGGCGCGTAAGGAGGTGGGCGATTTCCTGCCGCTGGCCCGCCTGTTGTGGGCCGAGTACGGGCGGGAGGGCCGCATCGTGGCGGCCGTCGCCCTGGGGCCGATGGAGCTGGCCGATCCGGGGCGGATCGTGCCGGTGCTGCGCGAACTGGCCCGGACCTGTGTCTTTTGGGAGGATTGCGACCAGTTGGCCATGAAGGCCCTGGAGCCCGTTTTGCGCAAAAAGCCCGACGACTGGCTGGAGCACCTGGGGACCTGGGTGTTGGACCCGAACAAATGGGTGCGCCGTGCGGCGATGACGGCCATCGGCCGGCTGCCCATGCGCCACGCCGAGTACACGGCCCGCTGCGTCGAGCTCGTATCTCCGGCCCTGGGCGACCCCGACCGCGACGTCAAGCGGGCCCTCAGCTTTGCCGTGCGGGTCTGCGCCCGGGGCGAGATCCCGCCGGTGAAGCAGTTTGTCCTGGATCACCGCGACCGGACCGACGCCGAGAGCCTGTGGGTGCTGTGCGACGTGGTCCGGAGCATGACGCCCACCTTTCTGCCCGAGTTCGTGGACCTGCTGCCCGTCTATCGCGACTGGCTGGAGCGGGCCGAGCCCAAGGCCCGGCGCAGCGTCGAGGGCGCCATTCGCGTCCTGGAAAAAGCCGCCTAGCAAGCTGTCGGAGAAAACTGTAGGAGTTCATAGTAGGCGCTTCGCCAAAGGCGTGCCGCCGGCAAGCGCTGCAGAAACGCGCTGAAGCGCGTACTACAAACGACCTTCCCGACAAGCCGCTAGCGGCGCTGGGTGCGTCGCAAGATCAGAGCGGCGGCGACGAGCAGAGCCAGCAGGACGACGTTGCCCAGCCAGCACAGGCCGCAGACGAACAGGACTTCCCCCAGGCCGATACGCGGGCCGGCGCTGACGTAGGTGTGCACCACCCGCTCGCGGTAGAGCTCGTCGGTGGGCGCCTGCTGCGGGTAAAAGTCGTGGCTCATCTCGGCCGGTGTGACCGTTTCGTCGAATAGCTTGGTCAGAAAGTATTCGCGATCGAGCAGGCCGGCCATCTGGCCGCCGGGCAGCGCCACCTGGGCCAGACCGGCGAACTCGACGGTGAACCCTTCCAGCTCGTAGCGGTGGTCGGCCAGGACGTAGAGGCGTAGCGCCAGTGGCGTGTCGCGCACGCCCGTCAGGCGCATGGGATAGACCATCCGCCCAGTCTCGAAGGAGAGCCAGATGGGCTCGGCGTCGAACAGCTCGTCGCGGGTGGCGCCCGGCGCGATGCGCATGGCGACAAAAGTCCAGCCCTCGGCGATGTAGGCGTCGAGGACAGGCCGCAGGGCGTCGGGCACCTGAAAGCCCTCGGCGTGCAGCCAGTCGAGCAGGCCGCCGGCCTCGCGCCCGGCCAGCACGGCGACGTCGTAAACGCCGACCTCCTTGCGCTCCAGCACCTCCACCGGCGGCGGCTGGGCGTCGGCGCCAACCCCCAGCCGTAGCCCGCCCCGGCTCTCGCTCTCGTAGACGATCTCGGGCGCCGAGATGCGGTCCAATTCCTCAAAGAGCGCAGCCGGCGCCGTCTGGACCTCCGGCACCGAGGGCACAGGGATGACCCAGGCCATCGCCTGCACGCTCTGCTCCACGCCCTCCCGCCCAAGGTCGAGCCCAACCGAGATGACCAGGTCCTCGTGCCCGTCGCGGTGGACGATCACGGCCTTCTGGTCGGCCATGATCGACGAGGAGGGCGATGGCTCGGGGATGACGTAGCCGTCGGCGTGGGCGATGGCGCCTCCGGCTGCGGCTACGAGCAGCCCGGCCAGCAGCAAGCGTGCCAGCCGGCGCCTCATTCGGCGCCTCCCCGATTGCGCTCGTACATGCCCAAAGCGCGCTCGCCGCGCAGGTAGGCTTCGGCCAGTTCTACCAGCGGTTTGTTGCCGATGAAAAGGGGGGTGCGCTGGTGGAGGTTGGCGGGCTCGATATCCAGGATGGGCTGCTTGCCGTCGGAGGCGGCGCCGCCGGCGTGCTCGGCGATGAAAGCCAGGGGCGCGCACTCGTAGAGCAGGCGCAGCTTGCCGTGGGGCTTGGCCGGGTCGCGCGAGTCGGCCGGGTAGTAAAAAATACCCCCGCCCAGCAGGTTGCGATGGAAATCGGACACCAGGGAGCCGATGTAACGCAGCGAGAGGTTACGGCCCTGGAGGTCACTGGTGAACTCTTGGATCTCGCGGACCCAGTAGCGCTCGTAGCCCTGGTTGACGCTGTAGAACCTGGGCGTTTCGGGGATCTGGATGTCGGGATGGGTCAGCAAGAATTCGCCCACGGTCTGGTCCAGGGTAAAGCCGTGGACGCCGTTGCCGTCGCTGTAGACCATCATCGTGCTGGGGCCATAGAGTACGTAGCCGGCGGCGATGATGTTGCGACCGGCTTGCAGGCAGTCGGTTGCGGTGCCTCGCGTCCCCTCCGGGGATCGCCGCCGGAGGATAGAAAAGATCGTGCCGATGCTGACCGAGTAGTCAATATTGGACGAGCCATCCAGCGGGTCGAAGAGCAGGACGTAGCGTCCGGTGGAATACTCGTCGGGGATGGGAATGATGTCGGCCGTCTCTTCCGAGGCCATCACGGCCAGGCGGCCCGTGAAATGGTTCAGGCGGACGATGGTGGCGTTGGCGTACTGGTCCAGCTTGGCGACCTCTTCGCCCTGGACGTTGAGGCGGCCCGTGAGGCCCAGGATATCCTCCAGGGCGGCCCGGGTGGTCTCGCGGCTGATGACCTTGCCGGCGAGGGCAATGTCGTACAGGATGCTCGTCAGGACGCCGGTGGCTTCGGGATGTTGCTTCTGCTGCTCCAGAATGTGGCGTTCAATGGTGATAACCTTGTCCATCGTTGGACCTCCTTTTCCCTCCATTGGGTTGGCGGATGCCTTATTGTAACGCATAATGGGCCAGGAGGCAAGTAGGGCATCTGTGCCCCTCTGCCTAACAGACTCGATCGCGTTCGGGAGCACCGGAGCCAGGATTTGGTGAGGGAATTGGCAAAGGAGCAGAGTTGTGCTAAAATGGTCGAGGAAGGAGAACTGACAAGCTACGTTCCGTACTTTCAGAAAGAGGCACATCCGTGAGCGAGATTCGAATTCTGACCGACGACGATTTTGAGGCCCTGACCCCTTCCGCCCCGATTTCTACCGCAACATGGGCTTTGGCTGCGGCCCCAAGATGAACCGCTACCGGCTCGGGCCGTCGGCGCTGCCCCGGAGCCCGTCCAGGGCCCACGTCCGCTACCTGAACAACGACGACCGCCAGGCCCTCGTAGACTGCTACCAGCGCGTCGCCGAGCGGACCCACGGCCTGATGGACAAGACCGTGCGCGAGGACAAGCAGCTCTTCGAGCGGCCCGAGCATCGCCTCGTCGGCTACAAGCGGGACGGCCAACTCGGCGGCTACCTGGTTTTCGCCTTTGAAAAAGGCGAGACATTCCTGGCCAACGACCTCCGCGTCCACGAGCTGATCTACGAGACCCCGCAAGCCCTGGCCGGGCTGATGGCCTTCCTCCACACCCAGGCCGACCAGATCCGGTTCATCCTCTTTGACAGCCAGGATGCCGAGATCCACCACCTCTTCCGCGACCCCCGGGACGACTCGGGCCAGCTCATCCCGGGCGTCTACCATCAGACCAACACCCAGGGCGTGGGCCTGATGTACCGGGTGCTCGACGTGCCCGGCATCCTGCGCAAGCTGGAGGGTCGGAACTTTGGCGGGCAGACCCTGACCCTTCTGCTGAGCGTGGAGGACAGCTTTCCACCCGAGAACGCAGGTAGCGCGCTCCTGCGCTGGGAGGACGGCCGGCTGGGCGGCATCAGAGGGCCGGGAGAGCCCGACGTCGAGGTCCGCCTGAACGTCGCCGATTTTTCGTCGCTGCTGGCAGGCACGATACGCTTTGCCAGCCTCTACCGCTACAGCCTGGCTGGCATTTCCGATCCGGCCTACGTCCCAGCCCTGGATCGCCTCTTTGCCGTCGCCCGGCCGCCGATGTGCACCACCAGCTTCTGATGAGCCGGCCTGGAGGTGAGCCAATGACCGACTTGTACAACGCCGCCGCCTACGGCGGCCCCGGCTGGTCGCCGCGCACGGCCTCGCTGCAAGACGAGATCGGCCGCCTATGGGGCGCCTGCGGCGTGGACGCCGAGTGGACGCCGCTCAAGGCCGTGCTGCTCCACCGCCCCGGCCCCGAGCTGGCAGCCCTGGCCGAGCCCGACGCGTCGCAGATGCTCGGCGCCCTCGACGCCGGCCGGGCGCGGGGCCAGCACGACGCCATCGCCCAGGCCTACCGCGACGCCGGCGTGACCGTGCATTATGTCGAGCCGTCCGGGCCGCCCCCGCCCAACCTCATGTTCTGCGCCGACCTCTTTTTCTTGACGCCCGAGGGCGCGGTCCTGGGCCGGCCCGCCTCCACCGTCCGCGCCGGCGAGGAGCGCTGGATCGCCCGCCGGCTGGCCGAGCTGGGCATCCCCATCCTGCGTAGTGTGCGGGGGACGGGCGTGTTCGAGGGCGCCGACGCGGCCTGGCTCGATCCGCAGACCGTCCTGCTGGCCACCGGCCTGCGCACCAACCCCGAGGGCGCCGCCCAGGTGACGGCCCTGCTCCACGAGATGGGCGTCGAGGTCGTGCCCGTGGGCCTGCCCTACGGCTCGATGCACCTCATGGGCACGCTACGCTTTCCCGACCGGGATCTCGCTGTCGCCTGGCCGGGCCGCGTGCCCTACGCCGCCGTCGAGGCCCTGCGGGCGCGGGGCTATACCGTCCTCTTTGTGCCCGACACCGCCGAGGCCGAGCGCCGCATGGCCCTCAACTTTGTGACGCTCGGACCCCGCCGCATCCTGATGGCCGCCGGCTGCCCCGCCACCCAGCGCTTCTACGAGACCGCCGGCATCCACTGCACCACGGTCGAGATCGACGAGCTGGCCAAAGCCGCTGGCGGCATCGGCTGTCTGACCGGCATCCTGGAACGAGAGTGAGGTGTGTGATGCAGATCGTCAACGTCGAAGTGATTCCCGTCGAGCTCGAGTTGCGGGTGCCCTACCGGGCCGCGGCCCATCCGGACAGGATGGAGCGCATCGAGTGCGTGTTCATCCGCCTCGACACCCGCGAGGGACGGACCGCCTGGGGCTGCGCCGCGTTCGATCCGGCCCTCACCGGCGAGACCCTGGAGCAGGTCCTCGACGCCTGCCGCGCCTGTGCCGACCGCGCCCGCGACCTCAACCCACTGAACACCGAATTCGCCCTGGCCGAACTGGAGCCCCTGACCAAGGGGGTGCCCTCGGCCCGCTGCGCCTTTGACATCGCCTTCTACGACCTGCTGGGCCTGGCGACCGGCCTGCCCCTCTACCGGCTGCTGGGCGGTTACCGCGCCCGCATCCAGACGTCAATGACCGTCGGCATCGAACCGGTCAAAGAGACCGTCGAGTTGGCCCGCGACTATGCCCGGCAGGGATTCCGCATGCTCAAGCTGAAAGGCGGCTGGGACCCGGAAGAGGACGTGCACCGGGTGCAGGCCGTACACGACGCCCTGCCCACCCTCGTCCTGCGCCTCGACGCCGAGCAGAGTTACACGGTGCAGCAGGCGCTGGACGTGGCCCGCGCCCTGGCCGACCAACTCGAAATGCTGGAGCAGCCCACGCCGGCCGACGACCTGGAGGCCCTGCACCAGGTGACGCAGCACAGCCCGGTGCCCATCCTGGCCGACGAGAGCCTGACCGGGCCGACGTCGGCGCTGGAGCTCGCCAACCAGCGGGCGGCCGACGGCCTGAGCGTCAAGCTGGCGACCTGTGGCGGCCTGCACTGCGCCCGCCAGGTGGACGCCATCGCCCGCGCCGCCCGGATGGCGACGATGGTCGGCTGCATCCACGAGCCGGCGCTGCTCACCGCCGCCGGCCTGGGCCTGGCCCTGAGCAGCCCCAACGTGCGCTACGGCGACCTGGACGGCCACTTTCACCTGCTGAACGATCCGACCCAGCCCGGCTTTTTCTTCGAGGACGGCTGGCTTGTCGCCCGCGACGTGCCGGGCCTGGGCTGCACCGTCGAGTTGTAGAATGTTTGACGAAATCGCCGCTTGGCTGTAAACCAGATCCATGACCGTCTCCAAAACCGCCTCCAAAACCGCCAGCGAATTCAGCGTGACCCAGGGCTACCAAACGGACCGGCGGGGGCCGGTCCGTTGGATCTTGTCCCACGTCCTGCGCCACAAGTTGTTCATCTTTGGCGTCTTTTTTGGGGCACTCTGCAACGCGCTGCTGGCGGCAGCCGTGCCCGTGCTCACCGGCCAGGCATTTGACGCCGTGACCGCCTCGCCGCCCGGCCTGAGCGCGCTGGGTCTGGCCGCCGGGCTCATTGCCGGGTCGCAGCTCGTCCGCGCCGTGCTCCAACTGGTGCGAAACTTTTCCAGCGAGGTCATCGGCCAGCGGCTGGAACGCGACACCCGCGACGAACTCTACGCCAGCCTCATCGGCAAGAGCATGTCGTTCCACGACTTGCAGCCCACGGGCGACGTCATGGCCCGGGCGACCAACGACGTGCGCGAGATCAACCTCATGTTCAACCCCGGCATGAACTTGATCATCGGCTCGCTCAATTTCCTCTTTATGCCGATTCTCGTCTCGCCGACCATCCATCCGCAACTTCTCGTTGCGCCCCTGGTTTACCTGCTGGCTTACGCCATCTCGGTGCGGGCTTACGTGCGGCAACTGCGCCCCGCCGCCGAGTCGGTGCGCCACGAGTTCGGGCAGATGAACGCCGCCCTGGCCGAGGCCATCGAGGGCATCGAGACGGTCAAGGGGGCGGCCCAGGAGCGGCGTGAGAGCAACCGCTTCCTGGCGCGCATCCGGGCCTGGCGCGACGCCTACGTCCGCCAGGGCGACATCGAGGCATTTTTCCTGCCCCTGCTGCTGATGGGCCTGGTCCAGGCGGCGGGGCTGGGCCACAGCCTGTGGCTGTGGCAGGCGGGCGGTATCGACATCGGCGACGTGGTGGCCTTTAACGGGCTGTTGCTCCTTTTCGGTTTTCCGACCTTTGTCGCCCAGTTCGCCTACTCGCGGGTGGCCACCGGCCTGGCCAGCGCCCGCCGCATCCTGGAGCTGATCAACTACGAGACCGAGCTGGACCAGAACGTGGAGGGCTACGAGGGCACCGTCGAGGGCTCGGTGACGCTGAGAGACGTCACCTTCTGCTACCGCCCACCGGGCGACGTCTGTCCGGCGGACACCGCCCTGGAGAGCGTCACCTTTCAGGCCCGGCCGGGCCAGACCATCGCCATCGTCGGCCAGACCGGCTCGGGCAAGAGCACCATCGCCAAGCTCATCAACCGCACCTACGACGCCGACGACGGC
Source organism: uncultured Anaerolineaceae bacterium (assembly GCA_964387775.1). GTDB lineage: Bacteria > Chloroflexota > Anaerolineae > JAAYZQ01 > JAAYZQ01 > CAYLZO01. Next base: position 10,743 of record CAYLZO010000039.1, read on the forward strand.
CGTGTGCTCGTGGACGGCGTGGACGTCCGCGACTGGAACCTGGAGGCCCTGCGCCAGCAGATTAGCATCATCGAGCAGGACATCTTTTTATTCTCGCGGAGCGTCGCCGACAACATCGCCTTCGGCTGCCCGGACGCCAGCCAGGACGAGATCGAGGCCGCGGCCAGGGCGGCCCAGGCCCACGAGTTCATCCTGAACTTCAAGGACGGCTACGAGACCGTCATCGGCGAGCGGGGCGTGACCCTGTCGGGCGGGCAGCGGCAGCGGCTGGCCCTGGCCCGCGCCTTTCTCACCGAGCCCCGCATCCTGATCCTCGACGACTCGACGAGCGCCATCGACAGCGCCACCGAGGACCGCATCCAGCGGGCCATCGAGCGGGCCGGCGCCGACCGGACGATGTTCCTCATCACCCACCGCCTGTCGCAGATCCGCCGCGCCGACCTGATCGTCGTCATGCGCCAGGGCCACGTCGCCGCCGTGGGCGCTCACGACGACCTGATGCGCGAGTCGGAGGCATATCGGAATATCTTTGCGCGATATGAAGAATGAGAGAGGAGTGAGCATGACAACTGACGATGCCAAAGCGGATGTTCCAGAGAGGAGAGCACCAGTGCGAGCGGCCTATCGGCCACGCCAGGCCTGGGAGGAGAAATTTGAGACGATGGCCAATCAGGGAGATGACGTGCTACTCGACGGTGATGTGTTGACGTTCACTACCTGGGATGAGGACGAATGGGAATGGTAGCGACCGGGATCACTGACGCGCTGAAGTCACTGAGGCCGCTGAGAGGCCCATCCTCAGCGGATTCAGCGCAATCAACGGCTCGGCGATCCAGGGAGTAAGTCGAAGGAATATGTCTGTCTTTTTCGGCCTCGACACCGAGGCGTACGACCGGGAATATAGCGACCGCGAGCTGCTGCGGCGCATCCTGAGCTATTTTGCGCCGCATCGCCGCCGGGTCATCATCGTCGGCGTCATCATCGGCCTCCAGGCGCTGGTCCAGGCGGCGCAGCGCCTGGTCGTCTCCCGGGGGCTGGACCTGCTCATCGTCTCGCCCGACCTGGCCATCCTGTTGGGCGTGGTCGGCATCGTGCTGGCCATCGGCGTCGGCTACTGGGCCGGCAACTGGCTGCGCCGCCGGCTGACGGCCCGCGTCATCGGCGCCGTCATCTCGGCCCTGCGCAGCGACGCCTTTGAAGCCTCGATGCGCCACGATATGTCTTTCTTTGACGAATTCAAGTCGGGGCGCATCATCAGCCGCATCACGTCGGACACCGAGGAATTCGCCCAGGTGGTCCAACTCGTGACCGACCTCATCGGCCAGGTCCTGCTGGTGCTGATCCTCCTGGTGGCCCTCTTTGCCGTCTCCTGGCAGCTGACCCTCGTCGTGCTGGCCCTATCGCCCTTTGTGCTGCTGGTCGCGCTGGGCTTTCGGCGGCTGGCCCGCTACGTCACGCGCAAGGGCTTCCAGGCCATCGCCGAGGTCAACGCCGCCATTCAGGAGGCCGTGACGGGCATCAACGTGGCCAAGAATTTCCGCCAGGAAGCGACCATTTACGACGAGTTCACGGACGTCAACCAGCAGTCGTACAGCGTCAACCTGCGGCGCGGATTCGTGCTCTCCAACCTCTTTCCCACCCTCAACGGGCTGGCCGGGCTGGGCACGGCAGCGCTGGTCTACTGGGGCGGCCTCTCGGCGGCCAACGGCGCCATCTCGATCGGGGCCTGGTACCTCTTTATCGTCAGCGTCGACCGCTTCTGGTTCCCGATGATCAACCTCTCCGCCTTCTGGAGCCAGTTCCAGGCCGGGCTCTCGGCCGCCGAGCGCGTCTTTGCCCTCATCGACGCCGAGCCGACGGTGCGCCAGGAGGCCGAGCGGCAGCCGGACAGGCTCCGGGGCGAGATCGAGTTCGACGGGGTGGATTTCCGCTACACCGAGCAGGAACAGGTGCTCAAAGGCTTTACGCTGCGCATCGCGCCGGGCGAGAGCGTGGCCCTGGTCGGCCACACCGGCGCCGGCAAGAGCAGCATCGCCAAACTCATCGCCCGCTTCTACGAGTTCCAGGGCGGCCAGATCCGCATCGACGGCCAGGACATCCGCGCCTTTGACCTGGAAAGCTACCGCGAGCAACTGGGCATCGTCTCCCAGCAGCCCTTCCTCTTTTCGGGGACCGTAGCCGAGAACATCCGCTACGCCCGGCCGGACCTCTCCGACGACGAGATGGAAGCCCTGGCCCGGCGCATCGGCGAGGGGGAGTGGCTCGACGCCCTGCCCGAGGGCCTGCAGACCGACGTCGGCGAGCGGGGGGCGCGCCTGTCGATGGGCCAGCGGCAGCTCGTGGCCCTGATGCGCGTGCTGGTCCAGGAGCCGGCCATTTTCATCCTGGACGAGGCGACGGCCAGCGTGGACCCCTTCACCGAGGCCCAGATCCAGCAGGCGACCGAGATGATCCTGGCCCGTAGCACGTCGATCCTCATCGCCCACCGGCTGTCGACCGTGCGCAGCGTGGACCGCATCATCGTCCTGGAAGACGGTCACATCATCGAGGAGGGCTGTCACGAGGACCTGATGGCCCAGGGCGGCCACTATGCCGAGCTGTACGACACCTACTTCCGCCACCAGTCGCCCGACTATCGCCCGCCGCCGGAAGAAGAGGCCGAACCGGCGCCGAGAGCGGCCGTGGCGGTTCCGGCTTCATAAGCGCAAAGGCCAAGACCTGGTCTCACTCGCGCCCGGTGAACCGGCCCCACAAATGCTCGGGAATCAGGACCGCCACCACCTCCCCCTGGGCGCAGACCTCGCCGCCGGCCCACAGGTCGGTCGTGACCACCACCTTCCGCCCCTTGATCTCTTTCACCTGGGCGCGCAGCTCCAGCGGCCCGTCGATGGGCGTCGGCTTGAGATAATCGACGTGCAGGGAGCCGGTCACAAAGCGGAGCGGTGGGTCGGTGTCCATGGCCCGGCCCTCGGCGCGGTAGGCGGCGGCCGCCGCCGTGCCGGTGGAGTGGCAGTCGATGAGCGAGGCGATGAGCCCGCCGTAGACGTAGCCGGGGATGGCCGTGTGGTAGGGCTCGGGGGTAAAAGTCGCCACCGCCTCGTCGCCATCCCAGTAGCTTTTGATCTGGTAGCCGTGTTTGTTCAAGCGGCCGCAGCCGTAGCAGTGCGCGACCTCGTCGGGATAGTAGTCCTGAAATGCCTTCTGCGCCATCAAAGCTCACTCCAATCTGTGGAAATCTGTGCCCTCTAAGGTTCACGGGGTGCGCATGACGAGGGGCAAATAAACCTCGTGCGGGCCGCCGGGCGTCGAGCCCAGGCTCACCTCGTCCACGTAGACCCGGACGACGTCGGTCACGCCCTCGGTCCAGGCCAGAAAGTGGACCGTGGTCGTGGCCGTCAGCGCGACCTTGGGCGGGCCGAGGGGCGCCCAGACGTGCTCCCAGCCGCTGACGGCCAGGAGCGGCGTCAAGACGTAGGTCGTCGTCACCCGCCGCGTCGTGGTGATGGGCGCCGTCAGGGGCGCAGTCGCCTGAAGCAGGCTGGCTGTCCCCGACACCATCGTGGTCTCGGTCACGACGGTTAGGACCACGTTAAACACGCCCTCGGTTGCAGTCGCCGCCGGGCGGTACCAGAAGGAGAGGCCCGGCTCCCAGGCATCGGTCAGCACCACGGTCTGGCTCACGCCGACCGTGCCGCTGAAAGGCTGCTGCCCGCCCAGCGACAGGGCAAAGCGCCCGGTGTGCACCGGCGCCGTCACCACCGCCGGCGTCACCACGTCCGCCACGTCGAGGGACCAGCCGTCGAGTCCCTTTTCAAACTCGCCGTTGACCACCCTATCGTCCAGAGGCCGCATGGCCCAGAGCAGCGCCACCGTGTCCGTCGGCCCAAAGGTGACGTCGTAGGCGGGAGACGGCGACTGCCAGCGCGGATGGCTGGCGACCACCGCCTGCGGATCGGGCCAGGGAAGGACGTCCAGGGCGTAGAACCCGTCGCCGCCGGTGGTGGCCGCGTAGGCCGTGCCCGAGACGGCGACGGTCGCGCCGGCCAGGGGCAAACCCTCGTTGGTCACGACCCGGCCCACCAACTGCGGCCCGCCGACCACGGTCCGGGTATCCCCCTCGGGCCGGTAGGGGCCGTAGAGGTGGGCGTTGTTCGGGTAGCGCTGCCAGGCCCGCGCCCGGAAACGATAGGCGTGGCCCTCTTCCCCGACAAAGTTCTCCTCCAGGTCGTAGGTCATGGTGATCCAATCGTGCCAGACGCCCTCGGCCTCGTCGAGCCACTGGACGTCGTGCCACTTGAGCTCACCGCCGCCGGGAGCCACCTGGGCGTTGTCCCAGCGGACGGTAAAGATGGGCAGGTCGGTCGTGGCCGGCGAGGTGGCCGTCACGACCGGGGTCCGGGCCAGGATGGCCGAGTCGAGAAAGCTGTAGTTGAGATAGGGCAGGCCGCCCGACTCGTAGGGACTGAGCACCCGGACAAAGACCGTCATCGTCGGCGCCTCGGCGTAAACCGCCACCCGCTGCTGGATGTCCAGGAATTCGTCCCGGTCGTTGGGCGGGCTCCAGACGACGCCCGGCGCCTGGGGGTCGGTGCCCCCGGCGGGATCGATGCCCACCTGCTTGAACATCGTGCCATCGACGGCCGGCGGCGCCGAGGTCTGGTAGATGGTCAGCATCGCCGCGTGAAAGCCATAGCCGAGGCCCGGCGTCAGGCCTCCGACCGTCTGCTGGATGCCGGCCGTGTAGGGCTCGGTGGCGATGATGAGTTGGGACGTCTCGCCCTCTACCTTTTCAACGTGCCCCGAGCCCAGGTGGCTCTCGGCAAAGACGCGGGTGTCCATCCAATAGGGCTCCAGCCCATCGTACCAGAAGCGCTGCCAGCCCGTAGCCACTTGGCAGTCGATGCCCTGATACTGGGCATAGGGCGGGTCGTAGACCTCGACGCCGGGATTCGTGAGAAGCTGGTAGGTCGAGACGCCCTCAGGGCCGGGTGGCAGGGATGGCTCTGTGGCTCGGAGGGCGGCGGGGCTCAGGAGCAGAAGCAGAACGACTGCCAACAAGAACAGCACGGCCCCAAGTGCGCGGTTCATCCAGGCCTCCTTTTCCACTGCACTAAGCCGCAAGCTCCGGCGGGAGGGGCATGCCCTGGGCGCGGGCCAGGGCGAGCAGGATCGTGGCCGCCCACAGGTCGGCGCCCCGGCTGTTGAGGTGGATGCCGTCGAAGGTGAAGTGCAGCTTGCGGCGGCGGCTCACTTCGTCGGGCGATGCGGTCCGCAGGCGGCTGCGGTCCAGCGGGACAAAGAGCCACTCGTTGGCCACGTAGCCCGAGGGGTCCGGCACGGTCGCCAGCCGCTCGACGAAGGTCTGCCACACGTCGGCGACGGGCACGTGGCAATCGACGGCCACGTGCTTGATGACGCCGTTGAGGCGCGCGAGACGGCGGTTGACGGGCGTCGAGATCCGCTCGCCCAGGGGGCTGAGGGTACAGGCCAGGACGCTGGCGTCGGACCGGGCCTGCACCTCGTCGATGAGCGCCCGGTAGGCAGCGGCAAAGCGATCCAGGTCCTCGGCCGGCCTCTGCCCCCAGCGCAGGCGCCTCAACAGGAGCCAGAGCCGCCAGCCCAGGCTGTGGGCGCTGAGCCACGGCAGCCAGACGTCGTTGCTACCCACGGCCAGGACGACCCAGTCGGGTTGGTAGTCGTCGAGCGATCCGTCAAGGCGGGCCAGGCAAGACCGGACGGTCTCGCCGGAGCGGCCGAGGTTGACGAACTCGGCCTGCCCCTGGTGGGCGCGGTCCAGCACCCCGGCCACGCGCTCGACGTAGCTCTCGCCGTAGCGGCCCTCGGTCAGGCTGTCGCCCGCAAACAAGTACGTCGTCGCCGATGATGGCATAGGCTGTCTCTATCCTCAGATTCTGGCGAGGCTGTGCGACCGGGCCAGCACTCAGTCGCGGCCCAGGCGGGCCACGATGGCGCCCAGCGCGGCGGTCAAACCCCCGAACAAAAAGCCCCACAGCCAGGCAAAGGGATAGGCCAGAAGGGAGGGCCGCCCCTCGCTGACTCCCGGCGCTTCGCCCCGAACCGGCGGCCAGCCGAGGCGGCGCAGGGTCAGCTCCAGGGTCGGAGCGACTATACCCGCCAGACCGCCGGCCAGAAAAGCATCCTCGTTGCTAAAGCCGTAGCGGCGCACGCCGATCCAGCCGATGCGGCCCCAGACGAGCCCACTCACGGCCCCGAGGACACTCTGGACCCACGTCGCCGTCTGGCGACGCCAATGCATCAAACGGGCCAACACCGGCAGGGTCACGATCCAGCTCAGCGCGGCAACCACGGTCGTCCGGGCCAGGCGCCAGCGCCTGAGCCATTCCTGAGTGTCCCGTTCGTACGTCAACTCGGTCATTGCCAAGCCCCCTTCAAGTAATGACCTTCCCCTCCAACGCGCCCAGGCGCAGATCGCCGGCGCGCACCGGCGGCACGCCCAGGGCGCGTCCCACAAAGCCACCGTGACAGTCAGAGCCGCCGGTGATCAGCAGGCCGCGTCGGTGGCAATAGTCCAGCAAACGCCGCGTCGTCTGGGCGTCGTGGTGGAAGGAGTAACACTCGATCCCCTCGACGCCAACCTCAACCAAGGTCTCTAGCTGCCCATAACCCAGGTCTCCGTTGAAATAGGCACCCGGATGGGCCAGGACCACGACGCCGCCGGCCTGTTTCACCGCCGCAACCACCTCGGCGGGCGGAGGAAAATCGGCCCCCGGATAGGCCAAATCGGCAAAGAGCGTGCCAAAGTAGCCGCGTGTGTCGTGGCACAGGCCCCGATCGAGCGCATAGTTGAACGCCTTCCAGCCGCCCCGGCGCCGATCCCAGGTGTAGGCTGCGTAATCGTCCCAGGAGATGGGATGGCCGGCGGCGATCAAGATTCGAACCGCTTCGTCGTTGATGCCGTCCAGCCGGGCCTCGTTGGCGGCAGCCAGGGCCAGCAGCGCCTCGTCGCCGGGGTCAAAGCCGTAGGCCAGCAAGTGATACCACTGGCCGTTGAGCATCGACGACAGCTCGACGCCGGGCAGAAAACGCAGGCCCCTCGCCCGCGCCCGGTCGGCCGCCTCGGCCAGGCTACTCAGCGAGTCGTGGTCGGTGACGGCAAAGAGGCCGATGCCCGCCCGGCTTACCTCGTCCACGAGTTGTTCCGGGGTCCAGCAGCCGTCAGACGCCGTGGTGTGCAGGTGCAAGTCCGCTCGAACGCTCCTGTAATCCATGTCCCTCCGGCGCTATTGTACCACACTTTTCCGATTCTGGCACGGTCGTGGTTACACGTTGACTGATGGGGAGGGTTTTTCCCCTAGCCATCAGTCAACATCTTTCCACTACCCTGGCACAGCCAGACACCAAAAGCGCGCAACATCTATTCAAACCCATCAGCGCAACCGGCGCAGCGTCAGCGCCAGCCGCCACAGGCAAAAGAGGGCGGCCAGGGCACCCACCGGCCAGGCGGCGAGCCAATCGGCCAGCGCCACGTCGCGCAGGGTGACGGCCAGCCACGTTGCCAGCAGCGTGAGCGCCGTCCACACGCCGGCCCGCAAGCGGGCGTTGCGCAGCGCCTCGGTGCGCGGGCTCTCGTCCTCCAGGACCGACAGCTCTCCCTCCTCGGCGCGGCGTAGCAGCACGGCCAGCGCCCGCAGGCTGCGCTGCAAGTCGTAAGCCTGCCGGACAAAGACGTCAATCCAGATCCGCTCCGGCGTCAGGTCGGACAATTCCTGGCGGGCCTTGATCTCCTGAAAGATCGGCAGGTTGTCGCGCATAAAGTTCAGGTCTTTGGACAGGAGGGCTGCCGTGTTGCCAAAGACGATGACGCTCCGCATATAGGTCGCCCAGCCGGTGGCGACGCGCATGTGGTGCTTGTGGTAGAGGCGCAACTGCTCCTCGATGTAGAACCCGAGGCTGCGCGCGGCAAAGGCCCGCACTCCCTCCTGCTTGTAGCGGGCCGAGAGGGCCTTAAAGTCGGCTTTGAAGGCCCGCAAGTCGGTCTTTTCCGTCGGCTGGCCGTAGCGCAGCAGGATGGGCCACACGGCCTCGTAATCGTCCAGCATCTCGTAGAGGGCCATGTCCACCACGTCACGCCGGGTCTGCTCGTCCAGCTCGCCGACGATGCCGAAATCGACGTAGGCCAGCCGGCCATCGTCCATCAAGATGAGGTTGGCCGGGTGGGGATCGGCCTGGAAGAAACCGCAGTGAAGGGCCTGCATCAACTGGTTGCGCATGATCCGCCGGGCCAGTTGGTCGCGGTCCACGTCGTGCTGGTCCAGCCACTCGGGATCGTCCAGGTGGTTGAGCACGTCGTTGAGCGTGATGCCCGCCACGAATTCGGTGGTCAGCACCCGGCGCGTGCAGAGTTCGTCGTAGACGCGGGGCACGTACATGCCCTCGATCTCCATCTCGCGCAGCCGCCGGGCCGCCTCGGCCTCGTGGCAGTAGTCGAACTCGGAGCGGGTGAACTCGATGACCTCGTCGATGATCGACTGGAGCTGCTGTTGGGTCATGCGTAACAGCGTGTGCAGGCGCGTGTAGCGCACCAGGTCGCGCAGGATGTCGAAATCCCGCTCGAACACCGCCTGGGCGCCGGGCCGCTGCACCTTGACGGCTACCCGCCCGCCCCCCTGGAGCGAGCCCTCGTGCACCTGGCCGATGGAGGCGCTGGCCAGCGGCTCGGGGTCGAGCTCGGCGAAAAAGCGGCGCCAGTCTGCGCCCAACTCCTCGGCCAGGACGCGCTCCACGAGGGGGAAGGGCAGGGTCAGCACATTGTCCAGGAGATGGGAAAGCTCCTCGCGGTAGGCGGGCGGCAACGCCCCGGCGTGCAGCGCCAGAAGCTGGCCGATCTTGACGAAGGACGGCCCCAGGTCCTCAAAAAGCTCGCGCAGGCGCACGGCCCCGGCCTCGTCGGGGTCCACCTCCAGGCCAGGCGCTGCGGCCTCATCCGGCCCGCCCGGCAGCCAGCGCGACCACCAGCCCCGCTCGATCAGCTCGCCGAAGCCAAACCTGGCCATCGTCGCCAGGATCTCGACGATGCGCGCCGCCCGGCTCTTGCCGTCGCCCACGCCCCAGAGGTCGCTCTTTTCGACTGGTGCTTGCTCGGTCATGTGGTTTGCCTCTCACAGTGCGTGATGCGTGATGCGTGATGCGTGATGCGTGATGCGTGAACAGGATACCCGGAGCGGAGGGGGTTGTCAACTTGGTTGGGGCGCTGGGTACCGACTCGACGCAACTTTCTTTTGTCAGCTTTGTAAAAATAGTGTATAATACGCGCAGTCCGGGCGTTGCGATGGGGCCGCGCCATGAGCCGCACGAGATCGATTGTCAAGGAGCCCGGTATGCCTTTGTTGTTACGAATCCTCTACTTTTTTCTCTTTGGTTGGTGGGCCACAGGGGTGTGGATTAACGTGGCCTGGGTCCTCAACGCGACCATCATCGGCCTGCCGCTGGGCCTGTGGATGCTGAACCGGGTGCCGCAGGTCCTCACCCTGCGCCCGCCCCAGCAGATCGTGGTCATGGAGCGGGACCGGGGCGAGCTGGTCCGGGTGCGCACGACGAACGTGCCCCAGCGTCCCTGGCCGATCCGGCTGGTCTACTTTCTCCTCATCGGCTGGTGGCTGAGCCTGCTCTGGTCGAACGCGGCTTGGATCGTCTCGGCCACGATCATCGGCCTGCCACTCGGCATCTGGATGTTTAACCAACTGCCGGCGCTCACCACCCTGATGCGGACCTGAGAAAAAGCACATTCACGCATCACGTTTTACGTTTCACGTATCACGCTTCTGATTTCAAAGACTTAGGAGGTAAAGAAAGATGGATCTACGAGAAACTGTCGAATCAGCCCTGGGCGGCCTGGAGCGCCTGGCCTCCAAGATCCCCGGCTACAGCGGCTACAAGGACAAAGAAAAGCGGCGGGAGGCCGACAAACTCTTGCGGATCAAGATCGCCAACGCCCTGGACGATCAACGCAAGCGGATGTCCAGCCTTCAGATGCAGCTCGTCAGCCAGGGCCAACTCGAATACGTGGACGATCTGGAGCGGGCCGTGACCAAGCTCCAGCTCTTGATCGACCGCATGCGGACGGCGGCCTACGGCTACGCCGGCCTGTTCGACGCCATCAAGGTCAAGGAAGAGCAGCTAGACGCCCTCTACGATTTCGACAACCGGATGCTCGACTACGTCGAGGACGTGGCCACCGACGTAGACGACGTCTCGTCGGCCATCACGGCCAAAGAGGGCGTGGGCATCGCCATCGCCGAACTGGTCCTGACCCTCGAAGAGGCCAACCAGACCTTCGGCCACCGCCACGAAGTGATCTTGCAAGCGGGCACCGTCAAAGAACTGTAAAAGCGGGCACAAGTTAGACAGGAGGAATACCAATGGCAAGGATCATAGACGTAATCGAAGTTGCAAACCAGCAACGGGACGAGATGGTGCGACGCATGCCCGAGTACGGCGCGGGTGATTTTCGCTTCGGCTCGCAGGTCATCGTCCGCGAATTTCAGCAGGCGGTCTTTTATCGGGATGGCAAGGCTTACGACACCTTTGGCCCCGGCCGCCACACCATCACCACGGCCAACGCGCCGCTGATCACCGACCTCATCGGCAAGGCGACGAGCGGACGGACACCCTTCACCGCCGAGGTCTATTTCGTCAACATGCGCGAGTTTCTGGACCAAAAGTGGGGCACCGCCGAGCCGATCCCCCTCCGCGACTCGGACCTGGGCCTGGTCCGGCTGCGCGCTTTTGGCATCTTTTCGATCCAGATCAACGATCCGGCGCTCTTTGTGAACAAGATCGTGGGCGCCCAGGGCATCTACCAGACGCCGCAAGTGACCCGCTTTCTGCGGGGCATCATCGTCGCCCGGCTGACCGACCTGCTGGGCGAGATGGGCAAGGGCCTCTTTGACCTGCCGGCCCTCTACGACGAGATCGGCGGTGGGGCCAAGGCCAAGGTCCAGGACGACTTTGCAAACCTGGGCGTCCAGCTCAAGACACTTTACGTCAACTCCATCAGCCCCACCGAAGAGACGGCACGGGCAATCGACGAGCGGGCCTCGATGGGCGCCATCGGCGACATGCAGGCTTACATGCAGTTCCAGATGGCCCGGGGCGTCCGCGACGCAGCCCAGTCGGGTGGCGGCGGCGGGCTGACCGGGGCCGGTGTGGGCCTGGGTGCAGGCGTGGGCATGGGCTCGGCCATGGCCCAGATGATGAGCCAGATGGCCGGTGGCCAGGGCGATCAACAGGCCGCCGTGCCCTCGGCCGCCGTGCCCGACATTATGACGCTGTCCGAAGCGGCGACCTACATGCGCGTCGGCGAAGAGGACGTGCTGGAGGTCATCAAGGCCGGCGAGCTCAAGGCCAAAAAGATCGGTACCAACTACCGGATCAGCAAAAAGGCCATCGACGAGTTCCTGTCCAGCTAGCGGACAAAACGGGCTCGACATCCGAGACAACCGCAGGGGAGAGGGTTCGCCTCTCCCCTGTTCTTCTTGGGGAGCGAGAGGGCTTTGGAAGGACAGAGCCGGTCAGAGCGACCCGGCGTCACCTTCACCGGTATACTGCCCGGGTTGGCGCTCATCGTCGGCCTGGAGGTCGCCTACTTTTTTGGGGGCGCGGCCATGCGGCAGCGGCTGGTCGCTACCTGGGGCGTCTGGATGCTGGCGCTGGTCGCCACGCCCGCCCTCTACCTCCTGCTAGCCCGCCAGCCCCCCTCGGCCCTGGGCTACCGGCGGGAGCGGGCCTTTGGCCTCTACATGCGGGGCGTCGCCGCCGGTACCCTCTGGCGCGCCTTCAGCATGTTGACCAACTATTACGGCTGGTGGGATTTTCTGCTCGGCTCGGCGCTCCAGGATGGCAGCTGGTGGCTGGGCGTCCTCATGTGGATCCCCTTCCTGGAGGAGACCTTCTTTCGCGGCTACCTGCAAGCCGGCCTGGAGGCCCGTCTCGGTCCCTTGCTCGCTATCGTCCTCCAGGCACTTCTCTTTGCCCTGCATCCGACGCACGCCGGGCAGGGGCCGGGCGCTTTTCCCTCCATCTTGACCTTTGGCCTGCTGGCCGGCGTTCTCTACTGGCGCACGCGCTCGATCTGGATCCTCTATGGCGCCCACGGCGTCGCCAATCTCCTACCCGAGGTCATTCGCCAGGCCGCCGCGTGGGCCTACGGCTAGCCCCCTCCGATTACGTGCGATTTGGCGCCCTCGGGTTGACACGGATCAGCGCTTGTGCTATCCTGAATGCCGATCCCGCAAGGAAAGAGGCAAGCGATGTGGCAAGCATACGAAATTCCAACATCCGTCGAGGAGGCGCTTGACATCCTGGCCCACTACGAGGGCCGGGCGCAGCTCATCGCCGGCGGCACGGACCTGATCGTCGAATTGCAGGAGGGCAAACACGAGGTCGAATGCCTGGTCGACGTGACCCGCATCCCCGGCCTGGATGGTATCGAGTTGCAGGACGGGCAGATCGTGCTAGGCGGCAACGTCACCTTCCGGCAGATCAAGAATTCGCCCCTCCTGCAGGAAAAGGCCCGCGTGCTGGCCGAAGCAGCAGGCACCGTCGGCGCGCTCCAGATCCAGACGGTCGCCACGCTGACCGGCAACGTGGTCAGCGCCCTGCCAGCTGCCGACGGCAGCGTCGCCCTCCTGGCCCTCGAAGCCGAGGTCGAGGTCGCCAACGCCCAGGGCCGGGCGTGGCGACCCGTCGCCGAGACGTTTTTGGGACCGGGCAATTCGGCCATCGACCCGCGGCGGGAGATGATCACGGCCATCCGCTTCCCCGCCCTCGCGGGGCGACAGGGCTCCGCCTGGGAGCGGATCGGCCGCCGGCGGGCGCTGGTGCTGCCCATCCTCAACTGTGGGGTGACCGTGGGCCTCGACGACGACGGCGACACGCTGGCGTGGGCCCGCATCGGGCTGGGACCGGTGTCGCCGGTGCCCTTCCGGGCGCGAGAGGCAGAAGCCTTCCTCGCCGGCCGCCCGGCGAACCGGGAGATCTTTAGCCAAGCCGGAGAAATCGCCAGCGGCGAGGCCCGCCCCCGCACCAGCCTGCTGCGCGCTTCGAAGGAATATCGCCAAGAAGTGCTCAAGGTGCTGGTCCGCAACGGGCTGACGCGAGCGGTCGCCCAGGCGCGAGAACGTGATGCGTGATGCGTGTTGCGTGATGCGTCGTGTGTCACGCACCACGCATCACGCAACAGAGCAGGAGACGAGATCCATGAACCCCAAGACCTATCCCCTGGCCATGACCGTCAACGGCCAGGCCGTCAACGTCAAAGTGGAAGCCGACGAGTTGCTCGTCGACACGCTCCGCGACCGGCTGGGGCTGATCGGGACCAAGATCGGTTGCAGCGAGGGCGAGTGCGGTGCCTGCACCATCGTCATGGACGGCGAGGCCGTGCTGGCCTGCCTCATCCCGGCGCGGCGCGCCCAAGGCCGGGACATCGTGACCATCGAGGGCCTGAGCGACGGCGAGGCCCTCCACCCGCTCCAGCAGGCCTTTGTCGAATACGGGGCCGTGCAGTGTGGCTACTGCATCCCGGGGTTTATCCTCTCGGCCAAAGCCCTCCTCGACAGAAACCCACAGCCCACACGCGACGAGATCAAGGAAGCCATCGCCGGCAACCTCTGCCGTTGCACGGGTTATGTCAAAATCATTGAGGCGATTGAGTCTGTGGCAAAGTAGATGCCTCACGGTTCTGGCTCGATTTCGGGGGGTGGCACATGGAAGGTGCTGCCCCTTTTATGTCGGAGGTGATCATGACCGAAGCATACGATCCGCTAGCCTCGGTGCAGGCGGCCGGCCCGCCGGGCACTATTTCGTTCATCTATGGCCTGCCCGATCCCGCGGCCTTTCCCGTGGAGGAGCTGCGGCGTGCAGCCGACCAGGTGCTGCGCGAGCGGCCGGAGTTGGCCTTGCAATACGGGCCGGAACAGGGCTATGGCCCCCTCATCGACTATCTCCGGGCCAAGATCGCCCGCGACGAGGGGCTGACCCTGGCGCGCCCCCAGATCATGCTCACCGCCGGCTCGGCGCAGACCCTCGACCACGTCTGCACTTTGTTCACCAACCCCGGCGACGTCGTCCTCGTCGAGGCGCCCACCTACCATGAGACGATCCAGCTTTTCCGCGACCACGGCCTGCGCCCCCTCCAGGTGCCCACCGACGACGAGGGGTTCATCGTCGAGGCACTGGCCGAGCGCCTGGCAGCCCTGGCCGGGCGCGGCGAGCGGGCCCGGTTCCTCTACGTCATCCCCAACTTTCAGAACCCCGGCGGCATCACCCTGAGCGCCGAGCGCCGCCGGCCGGTGCTCGATCTGGCCGAGCGTTACGACTTGCTCGTGGTCGAAGATGACGTTTACCGCGACCTGGCTTACAAAGGCCACGTGCCCGCCTCTCTTTTTGAGATCGACGGCGGGCGGCGGGTGCTGCGCGCCGGGAGCTTTTCCAAGATCCTGGCGCCCGGCGTGCGGCTGGGCTGGCTCATCGGGCCGCCGGGATTCATCGAGCGGCTGATCGGCAGCGGGCTGCGCTCCATGGGTGGCGGGGCCAACCCCCTGATGGCCAACATCCTGGCCATCTACTGCGGGCAGGGCTTGCTGGAAGCCCACATCGAATCCCTTCGCGACGTGTACCGCGAGCGGCGCGACGCTATGCTGGCCGCCCTGGAGGCCCACATGCCCCCGGGCGTGCGCTGGACGCGACCCGGCGGCGGGTTCTTCATCTGGCTGACCCTCCCGGAGCCCTTCGTCGCCGCCGAGGTTGCTGCGGAAGCGAAAAAAGCCAAGCTGCTGATCCCTGTGGGCGATCCCTTCTTTGCCGAGGAGCCCGAGGGCCAGTGCCTGCGCCTGGCCTTCAGCTACGTGACGCCGGACAAGATCCAAGAGGGGATTCGTATCCTGGCTCAAATCCTGAAGAGGTGAGGATAGGTGTCCGGCAAACCGCTACCGGGAGGAGAAAGCCCTTGATCAACTGGCGGCCCGAGCCGACCGCTTGATTCGCCACTACCGGGTCGAGGGAAACGAACGAGCGCTGGCTTTCCTGGCGGCCCAGGTCACGCGGCCCAAGAAGCAGCGGCGCAAGGTGTGGGAGGATGGCTACAATGCCAAAGAGGTCTTGACACCCAAGTTCTTGCGACAGAAGATGACCTACTGCCACGAGAATCCGTGCCAGCCACATTGGAACCTGGCCGCATCACCGGAGGCGTATCCGTGGTCCGGTGCACGATATTACCTGTTGGATGAGCCGCCGCTCACCCCTGTGGACGATGCTCGGGCGCTGCTGGCCTAGCTGACGGGGGAACCGGAGACTATCCACGACAGAAACAGCTCGCGATGGATGGCACATCCGGAGCTACGGATGCCCCAGGCGCCTCTGGCCCAGCAGGCGGGGGATGTGCCATCCCCCGCGAGCGTAGGAGCCAGAGGCCGCCAAAAGGAGTGAGAGAAATGGCACAACTGATTCTGATCCCGTTCATTGCCCTGACCGTGACCCTGCTGGTCCGGGTCGAGTTCCGGGGCGAGCGGCAGCAGGTCTATCTCTGGAAGCCGCTCTCGACACTGCTGGTCATCGCCGTGGCCCTGCTCTCCTTCCGCGAGCCGAACGTGCAGGCCGGGTTCACGCTGTGGGTCGCGGCCGGGCTCGTTCTGTCGCTGGGCGGCGACGTGGCGCTCATGTTCAAGACCGACCGCTGGTTCCTCATCGGCCTGGTGCTCTTTTTGCTGGCCCACGTCGTTTATTCGGTCGGGTTCACCCTCTACAACGGCTTTCACCCCCAGGACCTGATCTCGGCGGCGGCCCTGCTGGTGGTGGCCGGGGCTGTGTTCACCTACCTGCGGCCCGGCCTGGGCTCGATGCAGGGGCCGGTCATCGTTTACGTCGTCATCATCTGCGCCATGGTCAATCGCGCCATCTCGACCTTCTTTGGCGACTTTTTTGCCCCGACGCAGGCCTGGCTGCTGACCCTCGGGGCGCTGCTCTTTTGGCTCTCAGACCTGGTGCTGGCCGTCAACCGCTTCCGCCATCCCTTCGAGCTGAACCGGTTGAGCCTCTATCTTTACTACGGTGGCCAGGTGCTCATCGCCCTGAGCCCCTCCTATTTTGCTTGAGAGGAGCAGAACGTGCAACCACCGCTCGATCTTCTCTTCCGGTTTGGCATCGCCCTTCTCATCGGCGTGCTCATCGGCCTGGAGCGCGAGTTTTCGCGGCAGCAAGAGGAAGTCAAGGCATTTGCCGGGGTGCGGACCTTCCCCCTCATCGCCCTGGTGGGGTGCAGCGCGGCCCTCATCTCTGACGAGATCGGGAGCTGGGCCTTTGCCGCCGTGGCCTTGACCCCGGCTTTGCTCATTGCCATCGCCTACACGTTTAGCGCCATCCAGGGACGGATCGGCATCACCAGCGAGATGGCGGCCACCGTCGTCTTTGTCTGTGGCGCATTGGCCTACTGGGGCTATTTGGAGTTGGTAGCCGCTATCGCGGTGATCACCTTTGGCTTCCTGACCCTCAAGCCTCAACTGCACGGCATCGTCCGCCGGGTCTCGGACGAGGACCTCTACGCTACGCTCAAGTTTGCCATCATCTCCCTCATCGTCCTGCCCGTGCTGCCGGATCAAACCTACGGCCCGCCGCCCTTTGACGCCTTTAACCCCTACAAGACCTGGCTCATGGTTGTCTTTATCTCGGGTATCAGCTTCCTGGGCTACCTGCTTATCAAGATCGTCGGTCCCCGGCGGGGGATCGGCCTGGCGGGGCTGCTGGGCGGGCTGGCCTCCAGCACGGCCGTGACTCTCAGCTTCTCGCAGCGCAGCGAGAAGCACACGCGCCTGGCCCGTTCCTACGCCCTGGCCATCACTTTGGCCTGGACGGTGATGTTCGGCCGGGTCATCATCGAGGTGGCAGTCCTCAACTGGCCCCTGCTGGGCATCGTCTGGCTGCCCATGGCCGCCGGGATGGCCACCGGCCTGGTCTTTTGTGTCTACTACTACTACTTTGCCGAGCGCTCTGACCAGGAGAGCGAGGTCAAGGTGACCAACCCCTTCGAGCTCGGGCCGGCGCTCAAGTTCGGCGTGCTCTATGCCGTCATCCTGGTAGTGGCCAAGGTGGCCGAGTTCTACTTCCAGAACACCGGGCTCTTTGTGGCGAGTGCCCTCGGCGGCCTGACCGACGTGGACGCCATCACCCTCTCGATGGCCCAGTTGGCCGGCAGCGAGGGCGGCATCACGCTGTCCACAGGTGCCCGCGCCGTGGTCCTGGCCGTCATTTCGAACACCATCGTCAAGGGCGGTATCGCCGTGACGGCCGGTTCCAAGGAACTGCGCCAGGCGCTGCTCCTGCCCTTCCTGGTCATGCTGGTGACCAGTGGCGTCGTCGCCTTCTTTATGACATAGTAGGGCCGGTTTCCATATCGGCCACAAAGGGCGGGTAAGAAACCCGCCTTACTGTGTGCATCTGTGTCCAAAATCAAAAAAGGGACGGCCTCCCCAGGCCGTCCCTTCTGCTTTCCTCTGCGTCGAATC
>CAYLZO010000040.1:0-19744 GCA_964387775.1 uncultured Anaerolineaceae bacterium
GGGGTACTGGCTGATTATGCCAACATCCCCTCAATCTCCTCGGCGTGCTCGATCTCGTGGTGCACGAATATGGCGATGAGCTGGGCGACGGTCCCCGTGCGGCCCCAGGCCGAGAGGATGGGCTTCTCGAACTTGCCGGGCGGCATCTCGCGCAGCAGGGCCCTGACCTGCTCGCGGGCCAGCTCCCACTCGCGGAGGACCTGCTCGTAGCTCAGCGCTTCGCGGGTGGCCACGCTTTCGGCGTTGTAGTAGTCGATGCCCCGCACGGCGGGCGTGCCCGGCTCCTCGCCGCCCAGGTGGGCCCGCAGGGAGGCGGCGGTCGCGTCGTCCCAGCCGGCGATGTGGGCCAGCACGTGTTTCATCGTCCAGCCGGGATAAACCTCCATCTCGGGATCGATCCTGTCTACCACGGCCCGCATCCGCTCGCGGGCGCGGTCGAGGTCCTCGATCAGGTGCTCTGCTTCTTTCATTTTACGCCTCCCTCGTTAGCCCCATCGCCTTCACTACCGGACACTTTTATGGTCGCCGGGCGGAAGAGCCGCGGATCAACAGAAACTCGCGGATTTTTCCGAAGCAGATGAACTATGTGGTCCAATTCAACGAGTCCAATCCGTGTTTTTCTGCAGATCCGCGATTCTGAAGCACCTGGCAGAAAAAGTGTCCGGTAGTGAACCATCGCCAGGAGTCGAAAGGCTTGGCAAATCCTACTTGGGCGGCAGCGAGCGCGCAAACGCGACGCCCCGCTCCACCCACGCTTCCAGGTCGGCGTCGGCCTCGTAGCCGTCCGGCCCGACCGTGACCCAGCCCGTCATCGGCCGCCCGGTGAAATCGAAGGGCCGGGCGTGGGGCCGGGCCAGGGCCGCGTCGTAACCTTCAGGGCCGACCCGGACGATCAGGTCCTCGCCGATGACGCCGCAGGTCATGTTGCCGCGCAGCATAAAGCCGACGCCGCCGAACATCTTTTTCTCGACCAGGTCCGGGCGGTCACCCAGCACCTCGGTCACGCGCTGGGCCAATCCCTCGTCGTAGGCCATGCTTGGTTCGCTCCTTCTAAAAGTCGACGCGCCGCCAGACGACGGTCAGGTCGCCCTCCTGGTACGAGACGGCCGTCGCCGGCCGGGCCTGGAGCAGGGCGACGCCCTCGGGCGGCAGGCCCAGCGAATAGTCGATCACTATCGCCTCGAAGGGATCGGCGCCCGAGAGGCGGAGCGTCACCTCCAGGCCATCGCACCTGCGGCCGTAGCACCACAGGTTGTAGTAACCGTTCCAGCTATCTTTGGCGGCCACCGGCAGCGGCCGGCCCGCCGCCGAGAGCGATTCGAGCCGGTCCACGGGCAGCAGCAGGTCGATCTCGTCGGCGCCCCGGGGCGAGCGGAGGCGCAGCGTTACCGCCCGGCCCGCGCCCGCCGGCTCGTCGGCGACGATCTCCAGCGCCGGGGGCGGATCGCCGGTCGGCGCCGCCTGGCGGGTCAGGAACGTCGCCTCGGACCAGGGAAAGAGGGCCACCGGCTCGGCGTTGAACTGCCCGCGCAGCGGATCGGGGGTCGCGTCTTCGTAGGGCGCCGAGACCCACTGGGCCGTGCCGCGCTCGGCGTCGGTGACGTGGTAGACGTTGACCGGCTGGGGGCTGTTCTCAGAGTAGGGCGGGATCAGCAGCGCGGCGACGACGGCCCCGACCATCACGGTCCCGCTGGCCAGGATGAGGCCCCGCCGCAGCCCGGTCCGTCCGTCCGGCAGGGCGAACAGCGGGGACAACGCCGCCACGACGAGCCCCACGGTCAAGGTGATGGAGGGATTCAGGTCAAAGCCGGTGGCCATCTCGAACATGAGGGCCAGGCCCAGGCCGATCAGCCCGGCGAAGGCGGCGGCCAGGCCAAAGGCCACCTCGCGAGCCGTCGCCGAGCCGGCCAGCCGGCTCCAGGCGACGAGGGCGACGAGCAACGCGGCGACAAAGGCCGGCACCAGGAGGATGATGGCTGCGCCGGTCAGCGCCAGGCTCAGGACCACGGCCAGGAGGGACCAGAGCAGCCAGGCGCCGAGCCCCAGGCCCCACAGCCCCGCCCGCCGGCCCAGGCCCGCAGCCACGAGCCCGCCGCAGAGCAGCGCCCCGGCCCACAGCGCCAGCCGCGTGGGCAGCGGATAGGCCCACCACGGCTGGGGGCCGTCGCCCAGCGTGCCGATGAGCGCGACCAGGCCCAGGCCGAGCAGGATGGGCAGGACGACGCTCAACAGCGCTGCCAGCGAGCCGAGCAGCAGCCCGCCCACCGACAGGTCGCGCTGCCGCACCAGCCGCACGGCGGAGGCCACCAGCAGCAGAGTCGGCACCAGGGCCAGGGGCAGGGTCCAGTTCGCCGGCCACTTGAGCACGAAAAATCCAAGCAGGTCCAGATAGACGGCGTTGCCCGGCGGCGGATCGGTCAGGTCGCGGGCGGCCAGCTCGCGGGCCACGGCCAGCACGCTGTCGCCCTGGTGCTGGACGCTACCGGGGTCCACGTTCTCCACGCGGTCCAGGGCGGTGTGGTAGTGCTGCGGATGGCCGATGAAGGAAAAGTTCAGGCCGGCGTAGCCCGCCTCTTTGAAGATGGTCAGGTCGGTGTCGTTGGGCAGCAGCTTGTAGATCTCGTAGGAGAGCGAGTTGGCCGAGGGGCGCGGCACGGCCGAGGCGTAAGCGTCGAGGAGCCAGGCGTTGCCGTCGCTGGTCTCGAACATCAGGCTCTGGCCCGTGGTGCCCCGGGCTTCGAGGTTGACCACCACGCCCACGTCTTGTGCCCAGGGATGCTCGTCGACAAAGCCCTGGGCGCCCATCAGCCCCACCTCCTCGCCGTCGGTGAACAAAAAGAGGACAGGGTTGCGATGGGGCGCCTCGGCCTTGAGGATGCGGGCGATCTCGAGGATCTCGGACACGCTGGAGGTGTCGTCGGCGGCGCCCGGCCCGCCGCCCACCGAGTCGTAGTGGGCCATGAGCGCGACGGCCGGGCCGTCCCCCTGGCCGGGCAGCCGGGTGACGACGTTGCGGACGGGGGCGCAGGTGGCGCTGGCCCCCGACCAATCGCGGCAGACGACCGTCTCCTGGATCTCGACCTCGTAGCCCAGGGCCTCCAGCCGGGCGACGATGCGCGCGCGCACCCGCTCGTTGGCCGCCGAGCCGACGGGGTGGGGCTGGCCCTCGGCCAGCAGCTCTTCGAGCACGGCCATGGCCCGGCCCGCCGAGAATGTGTCTGGCGGGGCGTCGGTGCCTTTGGGGGCCGGTGGCGCCATGCGCAGCAGGACGAGGCCCAGCACGAGGGCCATCAGCCCCAGGCCGGCCACGAGGGCCACGGGGCGCGCACTTGCACGGCGTTCTGCGGGGTCAACCTTCCCTTCCTCGTTCGACATCGATGCTCCTCTCCTTCTTGAGAATCAAACCGCAGAGGTTTCCCTGCGAGACCTGACAGGTCCCCGGAACAGGTTTGTCGAGGTGCCAGGTTGTTACAAGCAGAGCCTGGGGCCAAGTCCGGGTTGTCAAGGACCTGTCAGGTCCAGTGCGTCCGTGGTGAGATGAAAAGATGACCTTTACTCGCCCGTCACGAAACTCAGGATCAGGCCGTGGACCACCTGCTCCACCGGCGCCCGGTCGTCGGTAAAGACGAGCGTGGGGTCGGTGAACTCTTTCGCGCGGGGCAGCGCCGACTCGGCCACCTCTTTTAGGATCGGGTTGGTCATCAGGCCCGCATTCTCGGCAAAGTTGTCGAGTTCGGTCGGCTGCTTGGTGGCTACCACCAGGACGTTGATCAGGTCGTAGCCGGGAAAAGCCAGGTCCACCAGGTAGACGTTGGGGAACTCGGCTTTCAAGGTGCTGGCCAGCACCTCGACCAGGCTCCAGTCGGTGCGCGTGCGGCCGACGTTGATGGCCACCACGCCCTCGTCGGTCAGGTGCTCCTTGCACTCCCGGAAGAACTCGCGGGTCGTCAGGTGGAAGGGGATGTAGGGCGGGCGGTAGGCGTCCACGGCGATGACGTCGTAGGTCTTGGGCGTGTTGGCCAGAAAGTAGCGGCCGTCCTGGGCCACGGCGTTGAAATTGGGCTCGCTCATGTCGAAATACTCGCGGCCCACGCGGATGATCTCGGGGTCGATCTCGGCCCCGTCGATGGGGATGTCGCCATAGACGGCCGTGTATTGCTTGGCCACGGTCCCCGCCGCCGAGCCGAGGAGGGCCAGGCTCTCCACCTGGTCGGCCGTGTGCGGCGCGTCGTTAAAGAACGGCGCGATGAGGAAATAGTCCCAGATGCCGCCCACCAGCACCGAGTCGGGGTCATAGATCGAGTGCACGCCCTGGCCCTCGTTGAGTTTGAGCCACACCTCGTCGCCCCACTCGACGACCTGGATGTAGTTGTAGGCCGACTCGGTCTCGTAGATCAGCTCGCCGTGCTCCACCGGCTTGAGGATGCCGCCGGGCACCAGCACGATGAGGGCGATCAGGGCTACGGGCATCAGCAGGTAGGGCAGGGCCCGGGTCCTGAGGGTCCACAGCAGGCCCACCAGCGAAGTCGAGAGGAGCACGAAGGAAAAGAGGAAAAACGTGTTCCGCGTGCCGATGTTGGGGATGAGGACCAGTACGGGCAGGAACGTGCCCAAGATGCTGCCCATTGTGGACAGGGCATAGATGGCGCCGGCCACGTTGCCCGCCGTCTCGACGTCCTTCATGCCCAGGCGGATGGCAAAGGGCGAGACGCAGCCCAGCAGCGTGATCGGCACGGCAAAGAGGAGCACGACGCCCAGCAGCGAGCCGACCAGGATGCCGGCGCTGTAGCTGGCAAAGCCCCGCACCGACCAGAGCAGCACCGGCCGCGCGACAAAGGGCACCAGCCCAATGAGAAAGGCGGCCCAGGCCGCGATCTGGAAGAGCAGCCGGTCGTAGGGCTTGCGGTCGGCCCACTTGCCGCCGACGTAGTAGCCGATGGTCAGGTAGATGAGCACCATGCCGATGAGCACGGCCCAGATGATGAGTGAGTTGCCAAAGAAGGGATCGAGCAGCCGGGAAGCCGTCAGCTCGACCCCCAAGCTGGTCATGCCACCCAAGAATACGACGAGTAACGACAGTGTGCGCCTTGCGTTCACAAGCATCTCCTATAAAATGTCCAATGACCAATGACCAAATCCCAAATTGGTCACTGGACATTGGTAATTGGTCATTGAGCATTTAGCATTTTACCATCGTTGGTGCTGTCTGGCAAGCAACCTTGACGGAGGTGCAGTTTGTTGGTATAGTGCATCGCATGGAAGAACGTGAACGTGCGACGACCATCATCCGTGCCTTTGACGGCTCCCTGGCCGACGCCGAGGGCCTCCTGGCCGTCGAACGGGCGACCTTTGACGAATCGCCCTACACTGCCGGGCAGGTGCAGGCCATGCTGGCCGAGGGGCCACCGCGGGCCTGGCTGGCCCAGGCCGATCAGGAGGTCGTCGGTTTCGTCATCGCCTTCCTGGTGGAGGGATTGCAGTCTGCCAGGTGGGAGATCGACCTGCTGGCCGTGCGGCCCGCGTGGACCGACCGCGGCCTGGCCGGGCGCCTCATCCGCACCGCCAGCGACGCCGGCAAGCGCCTGGCCTCCCGCGCGCGAGCCGTCGTCGCCACCGACAACGAGCCGTCGCTGCGGGCCTTTGCCCGGGTCGGCTTTCGGCGGCAGCCGGAGGTGCGCGAGTTGTTCGTCTGCCGCCCCGGCACGGAGGCCCCTGCGGACAGGGAGATCCCCGGCGTCGAGGTGCGCGAGACGGCCGACCCCGCCGAGGCCGGCGTGTGGCTGGCCGGCGTTTCTCCCGAGGCCCTGCATCCGCGCCTCACCCTGCTCCTGGCCCAGGAGGCCGGGCGGCCCGTCGGCTACGCCGCCTGGCTCGACGTGCAGACCCTGCTCTACCGGGGAGCCTGGGTCGAATCGCTGGAAGCCTCGACCCAGGCCGCGTGCCGGGCGCTGGTGGGCGCCGCCCGAGAGCGGGCCCAGGCGGCCGGCTTGGACGAGCTCGGTATGTTGGTGCCCCAACAGGAGAGAGACCTGCGGGCGGTGTTTCGGGCCGAGGGGTTCGAGTCGCTGGGCGGCTTCTACCTGCTGGAGGCCGAGTTGCCCCTGCCCGGCCTCGCGGCGGGCGGCGGCTAGCGGTCCATGTCCGAACAGCAGGCCCCTGACCGGAAGTGGGCCTGGCTTGCCGTGGGACTGGCTCTGGCGGTTCTAATCGCAGTGCTCGTCGTCTGGGGCCGGCCGATCTACGAGTTCATCGCCGACCAGGACAAGATCCGCGCCTGGGTGGCCGACTTTGGGCCGTGGGGTCCGGCCGTCATCGTGCTGCTGGAGATGACGCAGGCGGTCCTCGGTCCCGTTCCCGGCACGACCATCGAGGCCGCGGCCGGCTATCTCTTTGGCCCGTGGTGGGGAGCGCTCTACGCCATAACAGGCATCGCTCTCGGCTCGTTCATCAGCTTTACCCTGGCTCGGCACCTGGGCCGGCCCGTCTTGCGCAGGCTGGCCGACGCCGACCAGGTGGAACGACTCGACGCCTGGGCCGAGCGGGGCGGCTCCCTCTTTTTCTTCCTGCTCTGGCTCTTTCCCCTCCTGCCCGACGACGTGGTCTGCCTGGCCGCCGGACTGACGCCTATGTCCCCCCGGCGATTTCTCCTGCTGATGGTCGTCGGCCGGACGCCGGGCGTTTTCGCCGCCGTTTGGATCGGGGCCAATGCGGCTCAGCTCGGCCCGGTGTGGTGGATCGTGGCCCTGGTCGGCTTGGGTGGAGCCGCTTTTGTCTTCTGGCGTTGGGGCGAGGAGATCCAGGCAGCGCTGATCCGCCTCTTACAGCGCATCGCCGAGGGTTGGGATCACGAGCGGAAGTAGGCAACCGGAAGTAGGCAAAAGCTTCGGGACCCCAACCGAGCGAAACCGTTGCCGGACTCGGGTTTGGCAAATCGGGCTGGCGATGCTATACTTGAATCTGCTCAAGAAAAACGGTCGATAGGGCCTAACCCATGAAATCCTGGCACATTGAGCAAGAATTTCGTGGGCAGCGTCTCGCCCTTTTGGTTCCGATTTATCCAGGTTAGGTATAGAAACATGGCGAACACAATTACCTTGGCGCGGCTGCCCCTGCTTATTCTCGTGGTTTTGCTGCTCTACATCGGCAGCCCGGGGGTTCGGGTGGCGACCGCCGGTCTCGTGCTGGTCCTCATCCTGATGGATAGCCTCGACGGGCTGGTGGCCCGCCACCGGCGAGAGGTGGGCATCCTGGGCAGCAAGCTCGACATCGCCGTGGACCGGGTGGTGGAGCTGGTGATGTGGGTGGTATACGCCCACCTGGGCCTCATCTCGGTGGCCATCCCCATCATCGTCATCATCCGGGGCACGCTGGTAGACACGGTCCGCAGCTTTAGCCTGATCTGGGGTGAGACGTCCTTCGGCATGATGCGGACCAAGTGGGGGCGCCGGCTGGTGGCCTCCAACTTTATGCGGTCCACCTATGGCCTGGCCAAGGCCGGCGCCTTTTGCACCCTGGCCCTGGCCCTCGGCTTGCGCGACCTCTGGGCGGGCACAGCCCGGGCTGACCTGGCGGAGGCGATCTGGATCGGGGCCGTCGTGTTGAGCTGGATCGCCACAGTGTTTTGCGTCGTCCGGGGCGCGCCGGTCCTGGTCGAGGCGCCCATGCTGCTCAAAGACGTGGACGATAAGGTGATGGAACAGACAGGATAACGATGAATTTGCAAGATATAGTCAATAACCCACTCGCCATGCGGCTGAGCATGTTTGTGAGCCAGCATACGCCGGCCCAGATGGGCCGCCGCCTGGCTTTGTTGATGGCCTGCCTCGTTTCCAAGCTCGAACCCAAGATCTACCGGATCGTGCAGGCCAACTTGAGCCAGGTCTTGGAACTAGAGCCCGACGCGTCCCTCGTAAGGCAGACGGCCCGGCATGTGTTCTATTTTGCCATCCGCGGTTACTACGATCTCTATCGCGCCCTGGGTCTGCCCCATAAGCAAGTCAGCGACCTGATCGAAGTGTCCGATCCCACGCGAGCTCTGCTTGATTCTGTGCTGCACAATGGCCGGGGGACCGTGATGGCGATCCCGCACCTGGGCAACTTTGACCTGGCGGGGCAGGCGATGGCCGGCTACGTGCCGGAGCTTCAGGTGCTCACCTTGCCCAATCCCCCGCCCGGCTTTCAGTGGACCAACGAGCTCCGGCGGCGCAGCGGAATGGCCATTACTCCGCTGAGCCCGGCGGCCCTCCGCCAGGCGATCCAGCTCCTGCGGCGGGGGGGCACGGTCACGGTGGGCGGCGACCGGCCCGTGAGCGAGCTGGACAAAGAGGTTGCCTTCTTTGGCCGCCTAACTCGCGTGCCTTCGGGCCACGTCCGGCTGGCCCTCAGAACCGACGCAGACGTCATCGTCGCCTACTGCGTCCTCTCCCCCGAGACGGACAAGTACGTCTTTCACGTGGAGCCCCCCATCGAGATGATCCGCACCGGGGATCAAAAGGAAGACGTGCACCTGAACATGCGGCGCGTGCTGGACACCCTGGAGTCGGCCATCCTCTGCTGGCCCGAGCAATGGCAGATGTTCGTGCCGGTCTGGCCCGAACTGGTGGAGGCCTAGCGAGATGCGCATCCTCATCACCGGCGGGGCCGGTTTCCTGGGCGCGGCCCTGGCCAACCGGCTCGTGAACGACAATCACACGGTCCTGGTCGTGGACGATCTGACGGCGGGGGACACCCGGCGGCTGACCTCCGAGGTCCTCTTTAGTCGCGGCGACGTCAAGGACGTTCCCAAGCTGTGGACGCTGCTCCAGGGGGTGGACTGCGTCTATCACCTGGCCGCCCGGGTGCGCGTCCCCGAGTCGGTCTACTATCCCAGCGATTACAACGAGGTCAACGTGGGCGGAACGGTGTGCTTGATGGAGGCGATGCGTGACACCGGCGTCAGACGGGTCGTCCTGGCCTCGTCGGGGGCCCTCTACGGCGAGCAGGCCCGGCAGCCCATCGGCGAGGACCAGCCGCCCTACCCCAATTCGCCCTATGGCGTGAGCAAGATCGCGGCCGAGTACTATGTCTCGACCCTGGGGACCTTGTACGGCATCGAGACCGTGGCGCTGCGCATCTTTAACGCCTACGGGCCGGGCCAGGACCTGCCGCCCAGCCACCCGCCGGTCATCCCCCAGTTGCTCAAGCAGGCGCAGCTGGGGGGCTCGCTGGTCATCTTTGGCGACGGCACCCAGACCCGCGATTTCGTCTACCTGGACGACGTGGTGGACGCCCTGGTGGCCGCTTGCACGGCCACCGACGTCGACCGGGCCGTCATCAACGTCGGCTCGGGGCAGGGGGTCAGCATCAACGAGCTGGCCGATCAGGTTGCGCGTATCACAGGCCAGCGGGTGAACATCCTGCATAACCTGGAGCAGTCGGGCGGGGTCTCGCGTCTCGTCGCCGACGTGCGGCGGGCGGAGGAACTGCTCGGCTGGAAACCCCAGACCGATCTGAAGGCCGGCTTGCGGCTGACGATGGAGCGGGACGCGAGGTTTGAGAAGCGTGAGACGTGATGCGTGAGCTGGAAGTGGATTTGATATAGTTGAAGTTAGTGAAATAGATTGAAAGGGGAAGATATGTTTACGAAGGTTGACGACGTCTTTTTCAACGTGGACGACATGGAGAGAGCGCTTGCGTTCTACCGGGACACGCTCGGTTTGCCGGTCGAGTACGAATCGGAGGACTGGGTCGAGCTGGACGCCGGCAACGTGACCGTCGCCCTGCGGCGGTACGGCTCTGGCCCCGAGGGCCGCCCCGAGCTGGGGGTGGGCGAGGGAGCGACGCTGGTTTTTGAGGTAGACGACATTGAGGCGGCCAAAGCCGAACTCGAAGACAAGGGCGTCCGCTTTATCGGCGGCATCTTTGAATATGACCGGGTGCGGCTGGCCGCTTTCGAGGACCTGAACGGCAACGTCTTGCAGATCTTTGAGTATGCCGAATAACGCGACCGGCGACGGCCGTCACACCTTGATGGCCGTCTTTGCCCACCCGGACGACGAGTCCTTCGGCATCGGCGGGACGCTGGCCCGCTACGGCGCCGATCCCGACGTGCGCGTGGTGCTCGTCTGTGCCACGCTGGGCGAGGCCGGCGAGATCGCCGCTCCCGAGTTGGCCACGGCGGAACGGCTGGGCCAGGTGCGCGAGGCAGAACTGCGCTGTGCCTGCCGGACGCTGAGCATCGACGCCCTGCACCTGCTCGGCTACCGCGATTCGGGCATGGCGGGCACGCCGGCGAACCTGGAGCCCGACGCGCTGACCATGGCCGATTTCGACGAGGTCGTGGGCAAGATCGTGACCCTCATCCGTCGCGAGCGCCCCAACGTGCTGGTCACGTTCGACGAGAGCGGCGGCTACGGCCATCCCGACCACGTCGCCATCCACTATCACGCCAAGGAAGCCTTTGCCGCCGCCGCCGACCCGGCCCGCTACCCGGAGCAGATCGGGATTGGCCTGGCGCCGCACCAGGCCCAGAAGCTCTACTACACGGCCATTCCCCACCGCTTTTTCCGCGAGATGGCGGCCAAGATGGAGGAATTGGGCATCGAGATCCCCAGGCGCTACCGGGAGCGCCTGGAAAAGGGCATCGGCCTGCCCGACGAGGCGTGCACCACCGACGTCTTTGTCCAGGATTTTTGGGACGCCAAGCGGGCGGCGATCCAGTGCCACGCCACGCAACTGAACCCCGACAGCGTCTTTTCGGCGCTGCCCCCCGAGATCATGCGCGAGTTGCAGACGTGGGAATGCTTCCAGTTGGCCGAAAGTTACGTGGGCGAAGACGGCGACAGTCACGACCTGCTGACTGGATTGTCTGACACGACGCAGCCGCGCAGCTGAAAGCGAGTTTATGGAGACCTATCAGACACTGCTTGTCTTTCTTATCGGCTTTGCCATCGTTGCCCTGGCCTCGAAACAGATCGCCCAGTTTTTTGTCAAAGCCCGGTTGCCCCTGATCACCGGC
This sequence comes from uncultured Anaerolineaceae bacterium, assembly GCA_964387775.1. Taxonomy (GTDB): domain Bacteria; phylum Chloroflexota; class Anaerolineae; order JAAYZQ01; family JAAYZQ01; genus CAYLZO01. Next base: position 10,997 of record CAYLZO010000040.1, read on the forward strand.
TTCCTGTTCACGGGAATTCTGGCCGGCCCCTACGTCTTGGGCCTCATCCCGGCCGGCGCCGTCGAGAACCTGCGTTTCGTCGACGAGTTCTCCCTGGCCTTCATCGCCTTTGCCGCTGGCAGCGAACTGTGCCTGACCGAGTTGCGCGGACGGCTGCGGAGCATCAAGTGGGTGACCGTCGCACAGGTCATTGCCACCTTTGTGCTGGGCAGCGTGACCACCTTGGCCTTGGCGGGCTTTGTGCCCTTTATGCAAGAGATGTCGTTCACGGGCCGAATCGCCGTCTCGCTGCTGGCCGGAGCGATCCTGGTGGCCCGCTCTCCCTCGTCGGCCATCGCCATCGTCAACGAGCTGCGGGCCAAGGGCCCCTTTACCCAGATGGTGCTGGGCGTGACGATGGTCACGGACATTGTGGTTATCGTCCTTTTTGCGACCAGTTCGTCCATCGCTGATGGCCTGCTGACGGATGTGGGCCTCGACCTGGGCTTTGTGGCCCTGCTGGCGACCGATCTGCTGCTGGCGGCGGGGGCGGGGTATGTCCTGGGCCGCGTCCTGCGCTTTATCCTGGCGCGTCACGTCAGGAGCATCATCAAGATCGGCGCCATCCTGCTGGTGGGTTATGGGGCGTTTCTTCTGTCGCACCACGTTCGTGTACTGAGTCACCGCTACCTGCCCGCCGAAATTCTGTTGGAACCGCTGTTAGTCTGCATGATCGCCGGTTTTATGATCACAAACTACACCCCCTTCCGCGAGGAATTTGACCAGATTCTCCACGACGCCGGCCCGCCGATCTATGTCGCGTTTTTCACCCTGACCGGGGCCTCGTTGGCCCTGGACCTGCTGGTCAAAACCTGGGCCATTGCCCTGGCGCTGTTTGCCGTGCGTCTGGTGTCCATTTTTGCCGGTTCGTTCAGCGGTGGGGCCATCGCCGGCGACCCGCCGCGCTTCAACCGCGTTTCGTGGATGGCCTTTGTCACCCAGGCGGGGGTAGGTCTAGGCCTGGCCAAAGAGGTCGCGGTCGAGTTCCCCGGATGGGGTTCCGCTTTCGCGACGATGATTATCTCGGTCATCGTCGTGAACCAGATCGTCGGGCCGCCGCTGTTCAAGTGGGCCGTCAACCTGGTGAAGGAATCGCGCCTGCGGGCCGAAACGCCCGATTTCGATGGGGTGCGCGACGCGATCATTTTCGGGTACGGCGGCCAGGCGCTGGCCCTGGCCCACCAGTTGCACAATCATGGCTGGGAGGTCAAGGTTGCCTCTCCTGAAATCACCCAAGTCGAAGCGGAAGTCAGCCCAGAGATCGACCTCTACGCCGTCCCCGATCTGAGCCTGGACACCCTACATTCGCTCAATGCGGGCCAGGCCGAGGCCATCGTCACCCTGCTTTCGGACGAAGAGAATTATCGGGTCTGCGAGCTGGCCTACGAGCATTTTGGGATCGAGAACCTGGTGGTCCGGCTGAACGATCGGGCCCATCGGGAGCGCTTTCGCGAGCTGGGCGCCTTGGTGGTGGACCCGACCACGGCCCTGGTCGGCCTCATGGATCACTTTGTGCGCTCGCCGGCCGCCACGTCCCTGCTTTTGGGCATGACGGAGGATCGGGACGTCATCGATCTGGAAGTCGGCGATCCCGATCTCTTTGGCTTACCCCTGCGGGACCTGTGCCTGCCGCTGGACGCCCACATCCTGGCCCTCCGCCGCGACGGGCACGTCCTCATCCCCCACGACTATACCCGGTTGCAGCCTGGCGACTGGGTGACGGTCGTCGGCTCGCTGGAAGACCTGGAGCAGATGAAGCTGCTGTTCGATGCCTGAGATCGTCTTGTCTCACGTGCAGGTCGCTCCCCTGCTGCGCGCCCGGGAGGAGGGGGCCTCTTTGGCCACGACCTCGCTGGATCTGGGCCTCACGCAGGCCAGCGTCTCGCTCCAGGCTGGCGGCGTGGTGCTTCCCGGCGGTGAGCGGCTGCCCTGGGCCGACGTCGAAGAGATCCACGACAGCGACACCTTCTGCTTCGTGGTGACGGACGGCCGCGCTGAACCGATCGAGCGCTTCTCCGAGGCGTTCAATCGCTACTACAGCCTCATGCCCACCGAGCGGGCGCCTACCCTCCAGATATCGGGCTTTCCCATGCACCGCATCAGGGACGTGACGCCCGATCAAGACACGAAACTCAAGGTCAAGGCCCTCTCGCCGCTTTTTGGGCGGATGCTCGACACGGCCACGGGCCTGGGCTACACGGCCATCGAGGCGGCCAGGACCGCCGAGCAGGTCGTCACCGTCGAGCTGGATCCGGTCGTGCTCGAGATTGCCCGGCTCAACCCCTGGTCGCGCCAGCTTTTTGACAACCCCCGGATCGAGCAGCGTTTCGGCGACAGCTTTGGCGTCGTGCAAACCTTCGAGGAGGAGTCTTTTGCGCGCGTGCTCCACGACCCGCCCACCTTTCGCCTGGCCGGCGAGCTCTATTCGGGCGAATTCTACCGGCACCTGCACCGCGTGCTGGCCGGCAGGGGCCGGCTCTTTCACTACGTCGGCGATCCGGGCAGCCGCACCGGGCGCAACGTCTTGCGCGGTGTGGTGCGGCGCTTGCAGGAAGCCGGGTTCCGGCGAGTGGTCCGCCGTTCAGAAGCGTTTGGGGTGGTGGCCTACAAATAGCGGTGAGTGATCTCCTTGACATGCAAGTCTGGACCGCGTAGAATAATGTCACATCTAGATGCTGGACAGTAGGGAGGGCTTATGAATGAGTCAACGGGCACGATAGCTCAGCGAGTGCAAAGTGGACTGCGCAGGTTGCCGAAAGACAAGGTTGCTGAGGTATTGGACTTTGTCGAGTTCCTGGTTTGGCGGCACGCAGGTTCCGAGGCGGTCGATCGGGACGAGGTGCTATTAGACGATCCCAACGCGCTACAGGCTCTGTACGCTGACTTTGCGGAGGAAGATCGGGAACTGGCTCAGATCGGACTATCTTACTACGCCCAGGTTCTTCGAGAAGAGGAACGTTCCTATGAATCGCGGTGACGTCTATTTGGCCGATCTGAATCCGGTCAAAGGCTCCGAACAGGCGGGACGCCGCCCAGTGCTCATCTTTGAGGATGATCGATTGATCCCGGTCACGCTCACTGTCGTCGTCATTCCATTTATCGGCAACCTGGCGATGCGTGAGTTGCCCACGTGCGTCTTTGTGCCGGCTGGCGAAGGCGGACTGAGACACGATTCAGTGGCAATCTGCCATCAGATTCGCGCGCTCGACAAGCGGGGATTGGTAGATCGATGGGGTGTCTTGCCACCGGAGCGGATGACTGAAATCGAACGTACGACATTGCGCACGCTGGGTGTGCGTTTTGGCCTATAATCCTACCGCTAATCTATCGTCGCGATGACCAGCCGGTCCAAGCCGGCGTAATCTTGTTCGACCCGCACCTCAGCCTGGGGGAAATGCTCACGAGCCAGGGCGGCCACCGCGGCCCCCTGGCTCGCGCCGATCTCTAGCAGGAGCACCCCGCCGGGCCACAGGTAGGGTGGCGCCATCGCCAGCAGCCGGCGGATGATGCCCAGACCGTCGGGGCCGCCGTCGAGGGCGGCCCGGGGCTCGTAGCGCCGGATCTCGGGCGCCAAACCCTCCCATTCCTCCGTGGTGACGTAGGGCAGGTTGGCCGCGATGAGGTCCACCGGTTGGCCGAGGGGCGCCAAGAGATCGCCGTGGCGGCAGTGCACCCGATCCGCCACGGCGTGGCGGCGGGCGTTCTCGGCCGCCACTTCCAGCGCTCCCTGCGAGTCGTCCAGGGCGTAGACGGTGGCCGCCGGCAGGTGGACGGCCAGCGTCACGGCGATGGCCCCGCTGCCGGCGCCCACGTCGGCGATCCGCAGCGGTCCCTCCCGCCGGCGGGCCAGCTCCAGCGCCCGCTCGACCAGCAGCTCCGTCTCGGGGCGGGGCACGAGGACGTGCGGGCTCACGACCAGGTCGAGGTCGTAGAACGCGCGGTGGCCGACGACGTAGGCCAGCGGCTCGCGGGCGGCGCGGCGGTTGACCAGGCGGCGAAATGCGGTCAGTTCCTTGGGCGTCAGCCGCCACTCGGGCCGCGTGAGGATCGCGGCCCGGTTCACGCCGAGGACGCGCGCCAACAACAATTCGGCGTCGAGCCGGGGAGACTCGACGCCTTCGTTGCGTAACTGGATGACTGCCCGCGACAGTGCGTTCTTGGCTAGCATATTCAGGTTCCCACCAGCAAAACCTCGTCCGTTCTTCTTGTGCTGAGGACGTATTGATAGTCGGTCATCCGGTGGACCGAGACCTTTCTCTTGACAGAGTTTAGCATTCGTTCGAGTTCTCTAATAGAGGGGATCCCGTCAGAACGGTAAGATACAATGAGAATAGCGTCACTGAAGCGGTGAAATAACCGCTGGAATGCATTGTGGACGGCGTTTTTGTCGGTCCAGGGATTGTAAACCCTTTTCAGGCGTCGGTGTTTCGATTTGTAGTTTACCCTATCTGGCCATTCATCGTATCGGGCCAGACCCTCCAGAAAATGATAGAAATGATGGTAGTCGACTCCGGTTCCGCGCCGGGAGAGATAGGGCGTGTCTATGTAGACCAAGTCGAATTGCCCTTCGATCTCGAGTGCGTCTTGATTAAGAACTCGATTTTCACGCCCGTTGTCAAAGATCAAGGTATTTATCTCGTCCACAAACGTCTGGAAATGCGTTTCAAAGGACGTATCCCAGGTCGTTTTGTTGCCAAAAGACCGCTCGACGTCGGCGAAGCGCAAGTAGAGGTTCCGGCGATGAAATAGGTTAAAAGGACGCTTAACCAAACATGCCTGAAAGAGTGCGTAGTAGGCCACAGCCTGTTTGTGAAAGTCGGGCAAGGCAGCAATGTTCTGGACGACGACGTCCAACCAATGGTTTTCTTGGTCTGTGTAATAGATGTCATGGAATGTGTCGGCTATGAAAGATCGGTATAGTCGATCCGATCGGGGTTGCATCAAAGCTTCGACTTCGGAGTCATTCCAAGTTACAGAATCGTTCTCCACCAAAGCAGAGCCGATCAAATAGTTGAAGCGCAAGATGTCATTATAAGTGACTTCTTTTCCCTCCTGCTTGAGCCAATAGCTGACGACCCCTGTCCCGCCAAAAGCATCGAGAACCGTATCGAATGGGAGCGTACGGACGATCTCTCCAATCCAGGGCATTAGCTTGGCCTTGCTCCCCTGATAACGAGTGGATGGCACTGTGTTAACACGAAGGCTATCAAAAGTCAGTTGCTGCACGACTTTACTCCAATAATTCTAGAAGATCTGTTCGGTTTCGATAGCGCAGGTACTCTTTCAGGTTGCGGAATGGGGGTTTTGCGAGTTCAGCAGCTCTTGCCATGTCCCGATTGAGGTATTGCTGCCAATACTCGTCAAACACTTGCTTTCCGATGGCGCCCAGATGGGTAAAAGGTCCTTTGCCTTGTTGAAGAGCCTCGATGTCTCTCACTGACCCGATGTTCCGGGTATTCCCGCTACCCCTAAACTCGCCAGAAGTCGTGAACAGCCGATAGCAAGTCTTCAGGTCAAGGGCCAATTTACCCCCTTCTGGGGAGATCAGGCTGAGATCAGGGTAGAAGTTCTGATGTCTAGCTGGAATTACGTCATAATCACGAGCGGCCCAAAACTCGGTAATAGGAGGCAACAACATGAGTTCTAGCGCTTTGGAAATAACTTTTGTGTCAGATCCGAGAGAGTAGATGCGCTTGGCCGTGTCAATGAAGCCGCGCAAAGTTCACAGACCATCCTCTGTCTGTAAGGACGTTTCCAACTCCTTTAGCACACTCCCAAATTCTATCAGGGGGAAAGTAGACATCTTTATTCTCCCAGCGCCTGCAAGCGCTCCGCCTGCTCCGTCGTAGCCAACTCGTCGATGAACTCGTCCAGGTCGCCGTCCATGATGGTGTCCAGGCGGTAGAGGGTCAGCCCGATGCGGTGGTCGGTGACCCGGTTCTGGGGATAGTTGTAGGTGCGGATCTTTTCGCTGCGCTCGCCCGAGCCGACCTGGAGGCGGCGCTCCTCGCCCCGCTCCTCCATCTGGCGCCGCATCTCGGCTTCGTAGATGCGGGAGCGGAGGATGGCCATGGCCCGCTCGCGGTTCTGGGTCTGGCTGCGCTCGCTCTCGCAGGCGATGACCATGCCCGTTGGCTTGTGGGTAATGCGCACGGCCGTGGCGTTTTTCTGCATGTGCTGGCCGCCTGGCCCCGACGAGATGTAGACGTCGGTCTCCAGGTCGCTGGGGTCGATCTGGACCTCCACGTCTTCGACCTCGGGCAGCACGGCCACCGTCGCCGTCGAGGTGTGGATGCGGCCCTGGGATTCGGTGACGGGCACGCGCTGGACGCGGTGCACGCCGCTCTCGTACTTGAAGCGCGAATAGGCCCCTTTGCCCTTGATCTCAAAGATGGCTTCTTTGAAGCCGCCCACGCCCGTATCGTGGAAATTCAGCATGTCGGCTTTCCAGCCTTTATTCTCGGCGTAGCGGGTATACGTGCGGTAGAGATCGGCGGCAAAGAGCCCGGCCTCGTCGCCCCCGGCCCCGGCCCGGATTTCGATGATGACGTTCTTTTCGTCGGCGGGGTCCTTGGGCAGCAGCAAGACGCGCATCGTTTCGTACAGGTCCTCCATCTCGGCCTCGATGCGCCCGATCTCTTGCTGGGCCATTTCCTTCATCTCTTCGCCTTCTTCCATCTCCATCAGCGCCTGCGTGTCGGCCAACTCCTGCTCCAGGGCCTGGTAGCGGCGGTACTTGAGGACCAGCTCCTCGATCTCGGATTGCTCCTGGGCGTACTCGGTCACCTGGACGTGGTCGCGGGCCACCTCCGGATCGGCCATCAGGCGGTTCAGTTCCATGTATCGGTCTTCGATCAGTTTGATCTTGTCTAGCACGGCTCGTTCACTCCTCAGGGCTCAGTTGCCTTGGTTCACGTTTCGATCCACCCCTTCATCATACGGCAAAACCACCGCCTCGTCAACATGGCGCTGTCCCCAAACCGGGCAGGCCGCTGGCGCTCACTTGCCCCTCCCTGCCGTCTGGAGTATAATGCTCGCACTTTGGAAAAGAAGGGAACGGTGCGCAAAGGAATCCTGGCAGCCCTGCTGCTCTTCACAGTTCTCAGCCTGGTGCTGACCTATCCCCTGCCCCTCCACCTGGACGACGCCGTGGAGGACCGGCAGGACGCCCTGCTCAACGTCTGGATCACGGCCTGGGACGGGCACGCGCTTCTGACCGACCCGCTCCACCTCTTTGACGCCAACGTCTTTCATCCCTATCCCCGCACCCTGGCCTATTCGGAGCTGCTCCTGGGCAATGCCCTGCTGGCCCTGCCCCTCACAGCGGCGACCGGCAACCCGGTGCTGGGCTACAACGTGGCCCTCCTCCTCTCCTTCGTGCTCTCCGGGCTGGGCACCTATCTCCTGGTGCGCAAGCTCGCCGGCTCGACCGGGGCGGGGCTCGTGGCCGGCCTCATTTTCACCTTCTCCTCCTACCGCCTGACCAACCTGGCCCAGGCCCAACTCCTGACCACCCAGTGGCTGCCCTTCGCCCTGCTGTCGCTCTACAGCCTGCTCCGGCGCCCCCGGCCCCGGCATGCGGCCACCTTTGCCCTCTTTTTCTGGCTCCAGGCGCTCTCCTCCTTCTACTACGGTATCCTCCTGGCCCTCGCCGCTTTTGGCTATTGGCTATTCGATATTGGATATTGGCTGCGCGCACGCAACACGCAACACGCATCACGCATCACGCATCACGCAAGCCGCCTCACCTACCTGCTCCTCACCGCCACCTGCCTCCTGCTCCTCCTCCTCCCCTTCGCCCTGCCCTACTTCCAGGTCCAGCGCGAGCTCGGCTTTGAGCGGAGCCTGGCCGACAACGAGCCCTTCTCCGCCAGTCTGCGCCAATACCTGATGGTGCCGCCCGACAGCGTGCTCCACGGGCGCTGGCTGCCCAGCGACGACACGCCCATCGCCGGCGGCTATCCCGTGGACGCCCTCTTTCCCGGATTCGTCGCCCTCGGGCTGGGCATCGTGGGCCTGATCCGGGGCCGGGGCCGCCTCCGCTGGTTCTTCCTCCTCTTGCTGCTCGCCGCTTTCGTCCTGTCCCTCGGCCCGCGCCTCTACCTGGCCCCCGGCCAGCCGGCCGGCCTGGACGTTCCCCTGCCCTACGCCTGGCTCTACGCCCTGGTGCCCGGCTTCAAGGCGCTCCGCGCGCCCGTCCGTTTTGACGCCCTGGTGATGCTGGCCCTCGCCGTCCTATCCGGCTACGGAGTTTCAAGTTTCAAGTTTCAAGGCACAAGTGACAAGTGGAAGCGTCTGTCACTTGTTACTTGTGCCTTGCTACTTGTAACTTTGGAGTCTGCGGTCTGGCCCGCTGCCCGGGTCGAACCGGTGCCCGTCGGCGACGAGGTGCCGCCCGTCTACCGCTGGCTGGCGCAGCAGCCGGAGGCGCCGATCCTGGAGCTGCCGATGGCCTTTACGCCCGGCGGGCCGCAGCTCGAATACCAGTACTTTTCGACGACCCACTGGCACACCACCCCCGACGGCTACAGCGGCTTTGTCCCGCCCAAGCACGGCCAAATCGTCTACGAAATGGAGCGTTTTCCCTCGGAGCGGAGCGTGCGCCTGCTCCAGGCGCTGGACGTGGCCTACGTCGTCGTCCACGCCGGCCGCTATCCGGCGGCGCGCCGGGCTACGATGGAAGAGGACCTGGCCCGCTCCGACGATCTG
>CAYLZO010000040.1:19754-28051 GCA_964387775.1 uncultured Anaerolineaceae bacterium
CTGAGCCTGCTCGAGACCTGGGGCACCGATCGCGTTTACGAGGTGCGACCTCGCGCCTTCGACCCGTCGCGCCTGGCGATCCGCAAGTATTTCCCGCCCCGGTCCGTGGCGGGCCAGCCCTACACCGCCTACGTCATTGTTCTCAACGAGGGGGAGCGGGGATACGCGGTTCGGCCCACCGACGGCCTCCGGCCTATGTCGGTCTGGGCCTTGGCTGGCCAGGAGACGGCGTCCAGGGCCGAGGCCGACGTGCCCCTGGCCATCTCGCCGGAGGGCGGTGCCGCCGTGGTGCCTGTGCCGCTGGTGGCCCCCTCTGCGCCTGGCACCTACAGCCTCGTCCTGAACGAGCAGCAGGGGCCCCTGGGCGCCTGGACCGCCGTCGGCACGGTGGAGGTGGGCGACCAGGGCGACGATGCCTTTCCGGTGCCCGCCCGGCTGGAAGCCTGGCAGCTCCCGGAGATGGCCCCTCCCGGAGAGCCTTTGCCGGTGCGTCTCACCTGGCGCGCCCTGGGCAAGATCGACGCCTACTATAGCGTCTACGTCAAGCTCCTAAACGCCGGGGGCAACGCCGTCGCCGGCTGGGACGGCCAGCCCCGGGACGGCGAGGCGCCGACCCTCCTCTGGGTGCCGGGCGAGGCGATCCACGACACGGTGACGCTGGACGTACCGGCCGACGCGCCCCCCGGTCCCTACACCGTCGAGGTAGGCATGTATCGCGCTGCCGATGTTGTCCCCTGCCTGACCCTCGACGCCGAGGGGCACCCCCGGGCGCGGGTCGTGCTGGGCACGGTCCGCATCGAGCCCTAGCCCGCGTGTGCAGCCCCGGCTCCCGACTTTGCACTTCTCCCGGACCGGGGTATAATAGCCCCCCTATGGAGCGCGAGACGACGGGCATGCAATTGAATCGGCGTCGCTGGCTGAGCTGGCTGCCGTGGGCGCTGGCCCTGGCCGGATTGCTCTACCTGGCCGGGCTGACCGCCTGGCTGGCGGGCACCGGCCTGTTCTTTCCCTACCAACTCGACTACGGCGAGGGATTCCTCCTCCACTTTGTCCGGGAGTGGGCCCAGGGCCGGCCCATCTACAAGATGGCCGAAGGCTATCCCTACGTCATGGCCAACTACCCGCCGCTGACCATCCTCCTGGCCCTGGCGCTGACGCCGGTCCTGGGCTTGACCTACGCCGCCGGGCGCATCTGGACCTTGCTGGCTATCGCCGCCCTCGCTGCCCTCATCATGGCCTGGGTGCGGCGCGAGGGCGGCCACTGGCTGCCGGCCGTCAGCGCCGCCCTGCTCTTCGTCGGCTCGCCCTACGTCTACGACTGGTCACCCCTCTTCCGGGTGGACCTGATCGGGCTGGCGTTGACGCTGGGGGGCTTGTACGCCGTCTCGCGCGGAGCCGCCCGCGCGAAGGGGCGTGGCCGGGCCTGGTTCTGGCTGGCCGTCGTCCTCTTTGTCGGGGGCCTCTATGCCAAGCAGTCCTTTATATTTGCCCCGGCGGCGGCCCTGGTCTACCTCTTTTTCTTCGTCGACCGCTGGCAAGCCATCAAGCTGGGGGCTGCCCTGGCGGCCCTGGGGGGCGGCCTCTTTCTGCTCATCAACGCCCTGACCGGCGGCGCCTTCTGGTACGGCCTGGTGGCCAGCAACGTCAACCCCTTCCTCTGGGACGAGTTTGTCAGACAGCAGGTCGACTTTGTCACGACCTTTGCCATCCTGGGCCTGCTGACGGCGTGGTACCTGGCCGACAAGTTCCTGCTCGACCGCTCCCGCTCCCTCCGGGCCAAAGTGACGCCCCTCGACGTCTACGTCTTGGCTGCCCTGGCCAGCCTCTGGTTCGCGGGCAAGGCCGGCGCCTGGGAGAATTACTTTTTTGAGGTCCTGGCGGCATTCAGCCTCTGCGCCGGGCTGGGCCTGGCCCGGCTGCGGCGACTCGGGACGGCCCCCTACCGCCTGCTGGCGCCGCTTCTGGTCCTGGTGCAGGTCGGCCTGATGTGGCACACGCCCCGCGTCGCCGACCGCTTCCTGGCCCTAACCCGCCAGTCGAACGAGGCCATCGCGCCCCTCGTCGCCCGTACCCCGGACCCCATCGCCTCGGAGGACATGGGCTTGCTGGTGACCCACGGCAAGGTGCTGGACTATTGCTCGTTCCAGTACAGCCAACTGGCCCGCGCCGGCCGCTGGGACCAATCGTGGGAGCTGAACCAGTTGCGCACGGAGGGTTGGTCCCTGGTCATCCTGGAGCAGGGCACCCGGCTGGACGTGGACCGCTACCAGCGTTTCACCCGCGAGTTCCTGTCCGAGTTGGACCGCAACTACCGCCGCGCCCGCAGGGTGGGCAAATACGTCCTCTATGAGCCCGATCCGCTCCAGCACGAGCGCCGGGCGGCCTTTGGCGACCAACTGGCCCTGGTGGGCTGGAGCCTGGAGCCGGCCGGCAACGTGCTGCCGGGCGACACGATGCGCCTGACCGCCGTCTGGCGAGCCCAGCAGGCGCTCGATACGGACTATGCCGCGTTCGCCCACCTGGTGGACAGATCCGGGCAGGGCTGGGCCGGCGACGACCACCAGCCCTACGAGGGCCTCTATCCCACCAGCACCTGGGGCGCCGGCGAGATGGTCCGTGACGTCTTTACCCTGACGGTGCCGGCCGGCGCGCCGCCGGGCCTCTACGACGTCCAGGTGGGCTGGTACGCCCCCTCGACCCAGGAGCGGCTGCCCGTGGGCGGCGGGGACGCCTTTCGCGCCGGCGTGTTGCCCGTGGCCTGGCAGGCCATCGAGCCCGGCCCCATCAGCCCCGTGGGCGCCCGGTTCGGCGGGGCCATCGCCCTGGAGGGATACCGGCTCGAACGGGAGCCGGACGCGCTGCACGTCACCCTCCGCTGGCGGACCGACGAATACCTGGACGCCGACTATAGCGTCTTTGTCCACCTGGTCGGCGACGAGGAGGCGCAAGCCATCGCCCAGGGCGACGCGCCGCCCCTCGATGGACGCTGGCCGACGTCGCTCTGGCTGCCGGGCGTCCCCCTGGACGATCCGCACCGGGTGACCCTGTCCGAGGGGCTGGCGCCGGGCACCTATCGTTTGCTCGTGGGCCTCTACGATCCCCTCACCGGCGAGCGCCTCCCGCTGCCCGACGGCGCCGACGCCCTGCACCTGGCCGAGCTGGACTTGCCCTGAGTCTGCGCACCTTTCTGGATGATGGAACCATGACCAAGTCAACGTGTAACCTGTGTGGCGCCGACGACGCCCGCCTCCTCTTTCGCAAAGGCGAGACGGACTTTTTGCAGTGCCGGGGGTGCGGCCTGGAATGGGTTCATCCCCTGCCCGACATGGACAAGATGTGGGACCTCTATTCCAGCCCACGCTACTACAATACCGAGAACATCTCCCAATATGGCTACAGCGATTACGTGCGGAACAAGCACCTCTACGTCAATCTCTTTAACCGGCGGCTGGACGAGATCCTGTGGTTCGTCGATGGCCGCCGGGGTCGCCTGCTCGACGTGGGCTGCGCCACGGGCGTCTTGCTCGACCTGGCCCGGCTGCGAGGTTGGCAGGTGGCCGGCGTGGACGTCTCGGAGTATGCCACGCACATTGCCCGCGACTACTATTGCCTGGACGTCGTGACGGGGGAGCTGGCCGAGGCGGCCTATCCAGACCACGAGTTCGACGTGGTGGTCATGGACGACGTCATCGAGCACGTGGCCGACCCCTCGGCCCTGGTCCGGGAGAGCTATCGTGTGCTCAAGCCTGGCGGCCTGTTGACGTTGAACACGCCCAACCGCGCCGGCCTGTGGCACCTGCTGATGGGCCGCCGGTGGTTCCACTACCGGCAGATGGAGCATACGTTCTTTTTCTCGCCCCCGGTGATCACCGAGCTCCTGGAGCGCCACGGCTTTGAAGTATTGGAGATCCATCCCAGCAGCAAGATCATCGACCTCAACTACGCCTTCGGGCGGCTGCGCTACTACAGCCCGGCGCTCTCCGATCTGCTGACGCGGACGGTGGGGCGGCTGCTCGTCGCCAACGTCACCTTTCCCATCCGCGTCGGCGAGATGGCCGTCTTTGCCCGCAAGCGGGAAGGGCCGGGACAGGCCCGCTGACGGCTGTTTGACAAGCCCATTTCTTGCTGGTACAATTTTCTGGAAAGTAGGAGCAGATAACGCTCCGGCTGGATGGCACATCCAGCTACAGGGAACTGACCAAGGAGGACCTATGAGCGAGCGCGAGGCACGGTTCTATCACAAATTGCGGAAAACGGTGAGAATCTGGGCCGGTGGCGAGGGGAGCCAGAGCAACCGCTACGCCGACTTTATCCTGGCCGGCCCGGACTTGTTCATGCTCCTGGTCCGTCTCTCGCAAGACGACCGGGTCAGCGAGACCGACAAGGCCAAGCTGGCCGGAGCGGTGGCCTATTTCATCAACCCCCTCGACCTGATTCCCGAAGCGGTGCTGGGGCCGCCAGGCCTGGTCGACGACGTGGCCCTGGGCGCCTTTGTCCTCCACGAGGTGCTGGAGAACACCGACCCGGCCGTCGTCCGCGAGCACTGGGAGGGCGACGTGGACGTCCTGGACTTGATCCGCCAGATCGTGGCCGTAGCCGACACGATGGTGGGCGGCCCGATTTGGCGTCAGCTCCTGGCCCGGATGCAGAGAGCCACGCCATCTGGTTAGATCAGGGCCCGATAGGTACCAACGCCGGGCCGTTATCCCCATGGGACAAAAGAACTGCCTGAGCCGAGTCTCCGGACGGCAGCGTCCGGTCTCGGAGAATGCCTGCCGCTACCTGTTGTTCAACAAGCCGTACGGGGTGCTTTCCACGTTCACCGACCCCCATGGGCGGCCCACCCTGGCCGATTACGTGGACGTGCCCGACGTTTATGCCGCCGGCCGCCTCGACCTCGACAGCGAGGGGCTGCTGCTGCTGACCGACGACGCCTGGCTGGCCCATCGCTTGACCCACCCGCGTTACAGACACCCCAAGATCTATCTCGCTCAGGTGGAGCGGGTACCCGATGTCCGGGCGATGGCTGCGCTGCGATCCGGGGTCCTCGTCCAGGGGCGCCGCACGGCTCCGGCCCAGGTCACGCTCTTGTCCGAACCGCCGGAGCTGCCCCCGCGCCCGGTGCCCATCCGCCAGCGCAAGACCGTGTCCACGGCCTGGCTGCGCCTGGTTTTGACCGAGGGTCGCAAGCGGCAGGTGCGGCATATGACCGCCGCCGTGGGCCATCCGACGCTGCGGCTGGTACGCGTCGGCATTGGGCCGCTGGTCTTGCGGGACTTGGAACCGGGGGAGTGGCGGGACCTGACCCTGGGAGAACTTGACGCCCTGCGGGCGATGCTGGCCGGGGCTCAGTAGATCAAGGACACCTCGTTGGCGGTCACATCCGTGTTGCACTGGATCGTCCAGTACCGTCCCGCGCCATCCTGCCAGTCTTGGCGGCCAGGCCAGGGGGCCAGCAGGTAGCCGCAGCCCACGCCCGGTCGGTCGGGCAGGGGCAGCACCTGGCCGTCGAGGAGGTAGGGCGGGGGTGTTGGCGTCGGCTTGGGCGGGATGGGCGTCGGCTTGGGCGGGACCGGCGTGGGTGTTGCCGGCGGCGGGAGCTGAACCTGGGCGCCCAGGTCTGCGCCCTTGAACTTGGCCGACCACTCCCGCGTCAAGTCCAGGTAGAGGCTCCCGTAGGCCCGGCTCGGCTCGATGTAGGTCCCCTCGGGCCACTCGTTGAAGGAATTGACGATCACCCACGCGGGCTCGCTGGCGATGGCCGCCTGCCAGCATTGCCGGTAGTAGTTGCCGCCGTCACGCGAGCGGGCAAAGCCGCTGCCCGGCCGGACCTTGCGGTCGTCGTAGCCGGGCATGACGGTCGCCACCCACAGCTTGGCCGTGCCGTGCTGGCGGTTGTACTTGGCCACGCGCTTGGCCCACTTGGGCAGAGTCTGCGACGGCGGGACGTTGTTGCGCCAGGTGACGCTGTAGAGGTGGTGGCCGTCGAACACCGACAGATACTTGACCTCGGTGCCCTCGGCGATCCACAGCGCCTTGCGCTCGGGGTCGGCCTGGTTGCGGATGTTGCGCCAGGCGTCCACCGAGAGGCGCGAGACGTTGTAGAAAAAGACGACGGGGCGTCCCTGGTAGCGCAGGTAGGCCGGATGGGCGGCGTGGACGGTGTGCAGGTGGCGCAGGTGCTCGGCGTAGCTGGCCGGGCCGTGCATCACGGGCGAGTTGATGTCAAAATCCACCGACACGCGAAACCCCTTTTCGGCGGCGACGTCCAGCAGAGCTTTCAGGTTCTTCTCGGTGCGATTCTTTTTCCCCCACCAGTTCAGGACAAAGGCGTCGATGCCGGCGTTTTTCGCCTGGTCCACCTGGCGGGCCATCACCGCCCGGTTGTCCGAGTTGTAGGGGGTCTGCGGCACGTCGGGCACCTTGCCCGAGTTCCACGTCTTGTTATCGTACCAGGGATAGTAGAAGGCGAGGACCAGGCGCTCGTCACCCGCCTGGGCAGGGGGCGTACCCCGCAGGATCGCGGCGAAGGCTGCGGCAGCGATGATGGTGATTGACAGGGATGTCTTTAGGCGCGACGGCACGTCAGAAATCCTCTCTCCTCAAGATTGCCCGCATTATACCCCGAAGTCCCGCCGCTGGCAAGTGCGTCTGCGTGGGGGTCGTGATGGTCGTTAATACCCCATTCCGACCATCTTTGTCTTTTTCAACATCTTTGCCCTGAACATGTTCCTCCAATACAAAAAGGTCGGGCCTTGGAGGGACTATCTGTTCGGCGAGCGGATGTACCTCGTGCTGAGTTTGCTGGCCAAGACGGCGCTGGCCTGGATGATCTTTGCCGGCACGTTGGCGCCGGTCTAGACTGAGAATCTGCGACCGAACCGAGTTCAGGGGGTGAGCTCCCACAGGCCAGACAGGGGCACGGTCAGCGAGATAGAGGTCCCTTCCCCTTTGGCAGAGTGGACGGCCAGCTCTCCGTCGATGGTCTCGGCCCGCTCCTGCATGTTGAGCATCCCCAGGCTGCCCCGCTGGTCGTAGTCGGCCTCCACGCGGGCGACGTCAAAGCCCTGCCCGTCGTCGCGTACCTCCACGCAGAGATCCCCATTCTGCGTTGCCAGGCTGATCCACACGTTTCGGGCCTGGGCGTGCTTGCGGACGTTGCCCACGGCTTCCTGGACGATGCCAAAGATGGCGCGCTCGGCCGGGGTCACCAGGCGGCCCGAGAACCCGCGCACTTGCAGGTGCAGGTCGAGATCGCGCACCTCTTCCTGGCGCCGGACGTACGATTCGAGGGCCGGAACCAGGCCTTGCGTTTCGAGGATCACAGGCCGCAGGTCAAAAAGCAGCGTGCGCAACTGGCGCAATGCCTTCTGGGCCAAAGGGATCAAGTTGTCCAGTTCGTCGAGCACCCTGTGGGGTTCGCGGTCGAGGAGTTTCTGGACGAACTCGATGTTGACGATGATGGCGGCCAGCAGTTGGGCTGGCCCATCGTGAAGATCACGGGCCAGCCGGCGGCGGATCTCTTCCTCGACGGCGATGATCCGGTCACGCTCGCGCTTGAGCTCCTGGTACAGTCGGGCGTTCTCGATGGCCGCTGCCGATTGGGCGGTGAAAGAGACCATCAGATCCAGGTCGTCGTCGTCGAAACGGGGGCCGTGGGCCTTGTTCAGCACCTGGATGGCGCCGATGACCTCGCCTCGGACGAGCATGGGTACGCAGATCATCGAGCGAACTCCGAACCCAAAGTCGTCCAGGACGTCCCCGTAGAACCGCTCGTCCTCTCGCACATCGGCGATAATGACGGGCTGGTTGTGGCTCAGGCACCAGCCGACGATGCCCCGGTCCCTGGGCAATCGCTGACCCCGCAGCGCTTCGCCGCCGCCGCCCTCTACGACGGCAAAGATCAAGTTGTCCCCGCTCGAATCGAGCAAAAAAAGGGTCCCGGCCGTGGCCTCGGCCGCTTGAATGGCCGAGCGCAGGATGCGCTTCAGGAGGCGGTCCACGTCCAGTTCGGATACCAGGTCGCGGGTAATGTGCTGCAACATGCGCAAACCGATGAGCCGCTGGCTGAGGGAGGCGTAGCCCTGGCGGAGCTGCTGGTTTTCCTGCCGCAGTTGCTCCAGCTCTCGCCGTAAATCTCTTCTTTTTAAATCGTTTCCCATGCTCCCCTCCCGTCGTGGCAGTGGTTACACGATAATTGGCAGGATAGAGAGGATCTCTCCACGATCAACCCCCTCTAGCCATTGCCGATGGGTCAATTATAGCATCAATTGGTGGTGAATGCAACGGATCATTTG
>CAYLZO010000041.1:0-27787 GCA_964387775.1 uncultured Anaerolineaceae bacterium
CAAGTTGTCCGCTTCCGCTTGCCTCCTTTTACATAATAGGTGCGATTGCCCTACTCCTTGGGTTGGTTGGCTGTAGATACAGGTATTGTACCTGAGCTCCACCAAGGAGCCGAATTATATTTTGTGATAGGCGGGAAAAAGGGCAGTTTTCCCACCTGGTGGTTCAAAGAAGCACAGCCCCAATGAGCCAGAAATCAACTGTAATCGCTATGTACGGCCAAGATACGGGGACCATTCGTCACATTCGTGTGTCCCAAGCGTGTAACGCTCTCGCTCGGGCCAATGGCGGATGCCATCGTTCACAAAAAAAGGCAGAGGATGCTCCGACCTGTGGCCGGGGATGAATCTGCTGGTGCCTGTCTGGATGATGTGGCTGGGTATCGTCATCTGGCGGCGCAGTGAGCAGTCGGAACTGTCCCCTGCCTGCATCATGGTGACAGGGGATGAAGAGAGTAGTTTGCAGTATTTTGCAATCGGTGAGCCTTGAGCCCTTGAGGCACCCAACGTGACAAATTCCAGACTCGCTGGTATAATGGAGCTATGGACCTGAGAGATTTCGAGGAACTCGTCGCCAAAGCCCTGGATGAGCTTCCTGAGGAGTTTAGGAACCGGATGGACAATGTCGAGATCGTCGTCCAGGACTGGCCGAACCGGGAGACGATGCGCCAGGCGGGCGTGCGCCATCGGTCGCAATTGCTCGGATTCTACCACGGCGTGCCGCTCACGGCGCGGACCCGGGGCTACAACCTGGTCCTGCCCGACAAGATCAGCATCTATCGCCGGCCGATTCTGATGCACGCCCACACCCCGGCGCAGGTGCGCGACCAGGTGCGGCGCGTGGTGCGCCACGAACTGGCTCATCATTTTGGGATCGACGATGATCGGCTGTGGGAGATTGGGGCCTACTGACGAATAGTTCACCAACTTGGATTTTTGAGAAAGGAGTTGCCCATGGGCTGTGCGTGTTTGTTTGCTTTGCTGGCGGCCGGTGCGCCGCGCCTGGCTTTCATCTTGATGTGGCTCTTTACCAACTGGGTGGGCCGGGCCTTTGACGGCATCTTGATCCCGCTCCTGGGCCTCATCTTTTTACCCCTCACGGCCGTAATCTATGTCCTGGTTCATCCCGGCGGCCTCAACGGCTTTGAGTGGCTGCTGCTCATCGTCGGCTTTCTGATCGACCTAGGCTCCTACGGCAGCGGCGCCTACGGCCGTCACGAGCGGCGATAGCGCACAACCGGAGCCATCAGACGACGAGACGAATCAGCCTGAACGGAGGGAGCGTATGACCGCAACCATGTGGATCGGCGGCGAGCCGGTTTCCGGCGCTACGGACGAGACCATCGAGGTGCTCAACCCCTACACCGAAGACGTGATCGGCGCCGTGCCCGCCGGCACCCAGGCCGACGTGGAGCAGGCCGTAGCGGCAGCCCGGACGGCTTTTGCCGAGTGGCGCTGGATCCCGGCCATCGAGCGGGCCGATTTCTTGCACGAGGTGGCCCGTAAGCTTCGGGCCAACGACGAGGCCATCGCCCGGCAGATGACGCTGGAGGGCGGCAAGCCCCTGGTCGAAAACCTGGACGAGGTGGAGTGGACGGCGGCTTGTTTCGATTACTATGCCGAGATCGGGCGGCACAGCCGGGGGCGCGTCATCCCCAGCATCGAGAGCAGCCAGCTCAGCTTGGTGCTCAAGGAGCCCTACGGCGTGGTGGCCTGCATCGTGCCCTGGAACTATCCTCTGCTGCTGATGGCCTGGAAGGTGGCCCCGGCCCTGGCCGCGGGCAACACCGTGGTCGTCAAGCCTTCGTCGGTGACGCCGCTCAGCACGCTGATGCTGGCCGAGTGCTTCGAGCACCTGCCGCCGGGCGCCGTCAACCTCATCACCGGCGCCGGCGAGACGGTGGGCGACGCCCTGGTGACCCATCCCGACGTGCCCGTCATCGCCTTCACCGGCAGCACGGCCGTCGGCCAGCACATCGCCCGGCTGGCCGCGCCGAGGATGAAAAAGCTCCACCTGGAGCTGGGTGGCAAGGATGCCTTCCTCATCGCCAAAGATGCCGACCTGGACGTGGCCGTGCCCGGCGTGGCCTGGGCGGCGCTGCTCAACAACGGCCAGGTGTGCACCAGCACCGAGCGGATCTATGTCCACGAGGGGCTGTACACCGAGTTTGCCAGTCTCATCGCCGAGTACGTGGACGGGCTGGCCCTGGGCGATCCGCTGCTGCCCGAGACCGACCTGGGGCCCATGGCCCGCGACACCTACCGGGCCAAGGTCGAGCGCCAGGTGGCCGACGCCGTCGAGCGCGGCGCCCGGGTGCTCACCGGCGGCCGCCGCCCGCCCGACCGGCCGCGGGGCTACTTTTACGAGCCGACGGTCCTGGTCGGGGTGGACCGCGAGATGCAGGTGATGCGCGAGGAGACCTTTGGCCCGGTGCTGCCCATCGCCACGTTCGAGACCTTTGACGAGGCGATTGCCCTGGCCAACGACTCGGTCTATGGCCTGGGGGCCAACCTCTACACCCACGACGCCCGCTACGTCAAGCGCTTTTACGAGGAGGTGCGGGCCGGCACGCTGTGGATCAACGACCCGCTGACCGACAACGACGCCGGGCCCTTCGGCGGGTTCGGCATGAGCGGCGTGGGCCGCGAGCTGGGCGAGGAGGGCCTGGACGAGTTCCGCGAGACGAAACACGTCCACTGGGATTTCAGCATGGAGCCCAAGGCGTGGTGGTATCCGTACGAGGTCTATAACAAGGTGCGGGCGGAGTGGTAGTTGGTAGGTTGGGCAGCGAAACGGATGGGGCGTGGAGCTATCCCAAACCCTGGACCGGCCGTGTCTTCGGCTTCAAGCTGTCTCTGGCCACGGCCAAAGATGGGGAGCCCCTTGATGCCGACCTGGTGCCTGCCAACCCGAACGACATCGCGCTGGGCAAACAGGCCGTGCGACGATTGGGGCGTACCTTCCTTCCTACCTGGGCCAATTGTGCTTGTCACAAATCGGCATCTGTGGTACAACCCGGCCAACGGCAACAATGTTTCCGGGGGAAATAGATGAATGTGGCCCGTCCAATTCGGCAGTGCAACCGATTTCCACCCGAAACCAACTCACAACCGGGGGAAGGGCAGCAGCACGCCCGCGAAAATTCGACACAACTCGCCTCCCTGCAAAGAAGGGCCACCGAGTTGGAAAAGCTGCAGTTGGTCAACAAGGCCCTGGCCCACGTCGCCAGCGAGGAGGAGACGCTGCGCCTCATCGTCGAAAGCGTCATCTCGCTGGGCTATTTTTTCGCCGCCTTCTTGGCCCTGGACCCGGAGGAAGGGGTGCTGGCCGACTATGTGTTCAGCACCGGCCCCCGGCCCCTGATCGAGGAGGCGCAGCGCATCATCCCCTCGGCGGCCAAATTGCCACTGACCTGTGAGGAGAACCTGGCCGTCCGCTGCCTGCGCACCCTGGAGGTTCAGACCACCCAGGACCTGGGACGGGTCACCACGCCGGTCATCGCTCCGGTCTCGGCTCGCCTGGTCCAACGGTTGTCCGGCCTCAAGACCATCGCTGTCGTGCCCGTGTTGGTGGGTGGGCAGCCCTTTGGCGTCTGGATCGCGGGCAGCGACCAACAGGAACGGCTCGACGCCGCCGACCTGCGGACGCTGATCGCCTTTGCCGAGCAGGCCGGCCTGGCCATCGAGCGGGCGCAGCTTTACGACCACCTGCGCCTCAAGACGGAAACCCTGGAACAGGCCCTTCAGGAGCTCAAGACTGCCCAAGAGCAACTGATCCGCTCCGAACGTCTCTCCTCGATGGGGCGATTGGCGGTCAGCCTGGCCCACGAGATCAACAACCCCTTGCAGGCTGTGCGGATCAGCCTGGAATTGGCCCTGGAGGAAATGGACCAGGACCGGCCTGTAGATCGAGAAGACCTGAAAGTCGCCAACGGTGAGATCGGGCGGGTGATCCGCATCATGCAGGGGCTACACAACCTGCAACGGCCCAGCGAGGCAAAAGAGACCCGCGTCGAGGTGAACGGTGTGTTGCAGGACGTTCTGGCCCTGATGGACAAACAACTCCGGCGCGCCGGCGTCGTCCTCCGTGTGGACCTGGCCCCGGAGCCATTGCCGGTCCTGGGCTGCAGCAATCAACTCAAACAGGTCTTTCTCAACCTGGTGCTCAATGCCCTGGAGGCGATGCCCCAGGGCGGGGAAATGGGCGTCTCTTCGAGCCTCGGCGCGGAGCGGTGGGTGATGGTCTCCGTGGCCGATACAGGCGTCGGCATCCCAGCGACGCAGTTGGATCAGATCTTTGAGCCCTTTTTCACGACCAAGACACAGGGGCTGGGCCTGGGCCTGACGGTTTGCCAGACCATCGTCGAGGCCCACGGCGGGGAGCTGGGCGTCGAGAGCGAGCCAGGCCGGGGAACCTCCTTCCAGGTCCGGCTTCCGGCGAGCCCGCGGGAGAGCGAGCAGGATCGCCATGGATAGAATGGCCAGCATCCTGATCGTTGACGACGAACAAGCCGTTCGCCGGGCATTACGCAAGGCCCTGGCCCATGAGAGGCCGCACCTCGCCGAGGCCAGGAGCGGGGAGGAAGCCCTGCAACTCCTGGCCCGTCACCCCTTTGACCTGGTGCTGACCGACATCAGAATGAGAGAGGTGAGCGGGCTGGACCTGCTGGCCGAGATCAAGAATCGCTGGCCGGACACAGCGGTCATCCTCCTGACGGGCTATGCCTCCCTGGAATCGGCCATCCAGGCCCTGCGCCAGGGGGCGCACGATTACCTCGTCAAGCCGGCCTCCCTCCACGAGGTTCGGGCCAGCGTCCGGGAGGGGTTGGCGCGGCGTCGGGAGGCGCTCCGCCGCCGGGGGTTGCTGGACCAACTGCGGGAGGGTATCCTGGAGTTGAGTCAGGGCCAGCCCCCCGTGAGGACGCAGCCGGAAAACCCTCCGGGCGAACAGTGGCAGGTGGAAGATTGGATCGTGGATAGGATGAGCCGCTCGGTCACTGTCGGCGGCGCCCCTGTCGAGTTGACGGCCATAGAGTTTCAGTTGTTCCTATGCCTGCTGAAGCAGCGGGGGCGTGTGCTGTCGTATCAAGAGGCGGTCAGGCAGGTCTATGGTTACGAGTGCGACCGCCTGGAGGCCCGACAGTTGATCATGTCCCACGTGAGCCACCTGCGGCAAAAGCTACGCGCGGGGCCGGACAGTCCCAACCCCATCAAGAATGTGCGGGGCGTGGGCTATATCCTGGCTTTCGACCAGGCCAAGACCTGATGACCTAATCCCCCCGTCCCCTCAAGCATTTCTCAAGCGATCCTCAAGACAATAGCTCCCTGTTTGTGCTATAATGGCCTCATGGGCTCGATGAACATCCATCCTACCCGCGCGTGGGGGAGGTTTCCACCACAACAAATATTCCACCTGGGCCGCTACCTGCTGATCCAACAACTCAGGGGGACAGAGCGCTTTCCCCTGGTGCTGATGTTGGAGCTGACCCACCGCTGCAATCTGGCCTGCGCCGGCTGTGGCCGCATCCGGGAATACCGGGACACCCTGGATCAGATGCTCTCGGTGGAGGAATGCCTGGTCTCGGCCACAGAGGCGGACGCCCCGGTGGTGGCCGTGAGTGGCGGCGAACCCCTGCTGCATCCCCACGTCCACGAGATCGTGACCGGCCTCGTCGAGCAGAGACGCTTTGTCTACCTCTGCACCAACGGCCTGTTGTTGCAGGATTCGCTGGCCAGATTCAGCCCTAGCCCCTACCTGAGCTTTAACGTCCACCTGGATGGACTGGCCAAGACCCACGACCGCCTGGCCGGGCGGCAGGGCGTGTTTGCCAGGGCGGTCGCGGCTATTGAAGCAGCCAGGGAGGCCGGCTTCCGGGTTTGCACCAACACCACCGTATACAAGGGTACCGATCCCGACGAGGTGGGCCAACTCCTCTCCCTGCTGATGGAACGCGGCATAGACGGCGTGCTGCTCTCCCCCGGCTTTGGCTACGAAGCAGTGGAGGACGAGATCTTTCTCACTCGCGCCGAGGTCCGCCGTCTCTTTCGGGCCATCCTTGCCCGCGCCGATGGGATCCGCTTCTACAACACGCCCCTCTATCTGGCCTTCCTCCGAGGGGAGCGGGAGTTGCCCTGCACTCCCTGGGGCAATCCCACCTGCACCCCCCAGGGATGGAAACGGCCCTGCTATCTGCTGACCGATGGCTACAGCCGCACTTTCCGGGAATTGATGGACGAGACTGACTGGGAGCGATATGGTCCTGGCCGGGACCCGCGCTGCGCCAACTGCCTGGTCCACAGCGGGTTCGAGGCCTCGGCCGTGTTGGCCATGAGCCGGCCGGCCGGGTTGGTCGAGGCCCTGGCCCGGAGCTGAAAAAGTGACCCGGTCTCGGGCACCCCTCGGCAAAGCCATCCCGCAAGGGGAAGGGCATGCTCCGCAAAGACCGGGCACGGTCGGGGGAAACGGTTGATCGGCATCGTAGGGGCGCTGCGCCAGGAGTTGGCCGGCCTGCGGCGGAGGGTCTGGGTTGAGGAGCAGCGGATGGGCAGGCATCCGGTGTGGGCCGGCGCGTGCCAGGGACAACGGGTCGTCCTGGCCCAAAGCGGCGTAGGGCAGGCAAAGGCCGAGGTCGCGGCCCGGTTTCTGCTCGACCATTATCCCCTCTCCGCGCTGCTATCCGTCGGCTTTGGCGGAGGGTTGAGCCGGGAGTTGGCAGCCGGCGACGTGGTGGTTTGCCCCTCGGTCCACTGCGCCGGCGAGGGAGCGCCGGCCCAGGCCATCCACGCCGATGCAGAACTGGTCGCCAGAGCCATACAGGCGCTCGGGGAGGCGGAGCCAGGAGTGCGCGGGGACATTTGCCTGGGCAACGGGCTGACGATGGACCGCGTCGTCGCCGACCCCGACGGGAAAAGCCGCTTGGGCCAGACCCTGCCGGTCAAGGTGGTGGATATGGAGAGCTTTTGGGTCGCCCGACAGGCGCAACAGAGCCGAATTCCCTTCCTGGCCGTCCGGGCCATCAGCGACCCGGTAGACCAGCCGCTCCCCGCCATCGTCGGGCGCCTGAATGCCGGGGAGCGGGCCTCGACCGGGAGAATGATGCTCGCTTTGCTGCGGCAACCTGCCCAACTCCCGGCCCTGTGGAAACTGACGCAGAACGTCCGGCTGGCGGCCAAGAACCTGGAGATATTTGTCGTGGCCTTTCTCAGGTGTGCCGGCGTTGAAGGCTAGTCTGGAATGAGAGCATTGGCGAATGGCAGGTGGCGAATGGGAACGGTACGACAGGCGATCCAACGCACACAAGATTTTCTGCTGGCCCAACAGCACTCGGAGGGGTATTGGGTGGCCGAATTGGAATCGGACGCCAGCGTGAGCGCCGGCTACATTCCCCTCATGCGCTTTATGGGCGTCGAGGACCCCCGGCGGGAGCGCAAGGTGGTCCACTTTCTCCGTCAGAAACAACTCGCCGACGGGGGCTGGGATTCCTATCCCGGCGGCGAGGGCAGCCTGGATGTCTCGGTCCAGGTCTATTTTGCCCTCAAACTGGCGGGCATCCCGGCCGGGGAGCCCTCTATGCAGCGGGCGCGGGAGTTTATTCTGGCCCAGGGCGGCGTGGAGGGGACGCACACCTTCACCAAACTCATGCTGGCCCCCTTTGGTCAGTTCGATTGGGCGCGGCTGCCCACCCTGCCGCCGGAGCTGATGCTACTGCCCAACTGGTTCCCCATGACCATCTATGATTTTGCCAGTTGGGCGCGGGAGACCATCGTCGCCTTGCTGGTCCTCATGGCCCGCCGCCCCGTCTACCCCCTGACCGAGGAGGAGGGCATCGGGGAGCTGTATCGAGGAGCGGCTGTCCCTCCGACGAAAAAAGCCCATGGCCTGGTGAGCTGGAAGCGGTTCTTCCTGGGCCTGGACCGCCTGCTCAAGGTCTGGGAGCGGGTCCCCTGGAAGCCGGGGCGCGAGCGGGCGCTGCGCAAAGCGGAGCGCTGGATCGTGGAGCACCAGGAGGCGGATGGCAGTTGGGGGGGCATCATGCTGCCCTGGGTGTACTCGCTCTTTGCCCTCAAGAGCCGGGGCTATGCCGACGAGCACCCCGTCATCGCCAGGGGGCTGGCGGGCCTGGAGGATTTCATCGTGGAGGACGCGGACACCCTGCGCCTCCAGCCGGCCGTCTCTCCCGTCTGGGATACGGCTCTGACCCTCATCGCCCTGCGCGATTCCGGGCTGCCGCCGGACCACCCCGCCCTGGTCCGGGCCGCCCGCTGGTTGATGGGGAAGCAGGTGCTCACCGGCGGCGACTGGCAGGTCAAGAATCCACACACCGAACCTGGCGGCTGGGCATTCGAGTTCGAGAACGATTTTTACCCCGACGTGGACGACTCGGTCGTGGTCCCCCTGGCCTTACGGCTGGTCCATTTGCCGGAAGAGGCGGAAGAGAAGGCGAAAACCCAGGCCATCGAGCGGGCCGTGCGTTGGGTGCTGAGTATGCAGTGCCGCGACGGTGGCTGGGCGGCCTTTGACGTGGACAACGACAAAGAGGTCCTGGCCCACATCCCCTTCGCCGACTTTATGACGCCCCTGGACCCGACCAGCGTAGACGTGACGGCCCACGTCGTCGAGCTGTTGGGAAAACTGGGGTACCCCCGGGACCATTCGGCCCTGAGCCGGGCGCTGCGTTACGTGTGGGAAAACCAGGAGGAGGACGGCGCCTGGTTTGGTCGCTGGGGTGTCAATTATGTCTATGGGACAGCGGCGGTGCTCCCCGCCCTGCGCCAGGTGGGGGAAGAGATAGAACAGGCGCGCATCCGCCAGGCTGTGGGTTGGCTGGTACGCCACCAAAACGAGGACGGCGGCTGGGGGGAAAGCTGCCGCTCCTACAAAGAGCCGAGTCAACGAGGGATCGGCCCCAGCACCGCCTCGCAGACCGCCTGGGCGCTTTTGGCCCTGCTGGCTGTGGGCGAGGAGGAGAACCCGGCTGTCGTCAGAGGGATCGAGTACCTGCTGAGGATGCAGCGTGACGACGGACGCTGGGACGAGGAGACCTTTACCGGCACCGGCTTTCCCCGGGCTTTTTATCTGCGCTACCATTTCTATCCCCTTTACTTCCCCCTGATGGCCCTGGGCCGGTTTGAGAGAGTTGTAAGCGACCAAAAGCCTTGGGGCCGGCCATTGGCCGGCCCACATCTTCGCAAGGCTGGTTACGAAAGAGGGGGATAAAAGTGATCGATCTGGTGGATGAAGAGAAATTGACCAAGATTGCGCCCTCGGACCGGGTTCTGCTACTGCCCCATTGCCTACGGCCCAGCCAGACCTGCCCGGGCCAATATTCCAAGCAGGGCTTGGTCTGTCCGGAGGATTGCAGTCAGCCCTGCGCGATCCGCACCCTGCGAGAGGCAGCGCTGGAGACGGGGTACAAGGGGGTCTGCACGGCGCCTGGAGGCGCGATGGCCCTCCGGTTCGTCAAGCGACTGAATCCCGGGGGCATCGTGGCCGTGGCCTGTGCGGCCGAGTTGGAACTGGGCGTGCGTGGCGTCGAGACTTTGGTCCAGTCGGGGACGGTTCAGATCCCGACCCTGGTCGTGATTCCCCTTAGCGAGGATGGCTGCGTGGATACGACCGTGGACCTTTCTCGAGCTCTGAAAGCCATCAACGTTCGTTCGACTGCAAGCCACCCCTAGTGCCCGGCGCGGAGCATTTAGCCCCATCACCTTGCTCTGATAGCTGGTGCGGGCCGGGCTGTTGGTACTGTCACAGCACCCGGCCCTCGTTGTCCTCCACGCGCAGGATCGATACCGGGTCCCACTGGCGGTAGCCGGGCCTCGGCAGCTTGGCCGGCTGGCCCATCATCACCCCGCCCTTGGCCTTCTGCCGGCGCTGGCGGCGCTGCCCAGGGTGTTTCTTCGATGAGCCCCGCCTGCTTCATTTCTTGCACGATCTGGTCGCATAGTTGGCGGTTGCTCTTTGCCTTGGGCTTGATGACAATGGACTCGGCTCGCTGTTCAATTTCAACTTCGCTGATGTCTCCCCAAGGCGCGATGAGAGGCCGTGGCACCAACACGCCCCGGGCCGTAACCTTGGCTTCAACGACTTTCCCCATCACATCGCTCCTGTGGCTATTCTCGCCCACCATTATAGCCCAATCAAGCCTCGCTGGCAAGGCCGATGATTCTGTACTCCTCCTGGCACGGCTGGCCTGCCGCGACGTACATCGTCCTTGCTGTGAGATCCATCACCACCGATGCCCGCGTGGCCGACTGCTGCAGCGCGGGCTCACTGGCGTCGGCGTGGCGACAGATGGCGTAGGCGCCGTAGGCGTGGTCGCTGAGCACGTCGTGGAAGGTGTCCAGGGTGACGGCCCGGCGGCCGGCCGCCCCGGCCAGCAATCGCCGGGCGCGGGCGGCGCGGGCCAGGGTGCTCCTCGACGTGGCAAGCCCCCGGTCGCCGCCCCGCAGCCGGGGGCTCTCAAAATGGTTGGCGTGGACCAGCCAGCCGTCGTCGGCATAGACGTAATCGGCGTCGGCCGCCGTCAGCTCCAGGTCGAGGATCTCGCCCTCGGCGTGGGCCAGCGGGACGTTGGCCGCGCCGCCGCGTGGCACCCGGTACGCCTCGCGGGCCGCCTCGCCCAGGTGGGCGCAGCCGAGCATTTGACGTAAAATCACGTGGATGGGCACGCCCTTCCCCCGGTCGGCGTGCTCCAGGAAATTGAGGCCGACGCCCAGCCCGGCGCCGTTCATGCCGATCTTGGCCACCTGGCCCGCCTCGCACAGGGTCAGGATCTCGGGCTTGCCCGGCTGCCGGACGCGGAGCAGGACCGGCTCCGGCTCGACGGCCGTGTACCAGTCCCAGTTCTGGCCCAGGAGCACCTGGCCCCGGCTGGTGACCTCCGGCCCGGCGGCCAAGGCGGTGCATCCGCCCGCCACACGCTCGCCCATGGTGCCCATCAGCTCCGAGCGGGCGTTGATGAGCAGCACTTCCACCAGCTCACAGCCCGCGCCGTCGGCGATGCCCCGCATTTCGAGCAGCAGGTCGGGGGCGTGGGCTTCGAGGAGGGGGCCAAAGACCGCAGCCGCCTCGTAGGCGGCCTCGCGGTCCAGGCTGCCGTGGAAGGCGATGAGCTTCAGGTAGACCTCGATATTCTGGCGGATGGCACGTGCAGCGCGGGCACCGTACTGGCGCCCGCGCTCGTAAGCCTCGCCTTCAACTTCGATGCGTTGGAACTGGGTCACTCCACTCCTTCTTCCGATGGCTCAAAATTCAGCAACTCGCTGTCCTTCAGCTTGGCCACGACGTCGCTCAAGGTGGCCAGCGTCTCGTCGATGGCCTCGTCGTCGTGGGCCGCGCACAGGAACCACGGCTCGCGGGCGTCGGGGTCGGGAATGACGCCCCGGGCGACCAGCTCCAGGCAGAGGGCTTCGTACAGGTCGGCGTTGTGATTGCGCATGTCGCGGAATTCCGTCGGCTCGTCCTCCATGAAGAGGATGCCAAACATCGAGCCCGGCCCCTGGATCTGATGCGGGATGCCGGCATCGGTCAGGATGTCGCCGATGCCGGCTTTCAGCTTCTGGCCCTGGGCGTCGATCTGTTTCAGGACCTCGCCGTCCTCCAGCAGCTCCAGCGTGGCGTCGGCGGCGGCGATGCCTACCCCGTTGGCGCAGTAGGTGCCGCCCTGGGCCACGCCCTTGCCGACGATGCTCATTACCTCCCGCTTGCCGCCGATGGCGGCCAGGGGGAAGCCGTTGGCGATGGCCTTGGCGTAGGTCGCCAGGTCGGCCTGGACGCCGAACACCTCCTGGGCACCGCCGGGTGCGATGCGGAAGCCGGTCTTGACCTCGTCGAAAATCAGGACGATGCCGTACTCGTCGCATTTCTGGCGCAGGAGTTCCAGCCAGCCGTCCTTGGGGCCAATGCTGGCCGCGTTGCCCAGGATCGGCTCGACGACGAGGGCCGCCACCTGGTGCCCCTCGCGCTTGAGGGCGGCCTCCAGCAGCTCGAAATCGTTGTAGGGCAGGGTCAGGATCAGGTCACGGATGCAGGCCGGGATGCCCGAGCTCTGCTGATACTTGATGGGATCGCGCCGGGCGCCCAGGGCTGCCGGGTCCGCCGAGGCGGTGGACCACAGGACGTAATCGTACATGCCGTGGTACTGGCCCTCGAACTTGACCACCTTTTCGCGGCCGGTGTAGGCCCGGGCGATGCGCAGGGCGTGCATCGTCGCCTCGCTGCCCGAGTTGGCAAAGCGCACCATCTCGATGCCGGGGCACATGCGGATGAGGCGCTCGGCCACCCGCGCCTCCCGCTCGGTGAGGGCGGCAAAGATGGTCCCGTCGTGCAGGGCCTTGGCCACTCGGTCGGAGACGACGGGGTGGGCGTGGCCGAGGATGATCGGCCCAAAGCCGAGGCGGTAGTCGATGTAGCGGTTGCCGTCGGGGTCCCAGTAGTGGCAGCCCCGGCCGTGGGCGGCCACCGGCGTCTGGGTCGGCCCCCAGTAGCGAAAGTTGGACGACACGCCCAGGGGCATGAGTTGCAGGGCGCGCTCGCGGATCGCTTGGGTTTTGTCGTAGGTTCTGTCAGTCATAGTCTGCTCCCTCTCAATGCGCAATGCTCAAGGCACAAGGCACAATGCGCAATGCCCAAGGCACAATGCTCAATGCGCAAGGCGCAAGGCACAATTGTGCATTGTCACTTGTGCATTGTCACTTGTGCATTGTGCCTTGCTACTTGTGCCTTGCTACTTGTGCCTTCATAATTTTCCGGTCTCGACGATCTCTTCGTGGACGACGATGCCGCGCCGGGCCAGCTCGGCGAAAAAGGGCGCGGCGGAGAAGGCGAGCTCGGGGGGCACGACGCCGGCCCGCTCGACCTGGCCTCTGGCGATCATCTGCGCGCCGATGGACAGCGGGATACCCACGTTCTTAAAGTAGGCACTCTCGCCGCCCCATTCCTCTTGTGGTGGGTGCTCGTTGCGGTAGGTGCAGGTCACGCGGCGGCCATCGCGCACGCCGCTCACTTTGACGACGAGGCCGTAGGCCCACACCGGGTTCTCGCGGGACGAGGGCGCGGCCCAGAGCAGGTCGCGGCAGGCGTCAATGGCCGTCATCTCTTGCCCGCCGACGCGCACCGTCTGGCCCGTCAGCAGCCCGGCGTGCATCAGCGCGCCCATCAGCTCCATGACGTGGGGCGGGAAGCAGCCCCGCACCGACGCCCGCCGGAGGCCCGGGATCGACGCGGGCAGGGTGTAGGCTTCGTCGTGGGGCACCAGGTAGACCCTCTGCTCGCCGATCTGGTCGTGAAAGCGGACGCGTTTGCCGCCCGACATGGGCGTCGTCGGCCGCCAGGCGCCATTTTCGTAGTAGGTCTCGGGGCGCTCGTCGGTGTCGGGGTCGAACTCCCACAGGGTGGTGGTCAGCAGGCCGGGGGCCGGGGCCAGGCAGCGAAAGGCGGCGAAATAGATGTCGGCCGTCTCCACCCGGTCCAGCAGCTCCATGGCCCGGCGGACCATCACGTTGGTGATGCCCGGCGTGGCGCCCACGCCGGGCACGAAGGTCATGCCCTTGCGCTCGGCCTCGGCGCTCAGGGCGAACTGGGGGTCTTCCGAAGACAGGTCGCAGCCCGGCACCCCGACCTCGACGCAGGCCTTGTTGACCGGGTAGTCGTACTTGAAGGGCAGGCCGTTCATCACGACGTCGTATTCGGCAAAGACGCGGAGCATGGCGCCATAGTCGTCCGCGTCGAAGCGGAGCACCTTCAGGCGCGGGTCGCCGATCTCGGCGGCGAGCTCCTCCGCAGCCTCGACGTCGTATTCGGCGATGACGATCTCGTCGAAATCGCTGTATTCGGCCAGGTCTCGGGTCGATTCTTTGGCGACGGCGCCGGCGCCGCCCAGGGCGAGTACGCGCATGGTTTGCTGTCTCCTCCTCGTGAATAAAACGTAAAGCGTAAAACGTAGGAAGCAAGACGATTACGTTTTACGCTCTACGTTTCCAGTCTCAAGCTTGCCAGCCGCTCCTCCGTCGGCACGCCGTCGGCCGTCCAGCCTCGCGCCTGGTAGTATTCGTCGAGCATGAGGTCCAGGTCGGGCAGCACGCCCTCGGCGCCGCCGGAGGGCCGGGGCTCGGTCAGGAATCGCCGGGGCAACGTGTCGTCGGCGCCGGTGACGCCCAGCTTGAGGTTGATCAGCCGCTTGAGGTTGACCAGCCGCTCGCCGGTCGCCAGCACGTCGTCGGCGGTCCAGTTCCAGCCCAGGGCGGCGTTGACCAGGTCGGCCACGTGCCCCGGCCCGACCTTGCCCTTGGCGATGAACTTGCAGATGCCCAGCGGGTTGTAGATGGCCATGTAGTTTTGGAAATCGACGGCCACCTGGCCCTTGCCTTCGCTGTCGTGCGGATCATAGTCGTCGGGGTCGTACCAGCCCTCAAAGCGCAGGCCGTAGCCCATCCAGTAGGAGAGGGCTTCGAGGTGGCAAGCGCCCCGCACTGCCGTGGCATAGTTGGCCGCCATGCTGACAAAGGCCCGGGGGTCGTGGTAGGGCACCTCCATGCCCTTGACGTGGATGGCGAAGGATTCCGCCTCCGGGCCGAGCTGCTGCGCGCCGCCGCGCACGCCGTCGGCCAGCAGGGCGCCGATGCCCTCGCGGCGGGCGATGGCATGGATGGCGCCGATGATGGCTTCCGGGTCGCCCCAGGTCAGCTCCAGGCCGCCGGTGTCCTCCGTCGAAATCAGCCCCTTCTCGTAGGCTTCCAGGGCAAAGGCGATGGCTGCCGAGGTGCTGATGGTGTCCAGCCCGTAGCGGTTGCAGAGGTCGTTCATGCGGGCGATGGCCTCGACGTCGTCGCACTGGCAGTTGCCGCCAAAGCCGGCCAGGGTCTCGTATTCGGGCCAGTGGCCGTAAACGCCGGCGTAGGGTCCCTCGTCGATCTTGGCCGTTTTGCCGCAGCCGATGGGGCAGGCGAAGCAGAAGGTGTGTCGCTCAAAGATGGTCTCGGCCATGCGCTGGCCCGAGATGCCCTCGGCCTGCTCCTTCCAACTGCCCAGCGTCCAGTTCTTGAGGGGCAGGTCGCCGGTCAGCTCGGTGGCCATCACCCCGCCGGCCGTGCCGAGCTGGGACATGCCCACCGAGTTCTCCTTGATGTAGCCATTGATGTTTTTCACAAAGTCGCGGAAAACGTTCATGTCGGGATACTTGGGCCGGTCCTTGCCCCGCACGACGATGGCCTTGAGGTTCTTGGAGCCCATGAGCGCGCCCATGCCGCCCCGGCCGGCGGTGCGGGCGTGCTCCTGGCCGCCCTGCATCACCCCGGCCATCCGCACCAGGTTCTCGCCGGCCGGGCCGATGCAGGCGACCTGGGCCTTTTGATCCGTCTCCTCGCGGAGCTTGTCGAATACCTCAAAGTGGTCCAGGCCCCAGAGGTGGCCGGCGGGCCGGATTTCGACGTCGTCCTCCTGGATCCAGAGGTAGACCGGCTCGTCGGCCTTGCCGGTGACGATCAGCCCGTCCAGGCCGGCGAAGCGCAGCTCGGCACCCCAGTGGCCGCCCATGTTGGCCTCGTTCCAGATGCCGGTCAGCGGCGAGCGGCCGCACCACGAGCTGCGGCAGCCGGTGGGCGAAAACGTGCCGGTCAGCACGCCGTTGAAAGCCAGGAGCGGGTTGTCTGGCTCGAGCGGACCGACGTCAGGATTCATTTCTTCCAGATAGATCTTGGCGGCCAAGCCACTGCCTAACAAGTAACGACGCACGTCCTCATCCTGGGTCCTTTCGATGCGGTGTGCGCCGTCTGAAAGGTCTAGCCGTAAGAGCTGACCTGCGTATACCGGTGACATGTTTTGTCTCCTCACTACGTTGTGAAACGGACGATTCCTACTATGCCATTTAGGCCGTCAAGACCAGATCGATGGGATAGGCGTGCATCACCCGTGTCGTCTGGCGAAAGTTCAGTTTTTTCCAAAAGTCCACGTCTCCGGGCACGATGACGGCGATACTGGCCGCACCCCGCTCCTGGAACCGCTGGGCAATCTCTTGGACCAACGCCCGGCCGATGCCCTGCCGCTGGTAGTCGGGATGGACCGAGGCCAAATAGATCACCGAACGCGAGCCATCGTAGGCACCCCGGATCATGCCGACCACGCGGTCGTCCTCCTCGGCCACCAGGAACTCGGCGGCTTCACAATCGTGGACACGGATCATGGCTTCCGGACCATCAATCTCTGGGTGGCCATACTGCTGATTGGCCCTGAGGATGCTCACGAGTGTCTCTGTGTCCTCAGGCCGGAAATTGCGTATCCTCATGGTCCCCCTGCCTCCGTTCTACTTCAAGCACTGCGCGCGACCCTTTCGGTCGAAGCCTAGGATTGAGCCGGCGGTTCTCCGGGCGCTTGCTGTTCTTCGAGGGTGGTGAGCAGTTCCTCTTTTTTCTTTTTCGCCGCCGTTTTGCCCTCCTCTACGGCTTGCTTGACCTGTTCCTGCAAGTCGGTCGCCCGCTCCTTGGCCTGCAACTGGATCTGCTCGGCGCGCCGCCGGGCTTCAACGTTGAGTTCATCGGCTTGGCCCTTGAGCTCGATGCTCTTGTCCCGGATCACCGTTCGTGTCTGCTCTCCCGATTGGGGAGCGAGGAGAAGAGCTGCGGCGGCGCCCACCAGTGCGCCCACGAGAAAGCCCGCCACAAAGTCGCCACCATAGGTCTTGTCTGTCATTCTGCTCTCCTTTTTCCATCTATCGGAAAGTATATGCTCTGACTGGATGGTACGTCCAGTCACCAGTTTCTCTGTTTTATCGCTCGCTGGTCGAATCTTGAGTCGGTCCGGTCACGTCCGAGCTTTGTCGTCTGGTTCGTTTTTGCTTCTTCTTACGCTTGCCACCGCGGTTGTCCCCGGCCAAAACCTTGAGGGTCTGGCGGACGGCGGACGCGTAGCTGGCTGCGTTGATCATGGGTGTGACCACGGCGTCGCTGACAAAGGTCGTAGTTCCACGCACAGTGCTGACCGTCTGGTTTGCCGATTCCAGGATCGGTTTGATCTCGTCGCGCA
The DNA here is from genome assembly GCA_964387775.1 of uncultured Anaerolineaceae bacterium. Taxonomy (GTDB): domain Bacteria; phylum Chloroflexota; class Anaerolineae; order JAAYZQ01; family JAAYZQ01; genus CAYLZO01. Next base: position 17,018 of record CAYLZO010000041.1, read on the forward strand.
AGAGGGAAATGAGGCTTTGGAGTTGAAAGATCAGGATGGCGAGAAAGAGCCCGATGACGATGGTGACCAAAGCCAAGACGATGATAAAGATGTCGCGCAGAACCGCCGTGAATCCCGGATTCATCACCAGGCCGTATCCGGCGGCGCCGATGGCCGCCAGAACCACGAGAACCATGACGATGATGCCTATCGTCCTGCCGAGGTTCCTTTGGCTTTCTTTCTGGCTCTTTGGTTGTACGGCGGGCGTATCCTTGGATGTCGTTTCAAGTTCTTCCATCGGCTCTCGCTCCTGCTCTGGACCTCTTTTATGTCTGTCAGTTTTGATTATAGCACAGGTTGTCCAGGCGGTCAAAGCGATGGCCGGTACAGATAGGGGCTTTCGCAGCAGGACCGATTGGTGGGGTGGCACACGCTCCAAGCGGATGGAACATCCGGCGCGAGCACAGGGCGGGCTCCCTGCTTTCGCGTTCTGCTTCGATAACCCGGTAGGCTCTTCAGTTGCGATTTGCCGGGAGAGGGGCTATAATGGCTTCGATTGCCCCGGGCCAGTCGGCGCAGGGACTCGAATACAGAGTGGTCCAATGTGAGGAGGAATGGCTTGAAAATCGCTGAAGAGAAGGACCTGGTGTTGTTGATCGGCCGGGATCGCAAGCAGTTCATCGTCCGTCTTGGGGCGGGCGGGCAGCTTCAGACCCATCGGGGCTTTATCAACCACGACGACCTGCTGGGACAGCCCCTGGGGCGCGAGATCCACTCCCACATTGGCTATCCCTTCGTCGTGCTGGAGCCCAGCACCTTTGATCTCGTCACCAAATTGAAGCGCATCACCCAGATCATGTATCCCAAAGACATCGGCTACGTCTTGCTCAAACTGAATGTCACCTCGGGAAGTCGGGTTGTCGAAGCGGGAACCGGCAGCGGGGGATTGACCCTGGCATTGACCCGGACCGTCCGGCCGGGGGGCCGCGTCTACTCTTACGAGACGCGCCACGACATTTCGGACCTGGCCCAGAAGAACCTCAAAGCGCTGGGCCTGGCAGAAGACGTCGAGTTCAAGGTGCGGGACATTGCCGAAGGATTCGACGAAAAAGATGTGGACGCGCTTTTTTTGGACGTGCGCCGTCCTTGGGTTTATCTCTCTCAGGTCGTCGAGGCGCTCAAGGACGGCGGCTTTTTCGGGGCCATTTTGCCTACGACCAACCAGGTGGTCGAACTCGTGCGGTCGCTGGAGCAGCAGGGCACCTTTGGCCCCATCGAAGTCGAAGAGATCCTGGTGCGCCCCTACAAGGCCGTGCCCGGCCGGCTGCGGCCCATGGACAGGATGGTGGCCCACACCGGCTATCTCATCTTTGCCCGCAAGGTGAGCCGTGACGTCGCCGAGGGGGACTATTGGACCGATCGCCGACGGCGAAAGTACGAGGAAGCCAAAGCGGCCAAAAGGGGCGATGACTTGGACGATCAGGGAGAGGAAGCTTGAGGCGGCGTCTTGCCGCCGGACCTGATGCGGTAGACGATGCCGTCCGATTCGCGCTCAAACTCGAACCAGGAGAACCAGGCCTCCTTGGGGTCCGTGGCATAGATGGGCCGGCGCTCCAGGTTCTGTGCAACCAGTTCGCGGACCAGGTCATCGAACGTCTCGGTGTCTTGAGCCGGTTCAGGGATGCTCAGTGCGGGGTAGAGGTGGCGTGCGTGGTTGCGATACCAAATGTAGGCCAGCAAGGGGCCGCTGACCACGGCCACATCAGGTCTCTGGCCCTCCGCGTAGAGGGCGTACCACAGGGCGAAGGTAGGTCGGTCGCCCCGGACGACGACCAGGCTGTCGGGGGCGACGGCATCTAGCACCTGGTTGACGTAATCTTGAACCGAGTCGTCGCCGCGCAAGGACGTCGCCTGCCAATTCAGGGCCAGGGAGATGAAGGGCAGCAGTATCAGGAGGACGAGCGCCAGCCGCTGCCAGATGGGCTTGAGCCGCCCGGCTAGTTGGACGAGATGTCGGGCGCCCTCGGCCCACCAGAGCGCCGCCAGGGGCAGGACGGCCACCAGGTAGACGTGGGCATCGCCGGTGTCGTAGAGGAATGCGTAGAGGCTGAGGGGCAGCAGCCAGGCCGGTCCAAAGTATCCAACTGTGCGATCTCGTTGTCCCCACCGCCAGGCGCCCGCCAGGACGAGCAACAGTCCCCACCAACCGAATTGCTCGCCTGCCAGCGCTGCCCAGGCATAGAGGCGCTGGGGGATTTGTTTCAGGTCGAGGCCCAGCACAAAGGATTGGTATTGCTCGCCGGTGACGACCCAGAAGAAACGCTCCCAGGTCTGGGGGTTGCCCCAGTTGACGGGCGGGTGATGGGCGGCGGCCAGGGGCAGGTAGGCGTAGATGCCCAGGCCGGCGAAGAACAGCGCCAAAGCTGGCACCACGAGCCGGATGCGAAACCACCTTCGCCGCTCGGGCCAGAGTAGAATCAGACAAGCGGGAGCGACCAGGGCCAGGATGACGTGGTTGCCGAGTCCCAGGCCCAGCGTCAGGGCCGCCAGCAGCAGCCACCGGTCGCGGCCGCTGCGGCGCCAGCGGATCACGGCCCAGAGCAAGAGCGTGGCAAAGAGGGCCAACAGGGCGTAAACCTCGGCGATGATGCCCTGCGACCAAAAGAGGGGCGAAAAGGCCAGGCTCAAGGAGGCGGCCAAGGCCAGGTACCAGGTCCGGGGTTCGGTGCGGTTGGAAACGAGGAGACGTTGGGCTATGTGGCAGCATAGGCCTACCGTCGCTGCGGCGCACGTTGCCGAAAGCAGATTGACCCGGTAGGCGATGGTGCCCCAAGGCAGCAGGTGGCTGACCAGCCAGGCCAACAGTGTGTAAGTAGGATAGCCTGTTGGGTGGGGAACGCCGAGGGTGTAGGCCGCTGTGACCAGATCGCCACCGTCGGTGCCATGGTGTTCGAACGTCAGCCCCGGCGGCACGGTCGTGACATAGGCCGCCAGAGCGAGGGCTGCCGTGAGCCACGGCAGCCCTCGGTTGAGAAAGACAAAGCGCGAGGAATGTGAAGGCGGGTCGGTCCTCGACATCACTGCCGGAGTTAGTGACGGATGAACGGGAGGAAGAGTTGGTGGGGGAGGCCGGATTGGGGTGGCGTGGAGCCGGCCGGGATCTCTACGGTCGTGGCGGCGTGGTAGGTGGGCAATGACTGGCTGTCTACGCTTTCGAGCCGGTATTCCAGGGTTAGCCCTTTGGCCGGGGGCGCTTCCGTGAGCTGATAGAGTGCGCCGCCGGACTCGACTGCCTGGCTGGGGATGAGTTCGCCGTTGACCGGCACAAAGGGCGCTCCCGGTTGCTCGCTGCGATAGAGGTTAAAGCCAGCGTTGTTGACCTCGCTTTCGGTCTCCCACTGCAAGACGACCTGATCGTTGACCAACGCGGCGGTAAAGCTGGTGACCACCACCTGGGAGGGCAGCACGCCCTGGGAGCCGGCCGTGCCCCGCAACGAATCGGCCAACATCGGCCACCAGCCCAGCAGCAGCCCGGCTACGAGCACAACCAGGGACAGTGCAAGAATGCCGGCGATTGCCCTCCTGCCGGTTCTGGTCCGGGCCCAACGTGTCAGTTTTGTCACCATTCTGTCTCTCCTGGGGGAGGATTCTCATCGAGTGTCCTGCCTGACTCCCCTCAGAGTTAATACAATGTCAGATGCTCCGTGTTCCCGTTTCTTCCCGGCTTCCCGCCCAGTCCACGGAGGAGGGAACCCACCGCCCTTCGCCGATCTCGGGTTTTGCCGCTAGAGCGGTTCCTCCGGCTCGTCCCAATCGGTGGAAGGCTCCAGGTCCGAGAGATCGGCGAGCAGCTCTCGCGCCTCGTCGGCGTAGGCCTCGGGCACCAGGATGCGCACCGCGCCCAGTCCATCCACGGTGATGCCAAACACCGGCCCGGCGCTCTCGTATTTGAGCAATACGGGAATTTCGGCGGCTTCCAGCTTGCTTTTGTAGATCTGGGCCAGATCGATTCCTTGGATGGTTCGAATGACAGTCAATTTTGGCTCGTCGGCCATGGATCCCTCCGAGACGATATCTCGTTAGAAGAAAACAGAAGAGACCAGGTTCATGATCTGTGCCACCGCCTGGCTGACCATGAGCCCGACGCCGATCACGACGCCGGCCAAGAGCCCGGCGATGGCCAGGTTGCCTTCTTTCAACTCGGCGACCTCGTCGATGCCGCGCGTCAAGGCGGCAAAGAGGTAGAGGGCCAGGGCCAGCGTGATCACGGCCAACACCAGCCCCACGGCCAGTTGCAGGGCCTCGGCCACTAACACGCGGAAGAACAACTCGCCGCCGGTGTCCCAGGCAGCGGTGTTCACCGAGAGGGCCGGGCGCAGCACGAGGGCCACCGCCGCGACGATGGCGCCAAGAACGATGCCTACGGCCGCATTGCCCCGGCGCAGCTCTTCCCACTCGTCGAGACCCCGCGTAAACCATTGAAAAAGATAAAAAGAGAGATAGGCGGCGATGGCGCTCAAGACGATGGCGATGCCCAACTGGGCCAGGCTCAGCAAGAACTCGTTGACAAACTCGTTCATGGTTTCCTCCCCCTTTGCTCCTCAGAGGTCACGTGCTTGCGGCAACAGTATATCACAAACTACCAGGGAGGGCAATGTAGGATCATTGCATTCGTCGTTTTGAGCTTCGCTTCGCGCAGATGCGGCACCCCTCATGTGCTGATGCGCTCTGCGCGGACCCGAGTCCGTGCTCGCATTCCCCATAGGGCTGTTGCAAAGTCACTTGACAGCCGTTGTCATCGCGAGCGGAGCGAAGCGATCCCCAGTGTGGTAGCCGGGGATTGCTTCGGTCGCTAGCGCTCCCTCGCAATGACACCGACTTTGCAACAGCCGTACATTCCCCGCCGATACAGTTGTCAAGCCCAGCGAAACCTGGTATAATGGCCTTTGTTTGTAAGGTGGCCCGTACACAACCTCAGAAGTGGGCCTCAAAAGAGGAGAGCCTCGTGATCCAGCGTAGAACACAAACAGACGCGTACTGGCAACAATTCGAACCGACGAGCGAGGACGCGAGTCGGCTCTATGAGTTGATTTTGGACGAAGGCACGCCGGTTTCGATGGCGACCCTGGCTCAAGCCGTCATCGAGCGCCGCTGCCGCGAGGAAGAACGGCTCATCGAGGCCGAGTTGAGCAAGGGCCGGGTCTACCAACCCAAGGAACACTATGGGGTTGGCGAGCAGATCATCTTTCCAGCCCTGAACTACGTGTTGGGCACGGTGATCGATACGCGCTCCGGGCGCAATCCGGACTATGGCGAATTCACGGTTCTGCAGGTTGACTTTCGAGACGAGGACGATATCCGCGAGTTCGCCTCGGAGCTCGAAGGCGATCACCGATTGAACCGCGAGGACAGCGGCCTGACCCTGCCGGAAGGGCAGGGGCTGCGCTCGCCGGCGGTGCTGTACGAGGAATATGGTTCCTGGGTTGAGGAGCAACTCCGTCCGTTTCTGAGTGAGCACGAGAGTTTTGTCTCCTATCGGGATGAGTGGTTTTTGCCGGGTTTGATGCTCGAGATCAACGTCGGGCACCTTCACATCGCCGAAGCATTGATCGAAGTGCGGGTCATGCCCTTGCCAACGATCGAGTTCCTGGACGAATTGGGCCTTCCCAAAGAGGTCCCGGAAAAAGTCCGGCGCTTTTCATTGAACCACGCCTTTGACGCTGACGAGCGGTTTGACAATGTGGGTGATGCCGGGCGGGACATCTGGTATCTGCGCCGCCTGACCCCCGAGCCGGTTGTCTCGCCGCCGGCCCACTTGAGGATCGAACCGACTTCCTACGACCGCCAGGACATTGACCAGGAGCTCCTCTTGATCGAGCGCGAGATCGACGACGAGGGGAGTGGCAAAGATGTGATGGGACCCAGCCGGCCCATCTATCGGACGACCATCGCCTTGATCTATCCCCATTGGCGAGCCGGCACCTTGCCCTTGACGGTGCGCACGCGGGGCCTCTTTCCTCAGGCGACGACCCATCACACACCCATCGTGCTGATAGACGGCCAAGAAGGGCGCAAGATGCAGGGCTGGGTCGTACACGAACGATCCTTCGTCTATGGCCTGAGCGAGTGGTACGAAGAGCACAAACTGCCCGTGGGGGCCTTTATCAAGCTAGAGCGGACTCGGGACCCGCGGGTGATCACCGTAGACTTTGAGCCTCGCCGCCTCAAGCGCCTGTGGACACCCGTTGCCACGGTGAAGGAGGGGGCGCTGGCCTTTCAGATGCGCAAAGAGCCGATCATGTGTGAATATGACGAGCTGCTGGCCATCGCCGAGGACCGCACGCGGGTCATCGACGGTCTGCGGACGCGAATCCATGGTCGCGGGGATAGCCTTCTTCAGATCATGATTCGCCTCCTGCCCGAGCTGACCAAGTTGAGTCCCCAGGGCACGGTCCATGCCAAGACCCTCTACAGTGCGGTGAATGTGCTGCGGCGAACGCCGCCGGGTCCCATCTTTGCCCTTCTCTCCACCGAGCGTTGCTTCGTGGCGATGGGGGGCGGCTATTGGACGTTCGACGAAGCGTTGGTGTAACGCTAGGATTTTGAGGGATTTATCTCATGGCCAAGTGGATCAAACCCACCGTGGATACGAAATATCACATAGACTTTGACTGGTGGAGCAAGGAACGACGTAACTTTCGGCTCCACCTCCTCAGCCACCTCTGTGCTGAGTGCCAGGCCCGCTTTGAGAACTATGAGGAAGCCGAACTCGTCGACTGGATTGACGAGGACACGGCCGAAGTGACCCAGGTCGATGGCTTGTGGCATTCTCTGCGGACCTGTTGCAGCCTCAAGCCCGACTATATCAACGAGCACACGCCTTTGACGACGGCGGTCTTTCGTGTCTTTTTGGCCAATGGCAACCAACCCCTCTCGTCGGTCGAGTTGGCCGAGCGACTGCACCGGCCGGCCGCCACGATCTTGCGGACCATCGGCGGATTCCGCATCTACAGTGGCATCAAGCCGGTGGGTGACAGAAAGGGCAAGCGAGAATCGCGATCCGGCGAGGCCCGGTGAATCGAGGCCGGAACCGGGGATAACCCCGAGGGCGACCGCTTAGCGGTCGTCTTTTTTGCTGGGGGTGGGACGGGGCGCCGGCCCGGGCTCCTTGGACAGAAACCGGGGAAACCAGCGGTGGCGCAGTCGGCGCAGCCAGCGGACGACTCGGGGCACCGGGTGTTCCTGGGCAAAGTCGTCCACAGCCTCGCGGGCTTTTTCTTGGCCCCCGTAGCGCATTTGGAGGCGGGCCCGGTTCTCGGCGATCCAGAGATAGAGGTCGGCCTCGGTGCGGCCGGGAACCCGGCTGAGAATATTTGCTTGGCGGATGGTCGCCACGACCGGTTCGTAGACGCTTCGGTACCAGTCTTCTGCCGCCTCGGAGAGGCCCGGGTAGCCCCGAGAGCGGAGCCCCATGTAGAATTGGTGGACCTCGATGTGTTGCAAGAGGCTGCGATAGCCGCCCGGGCGGGTCAGCTCGATGTGCTGGTCGGGGCAGACCCGGTCCAGCGAGGTTTTTTCCAGGAACTCGGCATAGCCTGCCTTGAGGATCAGGTCGTCGGGAGAGGTCTTGGGACCGAGGGGCACGCGGGCCGAGATCTCGACCACGCGGGCGCGGATGGTCTCCTGGCCGCGAGCGCGGGCCACCGAAACGCGGTGGTTGCCATCCCGGACGAAATAGACCTCCCCGACCTGAAAGACGTCGATGGGTGGCAGGTCGGCCTGCCGGTTCAGGCGCTCGATTCGGGTCCAGCGGCGGGGATCGATCTGGGCCCGGGGGAGAAAGGCGCGGTTAAAATCGCGATAGCGCCCCACGCTGCCCACGATCTTGTCCAGCGGGATCTCTTGCAGGCTGGCGCCGTCGGCGGGCTCGCTCAGGCGCAGTTGCTCGCTCACTCGCTCGAAGGAGAGGAGGTCGTCCGGGCGGCCGGACAGTTCGGCCAGAACGTCTTGCACAAAGGCGCGCCGCCGGGCCGTGCTAAAGACCTCGTCGGCCACCGATTGGGAACGGGTAGAATCCATCGTAGTTAGTTCAGAGGTGTCCCAGCGGGATGGCGATCACCAGGCATACGGCCAGCCAGGTCAGCACAATGACGGCCAGCATGACGGCCACGACGATCCTCTGCCGGGGTGTGAGCTTTTCGTAGATTTCTCGCACCCTGTTCATGCTTCGGCATCCTCCGTAGCTTCCAGCGGGGGGAGTTGCTCCAGGCTCAACAGGCCAAACTCCTGGAGGAATTCGAACGTCGTGCCATAGATGATGGGCCGGCCGACCTGGTCCAGTCGGCCCTCCTCCTCGATCAAGCCCCGGCTGGTGAGGGTGCGCAGTACGCTGTCAGAATTGACGCCCCGGATGGCCTCGATCTCGGCCCGGGTCACCGGCTGCTGGTAGGCGACGATGGCCAGGGTCTCCAGGGCAGCCGGGGAGAGCTTGCCCGTCAGTTCCAGGCCCAGCAAGCGCCGCACGTAATCGGCCGCCTCGGGCGCGGTCACGATCTGGACGCGCTGCCGTTTCCTTTGGAGCCGCAACCCCCGCTCTGCGTACTCTTGTTCCAGCGCCTGGAGGGCTCCTTCCACCTCTTCGCCGCTCGTCTCGACGACGCCGGCCAGGCGATCCACCGGGATGGGCTCGTTTGCCACAAAGAGCAGGCACTCGACCAGCGCCTTGACGGTCAGGGCGGGCCGCTCACCACTCCCCGCCTGTGATTCGCTCCTCGTCTCAGGTTGTGCTATAATACCCGCAGTTTCAGTATTCATGGCAGCCCTGGGCTGGGGTGCGAGACCAAGTGATCCTGACGAATATCTGCCAGTATCATTCGTTCCACAACCACCAGTCAGCTTGGATCGTAGGAGGTCAAGTCGAAATGCAAAGGCGAGCTGTTCTGGTTCGCTTGCTCATATTCTTGGCAATTTTGCTCGGATTGGCCTGTGGGCCGTGCAGTTTTCTGTCGGCAGAACTCCCCACGCCGCCGCGGCCCCTCGCCGTGTCCACGGAATCGGCGGGCCAGCTCGAAGCCCGCATTCAGCAGAACCTGAATGGCGAACCGGGCCAGCAATTCATTCTGCACATGACCGACGCCGAGGTCACGTCGCTGCTGGCGACCGAGCTGGCCAAGTACGACGAATCGCCCGTGACCGAGCCCAAGGTTTGGTTCACCAAGGGCAAGATCTATGGCACGGGGCACCTGGTGAACGTCGTTCCCATCGAGACCGACTTTTACGTGGTCGCCTCGGCGCACATCCGCGACGGCCAGGTCGTCGTCGAGATTGACGAGATTTCGGCGGGTGCGCTGCCCATCCCCGAGCGTGTGTTGGACATGATCTCTCAAAGCATCAACGAGACGGTGGACGAGCTCCAGCTCGACGTCGAGATCACGGCCCTGGAGATCCTGGAAGGCGAGATCATTGTCAAAGGTGCCCGCAAGTAGAATTTCGGGCCGCAGACCACGACCTCGGAGCGCCGCACTGGGCGTCCGAGGTCATTTTTGTTCCCGCCCGGTTATTCCTTGGGATAGGGCGCGTGCTTGATCTTGACCTGTACTTTGCCCAGCTTGAGGCCCATCCGCTCGACGACGACTTCTCGCGTGACCTGGAGCACCTCTTCGGTCTTCATCGGCACGTCGATGTCGGGCGACGTTTCCAAGAGCAGGTCGATGTCCACCCCCCGCGACTTGCCGCTGATCTGGGGCGAGACCTGGATGACGTCGGGCAATTGGTCGATGTTGTAGGCCAACCGCTGGGCGATGGAGTCGATGGCGATGTGGGCCTCGCCGCCGGCCATCTTTTGGGCGCGGATCGTCTTTTTGCGAGGGCGGCGCATCTCCAGCCAGAGCAGGAACAGACAGACGAGGATGATGGCGCCGCCGATCAGGACCCGGCTGGCCGCAAAGAATGCCCAGTCAGCGTTTTGGTAGAACTCGGCGTTTTGGTAAAGCCACTCGAAAAAACGGGTCAGAAAGTTTAGCGCCTCCAGCGGGGCAATGGCGATGATGGCTGTTGCGATGACGAGCGCAAAGAGCAACAGGATCATGATCACGCGGTTGAAAATGTTCATTAGACCTCCTTGTGAGTGAAGAGTTTCCCTGCTTATCGTTTCGGCCTATTATACCTCACTTGTGCTTTTCCGTCCAATACGGCGGCCCAGGATTGCGAGCCCGACAGTCCACATTAGCAGGGATAAGCCGCTGACCGCCAATCCCACGTAAGCGACGGCCGGTCGGTAATCAAACGTCACCGTGTGCTCCCCCGGATCGAGCGCGACCGCCCGGAAGTAGAGATCGGCTCGCAAGATCGGCGCCGGGCGGCCGTCCACCTCGGCAACCCAGCCCGGATAGTGGGTGTCGGTCAAGACCAGGTAGCCCGGGGCTGCCAGCTTGGTCCGGATCTGGACCCGTTCCGGCGTGTAGGCCACGATTTCGACGTCCGCCTGGCTCGCCTCGCCTTCGAGCTCCGTTCCCGTAGCCAGGACAGCCTCCTCGGCGGGGTCGAAGGCGGGATCGGCCAGCAGCGCCAGGGCTGCCTCGTCGTCTGGCTCGACGCGGGCTCGGTGGACGACAAAAGCCCGGGGCAAAACCTCCCGATTCCGATAGACCTTGACGTCGCCCGAGTGCACCTGCCTATACGCGGGATGGACCGAAAGGGTGCGGCTGGTGCCGGTTGCCTCGTCGACGAGGCTCATGCCCCGCAGGTGGAACTTTTCACCGGCCAGCAGCGACTCGACGTGGATGCGCGCCG
>CAYLZO010000042.1:0-25945 GCA_964387775.1 uncultured Anaerolineaceae bacterium
TCCTCGGGATAAAGGTCGATGCCTGCCCGGCGCAGCGCCTCGCCGACGGTCGCCGCGTGGGTGCGCCGCTCGATGGGCTGGCCGTCCACCTCGACGGTCAGCGGCGAGCCGGTCCGCTGCCAGCCGAGGGCCAGCAGGGCCAGCGCCCCGGCCAGCAGCGCCAGGGCCAGCAGGCCGCGCAGCCAGTTGGGCGTTCTCCAGGTTATTCGTCTCGCCGTGATGCTTTCAGTCGCCAATGGTCTGCTACTGTCTCTTCTACTGGTCAGTGTCATTGCGAGCGAGCGTTAGCGAGCGCGCCGTCCCGGCATCCCGGGGAAGCAGCCCCCAGTTGCTCATAGGAAGCCATCTCCCCGGCCCAGCCGAAGATTGCTTCGGGCGCAAACGACGCGCCCTCGCAATGACCCATGCGTCCTTCTCATCCTGAACAGAAACTAACCTTGGATCAGGTCGGCCGCCGCGCGCCCCGCCACGTAGCCCGTCGAAAAGGCGGCCTGCAAGTTGTAGCCGCCGGTGTCGGCCTGCACGTCCAGCACCTCGCCGGCAAAGTACAGCCCCTGCACCCGCCGGGAGGCCATCGTCCGCGGGTCCACCTCGCGCGTGTCCACGCCGCCGGCGGTGACAATCGCCTCGTCCAGCGGCCGGTGGCCGACGATCTCCAGCCGGAAGTCGTGGAGCAGGTCCCGCAGCCGCGCCCGCTCCCCGGCCGTGATCTGGTGGCCGGGTTTGCCGGGTGGGACGCCGCTGCGGGCCACCACGACGTCGATCATCTTTTGCGGGAGCAGGCCTTTCAGGATGTTGCGGTAGCTGCGCTTGCCAAAGCGGTCGAAATCGCGCAGCAGGCGGGCGTCGAGCTTTTCCTCGCTCAGCGCCGGCTTGAGGTTGATGCTCATCTCCAGCCGGCCCCGGCCCAGCCGGACCACGGCCGGGCCGCTCAGCGTCAGCACGATCGGCCCCGAGACACCGTAATGGGTGAAGAGCATCTCGCCGAACTCGCGGGCAAATTCCTCGCCGTCGAGCAGCAGCCGGACCTCGACGTTGCGCAGCGAGAGGCCCATCATCTGCCTAGGTTCAGGACCGTCGATGACAAGCGGCACCAGCGCCGGGCGGGGCGGCACGATGTCGTGACCCGCCTGCTCGGCCAGCCGGTAGCCATCGCCCGTGGAGCCGGTTTTGGGGTACGACGCCCCGCCGGTGGCGACGACGATGGCCCCCGCCGGGATTCGCTCGCCCGTCTCCAGCACGACGCCGGTCACGCGCCCGCCGTCGAGTAACAGGCGGGCGGCGCGGCTCCGCATCTGAATCTCGGCGCCCGACTCGCGGGCAAAGCGGGCCAGCGCTTCGGCGATGTGGTGGGCGTCGTTGCTGGCCGGAAAGACGCGGCCGCCCCGCTCTTTGACGGTCGGCGCGCCCAGGTTGTTCAAGAACGCCACCAGGTCCGGTGCGAAAAAGCGGTAGAAGGCATTGCGCAAAAAGTAGCGCGACTCGGTTTTCGGGTCGGGAAAGGCAAAATGGGCCAGGAACTCGTCCAGGGGCGCGGTGTTGGTCAGATTGCAGCGCCCCTTGCCCGTGATGCGCAGCTTGGTGCCCAGGCGATCCGTCCGCTCCAGCAGGAAGGTCTCGGCCCCGGCCCGGGCCGCCTGTCCGGCGGCCATCAGCCCCGCCGCCCCCCCGCCAATGACCACCACGCGGCGATGCTCAATTCCCATCTTGACCAATCGACATCCGTTTGTCCACTATTTGCTACCGGACACTTTTATAGTTGCCGGGAGGAATAGCCGCGGATCGACAGAAATGCGCGGATTTTTCAAAGCAGACGAGTTTTGTGTCCCAATTCAACGAGTCCAATCCGCGTTTTTCTGTAAATCCGTGATTCTGAAGCACATGGCAGAAAAAGTGTCCGGTAGTGAAGTCCACTATTATCCGCTGATACAATACAATGAGCCGGAGCGGCGAGCCTGGGGCGAGCGCCCTCTACGAGGGTCCTCACTCGTCCGTCGAATGGCTCATCACTCCGGCTCCCGATGATTCCTGGCCGTGCACCCCCTGTCGAACCGGGCCAGCCAGCTTACCAGACCAGCCAACTCCGGCCAGGTAACCCTGCGGCACCCAGGAGTGACTGCTTACCGTTGCTTCCTCCCGGACCTGGCGGGGTTTACAGTTTCCTGCCGCGCAGGACCCAACCTTCTTCGCCGCTTAGCCTGGCAGTCCCGACCAACCTTAAGCCCTCGAGGGGGAATTCGACCCCGCTATGGCGGTTTGCGGGTACAGGGCACCGCCAGTTCCCCGTCTAGCACGACCAGCCACATGATACCACAAAAGGGGCAAATCGTCAAAAGATCAGTCGTTGGTCTCCAGGAGGGCCTTGACGCGCGTGGCGATGAGTTCGATGGCCACCTCGTTAAAGCCCCCCTCGGGGATGATAACGTCGGCGTGGCGCTTGCTGGGCTCGACAAACTCCTCGTGCATGGGCCGCACCGTAGCCAGGTACTGGTGGATGACCGATTCCATCGTCCGCCCCCGCTCGGCGAGGTCCCGCTGGAGCCGGCGGATGAAGCGGATGTCGGCGTCGGTATCCACGTAGATCTTGACGTCCATCAAGGCTCGTAGATCCGGGTCGGCAAAGATGAGGATGCCCTCCAGCAGGATGATGCGTTGCGGGGTCACGGTTTGGGTCTCGCCGGTGCGGGTGTGGGTCTTGAAATCGTAAACCGGCATGTCAATGGGCTGCCCCCCTTTGAGCTGCTGGAGGTGCTCGATGAGCAGGGCGTTGTCCAGCGCATCGGGGTGGTCAAAATTCATCAGGGCCCGCTGGGCCTGGGGCAGATCGCTCAGGTCCTTGTAATAGGCGTCGTGCTGAATCAGCGAGATCCGCTCGGTGCCGGTGTGTTTTAGAATCTCGCGGGCGACGGTCGTCTTGCCCGAGCCGGTCCCGCCTGCCACGCCGATGACTACCGGTTTCATCCTGTCTTCCTCCCCGAGTTCGCGCGTCGGTAGTGGCGCAACCACTACCAGAGCATCCATGAGCCGAAAGTGGCAACCGCAGCAGCCAGCACGGCCAGCGCCGCCGCCCAGCGGGCCGAGTGCGAACCCAGCCGCCAGGCCAGGCCGCTCGTCGCCGTTAGCAGCCAGGCTGCCGCCAGCCAGCCCTGCCGGGGATCGAGGCCCGCGAGCTGGCCCTTCGCCTGCCAGGTCCACCAGGCGCCCACGGCCAGGCCGCTGCCCAGGAGGATCAGAGTCAGGGTAGAGGTGTCCTGCAGAAAGGCGTGGGTGTCTGAGACTTGGCGGCTGGCCCTCTCCCGCTCCCAGCCAAGCCGCCGCCTTACGCCTTGTAGCGCGAGCGCCAGCCCTGCGCTGCCGGCCGTCACACTTGCCCCTGCACCCATCAGGAGGAGGCCCCACGCGACGGCGTAAGGCAGCGAGCATTGGGCGCAGTCCGATGGGCAGCCTTCGAGTTGGCCCCCAAACGCCGCGGGCAGGGCCAGAGCCAGGGCAACCGGGCTCACGATGAGCCCGACGGCGCTCGCGCCCGTGTGCCAGGCGACGAGTTCGTGGAACAGGAGCGTCGCCAGGGCCAGGCTCAACAAGACCTGGCGCAGATCGAAGGGCGACCAGCGGCCGTGGGCCAACGCCATGAGGACGAGAGCGACACCCAGGACGACCCCGGCCCCAAGCCGGGCGCCGAAGCTGAGGTGGCGCCACCGTTGCCGACCGCCTCGCGCGTCGAGAAGCGTCAATCCGTGGCCCACGGCTGCCAAAAGGAGAGAAGCGCTGCCGGCGATGGTCAGCCAGGACTCAATCGCCATCGGCTATCACCTCGCGGAGCTCCGCAGCAAAGGTGGACAACCAGCGGTCGTGGCCGGCCCCCGCGGGCGCCACCAGGTGCAAGACGGTCGAATGTTCGCGGCCGGCCGCCACCGAGATCCAGGCCAGCCGGGGCGGGAGGAACCAGCGCCAGGCCAGGGCGGCCAGGGCCAGGGCCACGCCAGCCAGGACCAGGGGCACCGCCGGGCGATGGTCCACGCGGAGGAGGGGCCGGTAGCTCAGGCCCACCGCGATTTCCAGGCCATCGACGGCCAACAGGCTGCCGTCCTGGACGGCGCCCAGGGGTTGGGACTCGGCCCCGCCGTTGCGGACGAGGGTCGCGTTGATCGCGGGGCTTCCCTCCTGCACCCGGGGATCGAAGGACAGGGTCAAAAAAAGGTCGCGGCCGGGGATGAGAACGAGGGGCTGGGCGTCGGGCGTGGGAAAGAGGACCTTGACCTGGCCTTGGGCACCGGAATCCCGGCCGCCGGGCTGGAGGGTAACGGGGTTGCCGGCTTTGTCGCGGCCCTCCAGCGCCACTTCGGGTGCGTAGCCCACCTGGCGTGCGGCGAGCCCGGCCAGCGTGGACGGTTGCCCGACGGCCACGGTGTCTTGCTCGATCGGTTCTCCGTCCACCAGCCACGTGATCTGGCTTTGGTACTCGCAGAGCGGCCCCTCTGCCGAGGTTGGATGCCCGTAGGCGTCTAGCTGGACGACTTGGTTGCGCCTGTGACCGACGGCCCGGCGCTCGCCCGGCGCCGGCTGCCACGTCTCACCCTGCCAGCCCCAGGTACTCAATACGACGAGTCCGGCCAGGGCCAGGAGCAGGGCGCCGGAGGCGATGGGTTGAGCCCACAAACTGAGTTGCCGCCGGACGGCTACGAGGTTGGGTGTCTCGAAATCAGAGACCGGGGTCGGCTGGAAGCCGCGCTCGGTCAAGAAGGCTCGCACTTTTTCTTCTACCCCTTCAGGTGCCTGGGATGAGGGGATGCGGATCGGTGGGTTGTGCCGACCCCACAATGTGATTGCGGCCGGAGGCCAGGGGCGCCGTCTGCTGGCCCGCCAGGCCAACTCGACGGATTCTGCTGTCCAGACAAAGAGGGCCAGCCCGATCAGGGCGAGCAAGAGGCGAAAGCCGAGGGTATGGTAGAGGTCGTAGAGTCGCAGGCTGCGGACGAGGCGATTGCCGGGCACAGAGAGGCCCGATTGTACGGCCAGCCACGTCTCGGGATCGTCCCGGGCCTCGGTCGGAATCTGCGGGATGAGGGTGGCGAGGACTACGGCCAGGGCCAGGAGCAGAAGGCAGGCCATCAGAAACTGTGGGGCGGTGAGGAGCCGCCACAGGGAACTGAGTGGCTCAAATTGGGGTCCTCGCGAAGCCGAATTCTCTTCAGCCATGGCACACACAGTCAGTCTACATAACAAAGGCCCCAACAGCTACCGGTTGGGGCCTGCTCGTTCCCAAGCCACCCATGGGACTTGAACCCATAACCTGACGCTTACGAAGCGCCTGCTCTGCCGATTGAGCTAGGGTGGCACACACCGGAACCCGGCCGGTGAGCGGAGCCCATTATACCAGGCTTCAGGTGAATTCGCAAATCGATTGCCGGAAGGGGTTTGGGGTCTATCGAGCTTCCTCCTGTTCGTGGCAGGCTTTATGATCGACCACGGCCTTCAGGAAAGCCTGAAAGAGCGGATGGGGCCGCGTCGGCCGCGATTTCAGCTCCGGGTGGAACTGGCAACCCAGCATGAAGGGGTGGTCGGCCAGCTCGCCGACCTCGATCAGGCGCCCGTCGGGCGAGAGGCCGGAAAAGATCATGCCGGCTTTGGCCAGCAGGTCGCGGTAGGCGTTGTTCACCTCGAAGCGATGGCGATGACGTTCCTGGACGACGATTTCGTCATAGGCCGCGGCGGCCTGGGTGCCGGGCACCAGTTGGCAGGGATAGAGCCCCAGGCGCATCGTGCCCCCCATCTCCGAGATGTCGCGCTGGTCGGGCATCAGGTCGATGACGGGGTATTCGGTCTTGATGTCGAATTCGGTCGAGTTGGGCTCATCGCTGTCGAGGTACTGGCGGGCCAGCTCGATGACCATGACCTGCAAGCCGAGGCAGAGGCCCAGGTAGGGCACGCGGTTCTCGCGGGCGAACTTGGCCGCGACGATCTTGCCCTCGATGCCCCGGTAGCCAAAGCCGCCGGGCACGACAATGCCCTCCAGGCCCTCCAGCCGGCCCACGCCGTGCCGCTCGATCTCTTCGGCGTCGATCCAATCGATCTCGACCGAGACGTCGTAGCGCAGCCCGGCGTGGTGCAGGGCCTCGCGCACGCTGAGATAGGCGTCGCGCAGCTCGACGTACTTGCCCACCATGCCGATGCGGACCGGGCGTTTGGGTCGGCGAATGTCCTCGACGACGGCCCGCCAATTGTCCAGGTTGGGCGCGTGGGCGCCGGCCAGCCCCAGCCGCTCCACCAGGTAGTCGCCCAGGCCGGCCTCTTCGAGCACCAGGGGCACCTCGTAGATGATGGGCGTCGTCACCAGCGAGATGACGGCCCTCTTTTCTACGTCGCAAAAGAGGGCAATCTTGGCCCGCACGTCCTCGTCGATGGGGTGGTCGGAGCGGGCGACGATGATGTCGGGCTGGATGCCGATGCCGCGCAGCTCGCGGACGCTGTGCTGGGTGGGCTTGGTCTTGATCTCGCCGGTGGACGAGATGTAGGGCAGGAGGGTCACGTGGATGTAGATGGTGTTCTTCCGGCCGACGTCCACGCGCATCTGGCGGATCGCTTCCAGGAAGGGCAGGCCCTCGATGTCGCCGATGGTGCCGCCGATCTCGACGATGACGACCTCGGCGCCGCTCTCGCGGCTCACCAGGCCGATGCGGCGCTTCATCTCGTTGGTCACGTGGGGAATGACCTGGATGGTGCCGCCCAGGTAGTCGCCGCGCCGTTCCTTGGCAATCACCTCGGCGTAAACCTGGCCCGAGGTGACGTTGCTGGCCTGGGTCAGGTTTTCGTTGATAAAGCGTTCGTAGTGGCCCAGGTCCAGGTCGGTCTCGGCGCCGTCGTCCAGCACGAACACCTCGCCGTGCTGGTAGGGCGACATGGTGCCGGGGTCCACGTTCAGGTAGGGGTCGAGCTTCTGGATAGAGACCTTGATGCCCCGGCTCTTGAGAATGCGGCCGATAGAAGCGGCCGTCACGCCTTTGCCCACGGAGGAAACTACGCCACCGGTGCAAAAGATATACTTTGTCGTCATAAAACTATCTCCGCGTTCTTGAGATTTGGTTATTGTGCCCCGGCACAAAAAAAAGAGTCGCCAAGAGGACGACTCTTTTCGGGTTCAGGCCTTTCGGATGAAGGGTCTGGTCTAGTGCCCGGCCTCGAAACCCAGGCTCGACCGCTCCCTCCGACCTGGCGGTTGATGGCTGCGACCACCTAGATCAGGCGACTCAGATCCGTCGTAGCCCGGCGCATGTCGAGGAAGACCAGCCCCAGCTTGGCATCTTGGCGGGCCAAGGAGGTCAGCACAGCGTCTTCTCCGACAGACATGAGGATCACGTAGCCGTTGTCGCCCCGGATGTAAACCTGGTCCAGCAGACCCCGGCCCAACTCGCTGGCGATCCGCTCGCCCAGGCTGAGCATGGCCGCGCTCATGGCCGAGACGCGGTCCTCTTCGACGTCGGCCGGCAGATCCGAGGCGATGATCAGGCCGTCCACACTGACGACGGCCGAGGCTTCAATGTCGGGCGTGCTAACTCGCAAATCTCGCAGGCGAGCCACCATTTGTTCTGTACGCGATCTCATCCTTTCACCCTCTCTTTCGTGAGTCGTCTCGGTGGTTCAGACTCGTTACATAATAGCACAAGTCCCACGGGATGTCAACGCACGGACAAGGATGGACAGCAGTCCCCAAGTGGGTGCCATTGCGAGGGAGAGCGGATGGAACATCCGCTCTGAGCATGTGTTGCTCCACCCAATCGATTTGCTTCGAACGCCTGGACCTCGCCCGATTTGACAGGTTGTGTCCCGGATGTTATAATCTCCGGTGTACCCCTGGGGGGTATATGAGATAGGCAAGGAGTGGCCTGGATGATCGATCCTGATGCAAAAAGAAGGTTGATTTCCGATTTTGTCAATCGCCGCGTTTGGGCCGTGGTCGGGGCCAGCCAGGACTCGACCAAATATGGCTATCGTGTGCTTTGCAATTTGCGTGAGGCGGGCTACGTGGTCTATGCAGTCAATCCCAAAGGCGGCGAGTTGTTGGGCGACGAGGTTTACCCGACCTTGGCTGGCTTGCCCGAAAAGCCCGAGGTCGTGGACACGGTCGTGCCGCCGTCCGTGACGGAGCAGATTGTCAAAGAGATGCACGAGCTGGGGCTCTCGCGGGTCTGGATGCAACCGGGCTCAGAGTCGGCAGCAGCGATTGCCTATTGCCACGAGCACGACATCGAGGTCGTGCACGATGCTTGTGCCATGATCCATCGCCGGCAGTGGACGTAGTTGGTTAGATTCCTTAAAAGGGAGGGAGACGACAATGGAAGTCGAGGCGACAGAGCAGGTCAAAGTCACGGTATTTGGCAACCGCTTGCAAGAGCAGTGCACTGCGGGGGGCTGAGGGCCGCCCCGGTCTTCGGCGGAGACCACGCGGATCACCAAGTTCTATCTGAATCTGCGGCACGGAGATGCCGTCCTGGTCGAATACGTGGACATGAGCGTTCCAAAAGCCCGCGACGAATACTCCGAGTTGGTGGCTACGATCCAGGAACGGGGGCTGCCCTATCCCTTGGTGGCCATCAACGGCCGGGTGCAGTTGGCCGGCAGCGTCGCCTATTACCAGGTTTTGCCCCTGGTCGAGGATGCTTTGGGCGAGGCGCTCGAGGCCGCGGCTTGACGTCGGCAAGCGCTTGAAAATCGTATAGTTGCAGGCGGGAGGGAGATTGACAGGTCTCCCTCCTTTTGCTAGACTTCAGGTGTTTCAGCTGGCGCCCATCATTGAAACGGCTCGTGATGAAACCTCTCGTTCGATTCTGCATCTAAAGGAGTGGGTAGTGGTAACACGGTAAGTGATAATGTGGGGGACATCCCCCACATTATCACTCACTACGTAACCACTGCCAAGGAGTGAGCATGACGGCCAAATCGGCTGGACAGAGCGAAGCCGAGTTGCTGGCGGGCTTGCAGGCCGGCGATCCGGCAGCCTATCGCCAGCTCGTGGAAGAAAACTTGGCCAACGTCTACAACGTGGCCCTCAAGCTGCTGGGCAACGAGCAGGAAGCCGAGGACGTGCTTCAGGAGTCCTTTCTGAGTGCGTTTCAGGCCATCGACGGCTTTGAGGGACGCTCCAAGCTTTCGACGTGGCTCTATCGCATCGCCTATAACGCCAGCCTGATGCGGCTGCGGAAGCGAAAGCAGATGACGGCCTTTTCGCTCGACCAGCCGCCGCCCGGCGTGCGCGAAGAGGGTGGCTTGACGCCCCGCTACCTGGTCGATTGGACTCGGGTGCCGGACGACCAGTTGCTCACGGCCGAGGCGCGGCAGGTCATGGACCGGGCCATCGAGGATCTGCCGGAGACGTTGCGCTCGGCCTTTGTCCTGCGTGACCTTCAGGGGCTGTCGGGCGCCGAGACGGCAGACGTGCTGGGGATTTCGGTTTCGGCGGTCAAGACGCGGTTGCACCGGGCGCGCCTGCGCCTGCGCGACCGGCTCTCGGCTTACTTTGTGGAGCGGACCGAGCGCCCACAGGCGGCATAGGGCCTAACCCATGAAATCCTGACACATTGAGCGAGGATTTTGTGGACAGTATTTTGCCCTTTTGGTTCCGGCTCTGGCCGGGTTAGGGGGGATCGATGGTGGATATCGAGCACGAACAGGTAGATTGCGACGAGTTGTTGGACCGACTCTCCGAGTACATAGACGGCGAATTGAGCCCTGCCCTATGTGCCGAGCTGGAAGTGCACCTGGCCGGCTGCCCCGATTGCCAGGTCCTGCTGGATACGGTGCGCAAGACCATCGTCCTCTACCGCAAGGGGTCTGCGGCCAAGCTGCCGGCCGAGGTCGAGGCCCGCCTCTATCACGTCCTCAAGCTGGATGACTAGACGTGATTCGATGAAACCCTTTGTCCTGTTTTGCATCTAAAGAAGTGAGTGGGGATGGTTCGTCCCCGGAAGATTGAATGTTGACAAATACCTTAGGAGGTTTGAAAGAATGCCTTTAATTTCAGAAAAAGACGCGGAGCATCTGCGTCAGGAGTTTGAGAACGAGTTGGAGAGCCCGGTCAAGTTGATGATGTTCACCCAGGCTTTCGAGTGCCAGTTCTGCGAGGAAACCCGCCAGATCGTCGAAGAGATCGCCGAGCTTTCGGACAAAATCGTGCCCGAGATCTATGACTTTGAGGATGACAAAGAAGTAGCCGAGAAGTACGACGTAGACAAGATCCCGGCCATCGCCATCCTGCGTTCGGAGAACGGTAAGGACAGAGATTACGGGGTGAGATTTTACGGCATCCCCTCGGGCTACGAGTTCACCAGCATTATCGAGGATATCGTGGACGTGTCCAAGGGCGAATCGGGCCTGCTGCCGGCCACCAAGGAGGCCATCGCCGAGATCGACGAGCCGGTGCGTTTTCAGGTTTTCGTCACGCCGACGTGCCCCTACTGCCCGCAAGCGGTCCGCTTGGCCCACAAGTTTGCCATCGAGAGCGAACAGATCACGGCGGACATGGTCGAGGCCATCGAGTTCCCGCACCTGGCGAACAAGCACAACGTCTACGGCGTGCCGCGCACGGTCATCAACGAGAACGTCCACCAGGAAGGTGCAGTTCCTGAGCCGATGATGCTGGGCAAGCTGCTGGAGGCCCTGGGCAAGGCGCCGGTTCACGAGCACGAGCACGAACACGCGCACTAGGCGCTTCCGTTGGCTCACGGTGGCTGAATGGCCGGCCGCGAGCCGGCCGGAAAGGACCGGGGCGAGAAACTATGAGTGATACACAGGTCACCTGGGTGGACGGGATGCAGTTCCTGGCCGAGTCGGCGGGCCACGGCATCGTCGTCGATGGCGCGCCGGGCTTTGGCCGGGGCACCGGCATCCCGGCCATGCGCCTGCTGCTGCTCGGTGCGGCCGGCTGCTCGGCCATGGACGTGGTGCACATCTTGAAGAACCGGATGCGCCGCTCGCTGACAGGCGTGCGCGTCGAGGTCGAGGCCGAACAGGCCGACGAGCATCCCAAGGTCTACACCCGCATCGAGTTCAAATATCACTTCAAGGGCCGGGGACTGCGCGACAAGGACGTGCGCCGGGCCATCGAGCTGTCGAACACCAAGTTTTGATCGGCCGCCATCATGCTGGCCGAGACGGCCGAGATTGTGACGAGTTACGAGATCGAAGAAGAGGGGTAGTGGCTATTATCCGTTGGAAATGTACCACTACCGAAGAGGAATAGGGATGAAGGTAGTAGTTTATACGACGCCGACTTGCTCCTACTGCCACCAGGCGAAAGCGTTCCTTTCGCAACAGGGCGTGCCCTTTGTCGAAAAGAACGTCGCCGCCGACCGCCAGGCGGCCATGGAAATGGTCCAGCGGTCGGGGCAGCAGGGTGTGCCGGTCATTACGGTAGGCGACGAGGTCGTCGTGGGCTTCAATCAGCCCCGGCTGCGGCAGTTGCTGCAAAAAGCGACCAAGGCCAAGCCTCGGCTGGGTGCGGCCATCGCCGACGTCACTTCGCAAGCGAAAAAGCGGGCCAGACTCCCCAGCGCGGGGGCCTACGTGGGCCGTGTGCGCCAGGGATCGCCGGCCGAGCGGGCCGGCCTGCGCAAGGGGGACGTCATCACCGCCCTGGGCGGGCAGCCGATCATCCTCGCCGACGACGTGCACAAGCTGCTGTCGCAGTTGCCGGAGGGCCTGGAGGTCTCGCTGCGCTACTGGCGCGACGGGGAGGAGCGCGATACCCTGGTCAGAATCTAGCGCGCCAGCAACAGATGAAGATGAAAACGGGAGGGGCAGCCCCTCCCGTTTTGGGTTTCAGCGGGCCTTGTGCTATAATCAGCGCGATCTAGAATCTGTGAGAAGGGGTGTCTGGCGCTATGACATCGTGTGTGTTCTGTGACATCGTCGAGGAAAAGGCCCCGGCCAACGTCGTCCGCGCGGACGACGAGTCGGTGGCCTTTATGGACATCCAGCCGGTCAATCCCGGCCACCTGCTGGTCGTGCCGCGCGCCCACGCGACGCACCTGGCCGACCTGGACCCCGAGACTGGCGGCCATCTCTTTCAGGTTGGCATGGAGCTCGCCGCCGCGCTTCGCCGCTCTGGCGTGCGCTGCGAAGGCGTGGACTTTTTTCTGGCCGACGGCGAGGCTGCCGGCCAGGAGGTGATGCACGTCCACTTGCACGTCATCCCCCGCTATCGCGGCGATGGCTTTGGGTTTCGCTTCGGCCCCGATTACGGCCGGCGGCCGGGGCGGGAGGCGTTGGAGGAAATGGCGGCGGGCATCCGCACCGAACTGCGTAAAACCCGATGATGCGTGGCGACGACGTGAGCTACGCCGACCTCGGCATTCGGCGCCTGATCCTGGCCTCGGGTTCGCCCCGGCGGCGGCAGCTTCTGCCGCTGTTGGGCTTGCCCTTTATCCTCAAAAAAGCCGACGTGGAAGAGCGGATGCTGCCCGGCGAGGCGCCGACGGAGTTTGTGCTGCGCATGAGCCGGGCCAAGGCCCACGCCGTAAGCGACGTCCGGCCCGACGAGATAGTCGTCGCCGCCGACACCATCGTCGTCCTGGACGGCGAGGTGCTGGGCAAGCCGGCCGATCCCGGCGGAGCGCTGGAGATGCTCCGCCGTCTGCGGGGCCGGTCGCACCTGGTCTATAGCGCCATCAGCGTCTGGCATCCGGCCACGCGGCACATGGTCTCGGAGCTGGCCGATACGGTGGTCTGGATGCGCGACTACAGCGACCGGGAAATAGCCGAGTACGTGGTGAGTGGCGATCCCCTGGACAAGGCCGGCGCCTATGCCATCCAGCATCCGCGCTTTGACCCGGTGGACCGCATCGAGGGCTGCCGGCTGACCGTCGTCGGCTTTCCCCTCTGCCACCTGGACCGGGCGCTGGGCCGCTTTGGCGTCCGCGTGCCGGCCAACGTGCCGGGCGCCTGCCAGGCTTTCAACCAAGAGGAATGTAAAGTCTTGCCCCTGTCCGAGACCCTACAAACTGGGAGGTAGAAAATGGAGTGTAACCAAGAAAGAAATGTCGAGCGCTGCACCTGCACCTACGAGCCTTGCCCGCGCAAGGGCCTCTGCTGCGAGTGCATCGCCTATCACCTGAAGTACAATCAGTTGCCCGGCTGCGCCTTTCCGCCGGAGGTGGAGCGCACCTACGACCGCTCCTTCGCTCGCTTTGTGGCGATCCACAGCCGCTGAGGGGCCGGATGCTCGATTTTGAGGGCCGGGTCGCGCTGATCACGGGCGGCACGTCGGGCATCGGGCTGGCCGCCGCCGAGCTCTTTGTCCGACAGGGGGCGGCCGTGGCGCTCGCCGGCCGGAGCGCCGAAAAAGGGGAGGCCGCGGTAGCCCGCCTGGCGGCGCTGGACGGTGAGGCGATCTTTGTCCGCACCGACGTCCGCGACGAGGCCCAGGTGGAGAACCTGGTGGCCGAGACGCTGGCGGCGTTCGGGCAGCTCGACGTGCTCGTCAACAGCGCGGGGGTCATCAACCGCATCCCGCTCACCGATCTGGAGCAACCCGATTGGGACGTCGTCCTCGACACGAACCTGCGCGGCGTCTATTTGGTCTGCAAGCACGCCGTGCCGCCCCTGGTCGAGCGGGGCCAGGGGGCTGTGGTCAACGTGGCCTCCTACCTGGGCACCTTTGGAGCACGGCCCACCTCGCCGGCCTACAACGCGGCCAAGGCGGGGGTGGTGGCCCTGACGCGGAGCCTCAGCCTGCAAGTGGGCCCCCAGGGGGTGCGCGTCAACGCTGTCTGTCCCGGCTTTACTGTGACGCCCCTGAACGAACACATCATCCGCGACGCCCCTGACCCGGTGGCCAAAGAGCGCGAGATGGCCCGGCCCTACCCGCTGGGACGGTTGGGCCGCCCGGAGGACGTGGCGGGGGCCATTCTTTTCCTGGCTTCTGAAAGTGCGGACTGGATCACGGGCGCGTCGCTGGTGGTGGACGGCGGGCTGACGGCCAGGTGAGCCATGACGCGTAGGGTGACGATCCGCGACGGGCGCACCATTCTGTTGCGCCAGGCCGTCCAAGACGACGCCGAGGCCATCATCCAGGGCGTGGACAGCGTGGCCCGCGAGGGACGGTACTTTCTGCGGTCCCGCTTTGAGATGGACGTGGAGAAGGAGCGGGCCTTTATTGCCGAGAGGGCCGAGCAGGGAGACCTGTTCCTCGTGGCGATTTTGCACGGCCGCCTGGTGGGCTGGGTGACGTTGTTCCGCCCCCGCCACGAGTTCCGCCGCCACACCGGCGAGCTGGGCATGGGCGTCGTCCGGGGCTTCCGGGGTGTCGGCATTGGCACGGCGCTGCTGTCCTACGCCCTGGAATGGGCCGCTGAGCAGGGCCTGGAGAAGGTGAACCTGGGCGTCCGGGTCACCAACGAGCGAGCGCGGGCCCTCTATCAAAAGTTCGGCTTTGTGGAAGAGGGCCACCGCGTGCGGGACGTGAAGGACCACAACGAGCGCTACGACGACACCGTCGAGATGGCCTACTTTGTGGACCCCGTCCCCGAGCCTTTGGCTCCGGGCGAGAGGGGGGGCGGTGCCTGAACTGCCCGAGGTCGAGACCGTGGCCCGGGGCTTGCAGGCGCCGCTGGTGGGCCGGGCCATTCGCGGCGTAACCGTGCGCTGGCCGCGCACGGTGGCCTATCCGTCGGTCGCCGAGTTCAAGCGACAGGTCGCCGGGCGGCACGTAGCCTCGGTGGGGCGGCGGGGCAAGTACGTCGTGATCGAGCTGGACCGGGGCTGGCTGCTGATCCACCTCAAGATGAGCGGCCGGCTGCGGGTGGTGCCCGCCGGCGAGCCGCTGGACAAGCACACCCACACCGTCTTTAACCTGGACGATGGGGGGCAGTTGCGCTTTTACGACGTGCGTAAATTCGGGCGGGTCTATCTGGTGGACGACCCGCAGCAGGTCACCGCCGCGCTGGGGCCGGAGCCCCTGGACGAGGCGCTCACGTTGGACGAGTTCCGGCGCCTGCTGGCCCGGCGCTCGGGCCGGTTGAAATCGCTCCTGCTCAACCAGGAGTTCCTGGCCGGCTTGGGCAACATCTATGCCGACGAGTCGCTCTTTGCCGCGCGGCTGCATCCTCTGCGCAAAGCCGACTCGCTGGCAGCGCCGGAGCAGGCCCGGCTCTACGAGGCGATCCGGGGGGTACTGCAGCGGGCCGTCCGCGCCCGGGGCACGACCCTGGACGACCAGGGCTACCGGGATGCCCAGGGCCAGGCCGGCGGCTACCAACACGAGATCGCCATCTATGGCCGGGCCGGGGAACCTTGCCCGGCCTGCCGGGGACCTATCGAGCGGATCGTCGTGGGTGGGCGCTCAACGCATTTCTGTCCCCGGTGCCAAAAAGACGTCTGAAGTGGAAGAAAGCTGATGAGGAGTGACGATGGACCAAACGACCTACGAACAAAAAGCCGATGCCTTCCTCGCCGAGGTGCTGACCGAGTACTATGAGGTGAGGGCCGGTCTCAAAGAGACGCTGGAACTGACGCCCATCTATGAGCGATACGCCGACCTTTTTGCCGAGGAAACTGTTCGCGAGCGGCTGGACGAGCGCGAGGCAACGGCCGGGCACGCGGGCCGCTACCTGGCCGACTTTGCCGTGGAGGGCTACCTCGAGAACGAGGTCAAGGGGCTGTCGGAAGAGATCACCAACGCCGAGCTGGCGGCCACCGTGCCCTGGGACGGGGAGGACGTGGCTTTCCAGGACGTGCCCATCCTCTTGATGAACGAGGACGACCGGCACCGCCGGCACGCCCTGGCCCGGCTCTACCACTCCCGCCAGGCCGAGTTCAACCCGCTGCGCATCCGCCGCTGGAACCGGTTGCACGACCGCACCCGCGACCTGGGCTTTGAGGATTACGTGGCCGCCTTTGACCAACACCGGGCCGCGAATCTGCACAGGCTGGCCGAGCAGATGAGCTGGCTGCTGGAGGTGACCGAGGACGCCTTCGAGGCCGAGCTGAGCACCCGCCTGGCCCGGCACGGCGTGCCCCGGGCCGAGGCCGGCGTCTGGGACGTGGCCGCCATGCTCCGGGCCAAGGAATTCGATCCCCTCTTTCCCGCCGACCAGATGCTTCCGGCCTTGAGGGAGACCCTCTCTGGCCTGGGCATCGAGCTCGACGAGCAGGCCAACGTCCGGCTCGACACCGAGTCCCGCCCCCTCAAGTCGCCGCGCGCCTTCTGCGCCGGCGTCCACGTGCCCGACGACGTGCGCCTGGTCATCAAACCCACGGGCGGCGTGGACGACTATCGCTCCCTCTTTCACGAGGCCGGCCACGCCGAGCACTTTGCCCACGTCTCGGCCGACCTCGACCTGGCCCACCGCCGGCTGGGCGACAACGCCGTCACCGAGACCTACGCCTTTTTGCTGGAGCACCTGCTGTTCCAGCCCGCGTGGCTGGAGAGCGTGCTCGGGCTGGAACCGGCCCAATACGAGCCGGCGATCCGCAGCCTGCGCTTTGGACTGCTGTGGCTCGTCCGCCGCTACGCGGCCAAGCTCAACTACGAGTTGGAGCTCCACGCCGGCCTGGTCAAGGGCAAGGCCGCGGCCTACGTCCATTGGCTCAAGCGCGGCTGCCGGGTCCAGATCCCGCCCGAGCGCTACCTGGCCGACGTGGACGATGGCTTCTACGTGGCCCAGTACCTGCGGGCCTGGATTTTCGAGGCGCAGTTGCGCCACTACCTGGAGACGACGTTCGGCGACGCCTGGTTCGCCGAGCCTGCCGCCGGCGAATTCCTCGTCGATCTGTGGCGCGTCGGCCAGCAATACCCGGTAGAGGAGCTGGCCCGCCAGATCGGCGCCGAGGGGCTGGACCTGAACCCCCTGGCCGAGCAACTGACAGCCAACCCGGCCTAGCGGGCCAATCGACCGGCGAGGGAGTCCATGAATACTCGCGAACGCCTGCTGACGGCCCTGGACGGCGGTGAACCGGACCGCGTGCCCTGCGCCTTGGGCTTCTACCACGTCGATCTGGACCAACTGGCCCCGCCCGGCTGGACCTGGGACGGCCTCTTGGATGTCCAGTTCGTGCGATTTCCCCCGTCTCCCGAGGAGCAGGAACTGCGCCGCCTGGCCCGGCCCTACCGGGGCGACACCCGCCTGGGCACCGCCGCTCAAGTGACGACTTATGCCCGTTGGTCCTACCGCCCCGAGATGCCGGAGCAGCGCAACCCCCTCGCCCGGGCCCGCTCGCTGGACGACCTGCGTGCCTTCCCCTTTCCCGACGTCGCCGCGCCGTACCACGCCCGGGGCCTGGCCTGCCAGGTGGAGCAGCTTCACGAGCGGGGGATGGCCGCCGCCGGCAACCTGCCCCACCTGGGCGGCGAGCTGTTCGAGGCGGCCTGGCGGCTGCGCGGCCTGGAGAACTTTCTCCTGGACCTCGTCGAGCGGCCGGAGTGGGCCCACTACCTGCTCGACCGGCTGGCCGACTTGGCCCGCCGCAACGCCGAGGCGCTGGCCCGCGCTGGCGTGGACGTGCTGGCCCTCGACGACGACGTGGGCATGCCCCGCACGATGATGATCGGCCCCCACCACTGGCGCGAATTCTTCAAGCCGCGCCTGGCGCGCATCATCGGCGCGGCGCGGGCCATCAAGCCCGACCTGCGGGTGCTCTTTCACAGCGACGGCTACTTTGAGCCCATCGTCGGCGACCTGGTCGAGATCGGCGTGGACGCCATCAACCCCCTCCAGCCGGAGCACATGGACGCGGCCCGCATCCGCCGGCAGTTCGGCCCCAGGTTGGCGCTGTGGGGCACCGTCGGCCGCCAGACGACCTTTAGCTTCTCCACGCCGGGCGAGATCCGCCGCGAGGTCCGCCGTCGCGTCGAGACGCTGGGCCGCGCCGGCCTCGTCCTCTGCCCGGCCTACGACATCGACGAGCCCGACATCCCCTGGGCCAACGTCGCCGCCTTTCTGGAGGCCGTTCGGGACTACGGTTAGCGTCGGACACTGTCATTGCGAGGCCCGTCGTTTGGCCCCGCAATGACAGTTTGTGACAGTCCAGCCCAGCCCAGCCCCTGAACATAGTTGGCGTTTTCCCCGTTTTCGGGTATGATTCGTCTCCGTTCGTTGAGGAGCATCGCCGGAGACGAACCCCGCTTGCAAAGCAAACGGCGCCATACGATTCGAGGAGGTTGGTCCCTTGTCGTCGGACTCGATCCCGACATTTACGTTTGATCCAAAAGTGGTCGCCACCGAGCGGCGGCTCGTCGGCCTGTGGCGGTTGATGGCCGGCTTTCGCTGGCTCTACGTCTGGGCCGCGGTCAGCCTGGGCGTCGCGGCCATGGCCCGCACCGGCACCTACCTGCTGCTGGGCCAGTTCGTGGACGGCGTCCTGGGCCAGGAGGCCAGGACCGGCCTGCTGCCCCTCATCGCCCTGGGCTTTGTCGGGCTGGCCCTGGTGCAGGGCGGCTTTACCTTCCTCAGCGGCAAGCTGGCCGCCCAGACCGCCGAGGGCATCACCCTGCGCCTGCGCAACTACCTCTTTGACCACATCCAGCGCCTGTCGTTCAGCTATCACGACCGGACGCCCACCGGCGAGCTGATCCAGCGCGCCACCTCCGATGTGGACGCCCTGCGCCGCTTTTTTGCCGACCAGGCCATCGGCGTGGGGCGCATCAGCCTGCTCTTCCTGGTCAATTTTGGGGCGCTGCTGTGGCTCAACTGGCGGTTGGCCCTGCTCTCGGTCATCGCCGTGCCCGTCATCGTGATCACCTCCTTCTTTTTCTTCCGCCGCGTCACCGAGGCCTACGAGGCCTTCCAGGAGCAGGACGCCGTCCTCCAGACGACGCTCCAGGAGAACCTGAGCGGCGTGCGGGTGGTCAAGGCCTTTGCCCGGCAGGCATTCGAGAAGGACAAATTCGAGGCCGACAACTGGGAAAAGTTCGTGCGCGGGCGGCGGCTGCTGCTCATGCACTCCCTCTTTTGGCCGGTATCGGACATTGTCTGCGGCGCGCAGATGCTGGGCGGCTTTTTCGCCGGGGCGCTGATGGCCATCGACGGCGCGATCTCGGTGGGCGACTACCTGGCCTACGCCGGGCTGGTCATCTGGCTCATCTGGCCCATGCGCAACCTGGGCCGCCTCATCGTCCAGATGTCCACCGGGCTCGTCTCCTTTGGGCGGGTGGCCAAGATCATCGCCGAGGAGGAGGAACCGCTGGAGGCGGGGGCGATCCGGCCGACCGACTGTGTCCGGGGCGAGATCGCGTTCGACGGCGTGAGCTTTCGCTACAGCGACGACGGCGACGAGCGGGTGTTGAAAGAGATCACCTTCCGCGTCGAGCCGGGGCAGAGCGTGGCCCTGCTGGGCGCCACGGGTTCGGGCAAGACGTCGCTGGTCAACCTGCTGCCCCGCTTCTACGACTATACCGGCGGCTGCCTGACCCTCGACGGCGTGGAACTGAAAAACTACCCGCGCCACTATCTACGCCAGCAGATCGGCATCGTCGAGCAGGAGCCCTTTCTCTTCTCCCGGACCATCCGGGAGAACATCGGCTACGGCGTGGGTCGCCAGGTGAGCGACGAGGAGGTGGAGGCTGCCGCCCAAGCCGCCGCCATCCACGACACGGTCGTCACCTTCCCCGAGGGCTACAACACGCTGGTCGGCGAAAAGGGCGTCACCCTGTCGGGCGGGCAGAAGCAGCGGGTGGCCATCGCCCGCACGCTGCTCAAGGACCCCTGCCTGCTCATCCTCGACGACTCGACCTCGTCGGTGGACACCGAGACCGAGGCCGAGATCCGCGCCGCGCTGGAGGGCCTGATGCAGGGCCGCACCACGTTCATCGTCGCCCACCGCATCCAGAGCGTGATGAACGCCGACCTGATCCTGGTCCTGGACCACGGGCGTATCGTGCAGCGCGGCCAGCACGACGAATTGATGGCCCAAGAGCACGGCATCTACCGCCGCATCTACGACATGCAGGCCCGCATCGAGGTCGAATTAGAGAAGGAACTGGCCTTGGCGTAGGGCGTCCCCCTCACCCCGGCCCGGCCAAGGCCCTAACGACATGTCTCCCTTCGGGGGAGAGGGAATAGGCTCCCCTCCCTTGGGGGAGGGGGAAAATGTCGCTCAAGGTACGGATTTTCGTGTGGCATAACCACCGCCAGCCGCCGGCGTTCCGCATGCCGGACGAGCACTTGCGGGACTAGTAGGCCGGGTTTTCCTACCCGGCCAGGGGCGGGAATGGAATCCCGCCCTACGGGAAAGATGACAAGTGTCAAACGATTTCGAATTTGAAGAAGAAGAATTCACCACCGAGTTCAACGGCCGCACGCTCCTGCGCATCCTGGCCCAGGCGCGGCCCCATTGGCCGTGGGTTGCTGGCTTCCTGGTGTCCATCGCCGTCGTCTCGGGCCTCGACTCCTATTTTACCTTTCTCAGCAAACGCATCATCGACGAGGGCATCGTCGCCGGGGACCGCGAGGCGCTGGTCCAGATCGTCACCATCTATGGCTCGCTGATCGTCGTCTCGGCGGTGGCGGTGTTGGGCTTTATCTACGGCGCCGGCGTGCTGGGCGAGCGCATCCGCTACGACCTCCGCAAAAAGATCTTTGAGCATCTCCAGGAGCTGTCCTTCTCCTACTTTGACCGCACGCCCGTGGGCTGGATCATGTCCCGCGTCACCTCCGACACCGACCGCATCGCCGAGCTGGTGAGCTGGGGCCTCCTGGACGTCACCTGGGGGTTGATGAACATCGGCACGGCCGTCTACTTTATGATGGTCATCAACTGGCGGCTGGCCCTCGTCGTGCTGGCCATCATCCCCGTGCTGGTGGTGGTGGCCGCCCAGTTCAAAAAAAAGATCCTGGTCGAGTACCGAAAGGTGCGCAAACAGAACAGCAAGATCACGGGCGCCTACAACGAAAACATCCAGGGCGTGCGCGTGGTCAAGGCCCTCTGCCGCGAGGAGGAGAACCTGCGCGAGTTCGGCGAGCTGTCGGGCGAGATGTACGATGCCTCCTACCGGGCGGCCTGGCTCTCGGCGCTCTTTTTGCCGGTGGTGCAGCTCATCAGCGCCGTGGCCGTGGGGGCCGTCGTCTGGTACGGCGGGCTGCAAGCGGTCCCTTCGACAGGCTCAGGACCCGGCCTCACGGTCGGCGGCATCCAGGCCTTTGTCTCCTACATCGTGTTTATGCTCTGGCCGGTGCAAGAGATGGCCCGCGTCTATGCCGAGATGCAGCACGCCATCGCCTCCGCCGAGCGGGTCTTTTCCCTGGTCGACGCCGTGCCCAAAGTGACCGACCGGCCCGGCGCCGTCGATCCCGGCACGGTGCGCGGTGACATCGAGTTCGACGGCGTCGATTTCTGGTACGAGGCGGACAACCCCGTCCTGCGCGATTTTAGCCTGAAGGTCCGGCGTGGCGAGACGGTCGCCCTGGTCGGCCCGACGGGCGGCGGCAAATCGACCATCGTCAACCTGGTCTGCCGCTTCTACGAGCCGGTGGGTGGCACCATCCGCATCGGCGGGCGCGATTACCGCGATCTGAGCCTGCACGCCATCCAGTCGCGGCTGGGCGTGGTGCTCCAGACGCCCCACCTCTTCAGCGGCACCATCCGCGAGAACATCCGCTACGGCAAGCTCGACGCCACCGACGCCGAGATCGAGGACGCGGCCCGGCTGGCCGGCGCCCACAGCTTTATCCGGACCCTGGAGGACGGCTACGACGAGGAGGTGGGCGAGGGCGGCGACCGGCTGTCGGTGGGCCAGAAGCAGCTCGTCAGCCTGGCGCGGGCCGTGCTGGCCCAGCCCGAGATTTTTATCATGGACGAGGCCACCAGCTCGGTGGACACCCTCACCGAAGACCTGATCCAGCGGGGCATGGAAGCACTGATGCAGGATCGCACCAGTTTCATCATTGCCCACCGGCTGTCGACCATCAAGCGCGCCGACCGCATCCTGGTCATCGAGGACGGCCGCATCGCCGAGATGGGCTCCCACGCCGAGCTGCTGCGCCGGCGCGGTCACTACTACCGGCTCTACACCCGCCAGTTCCGCCAGCAACTGGCGGAGGAATTCGACCCCTTCAAGGCCCCTGTCCCGGTCGTGGCCGGCACCCAGGCATAAAAAAGGGCCGGAGCAGCGCTCCGGCCCTTTTTTCGGGATGCCAGGATTCAAGCCAGGATTTCTTCGATCTTGGCCATCAATTCGCGCACGTTGAAAGGCTTGACCATGTAGCCCGCGTACATGTCGGCGTAGGCCTTGGTCTTGCTCAAGTCCTCCAGGTGGTGGCGGACGCTGAGGATGACGACCGGCACGTCGCAGAACCGGCCATCACTTTTCACGTGCTGGAGCACGGTCCAACCGTCCATGTCGTCCATCATCAAATCGAGAAGGATCAGGTCCACCGGCCCCTCCTGCCGCAAGCGGCGCAGGCCCTCTTTTCCACCCACAGCCGGGATAGGCTCGTACCCCCTGAGTTCCAGGATCACCTTCAATAACTCGATGGTATCCAGGTCATCTTCGATGATCATTACCCGCTGCTTCTTGGTCATGCTCCCTGCTCCAACCTGGTCTGTTCTTAACGGCCCGCACCATTCGATTTCAGATGTGCCAGTCCGTTATCAAGGCAAAACCTTTCCGATCTCGGCCAGTAGCTCGTCCACCAGAAACGGCTTGCGCACGTAGCTTTCAAACAGGCCCTCGTGCATCTCGATCCTGCGGGCCTCCAGGTACGGCTGTCGGGCGGTGACGATGATGACGGGCACCTGTTGGAGGGCGTCATCCGTCTTGATGGTCTTGAGCACGGTCCAGCCGTCCATATCCTCCAACACCAGGTCCAGGAGAATGAGGTCTGCTCTGGTCTCGCGCAGGCGGCGAATGCCCTCGTTGCCGCCAGGCGCCAACTCGACCTCGTAGCCCGCCTCTTCCAGGAACTCGCCAATCAGATTCAGTGTGCTCAAATGGTCGTCGATGACCAATACCCGACCTCGTACCCGACCTCGTCTGGATTCCCCCTGCATGCCCACACCTCCGGCAACGCCAGGTATTTACGGTGATGAGGCTTCCTTCCCATTTTTGGCACAGATTAGGCAGCAAACTGTTGGAACAGTTCACCCACAAAGCGGATACCTTCAAAATAGTCCTGCACGTACACGTTTTCGTTGGGCGCGTGCAGGCGCGAGTTCGCGTTCGCCACGCCAGCCATCACCGCCGGCGTCTCGCGGCACAGGGTGTAAAGGGGACCGCTGCCGGGGCTCGTCGGATAGATGATAGGCTCGGTGCCGTACGTGGCCCTGGCTGCCTCAATGCTGGCCTGCACGAGAGATGCGTCGAGCGGGCTGCGGGCCGGTCGCATGCCGTTCAGGTTCGTGATCTCGACGTCGTCAAAGTCCCGGCGGTCCAGGTGCGCCCGCAGCAGATCGAACACCAGGCTGGGCGTCAAGTCGGGCACCAGGCGAAAGTCTACCTTGGCCGTGGCCTTGTAGGGCAGCACGGTCTTGGAACCCTCGCCCTGGTATCCCGAGGTCAGGCCACAGATGGTGCAGGTCGGCTCGTAGAAATGCTTGGCCAGCAGGTCTACCCCGCTCAATCCCCGAATATAGCCATCAAAGCCGAAATTCTTTTTGACCTGCTTTTCGTCAAAGGGCAGCGAGGCCACGTGCGACAGCTCTTCTGGCGTTGGGGCGCGGACGTGGTCCATCAGGCCATCGACCACGATCTGATCGTCAGCGTCCTTGAGGGAATCCAGGGCCCAGACCAGCCGCCAGGCGGCGTTGGGAATCACCCCGCCCCACATCGAGTGCAGGTCGCTGGCCGCCGTGTGGACCGATAGCTGCACGTAACAGATGCCCTTGACCCCCAGGGTCAGGACAAAGCGCCGGGCCGCGTCCTTTTCCCCCGTCTCCCACAGGCAGCCGTCGGCCTCCAGCAGGTCGGGGTACTGGCGGGCAAACTCGTCGAGGTGGGGGCTGCCCACCTCCTCTTCCCCTTCGACGATGAAGCGCAGGCGCAAGGGCAGCGGACCGACCGCCTCCTGGTAGGCTTCGACAGCCTGTAACCGGCAGAGCAGATCACCCTTGTCGTCGGCCACCCCGCGGGCGTAGACGCGCCCGTCGCGCACCACCGGCTCGAAAGGCAGGGTGATCCACTCGTCCAGAGGGTCCGGCGGCTGGACGTCGTAGTGATTGTAGACGAGCAGCGTGCGTTTGCCCTGGCCGATCTCGGCGTAGAGAATGGGCGGGCCGTCGCCGATTACAAAACGCCGCACCTGGGCGCCGAGGGCCTTGAACCGATCTTCGATCAGGCTCGCGGTCTCCTCCAGGCCGATCCCTTGCGCGGCGATGCTCGGCTGGGCGCAGAGCGCCTTCAGCTCGTCCAGAAAGCGATCTCGGTTGGCATCAATGTAAGCTTGGAATTGTTCCATGATCCTCTCTGATCTATGTGCGTATCTCATTGTGCTGCACGTCATTATAAACGCCAGCGCCAAATCCGTCAAGCCCGGCGCACGGCGATTTGGAGTTGGTCCGGACCGCTCCACATCAGGCGTACCTCACTCGTCCTCGGCAGACTCGGAACCCAGGCTCTTCTCGGACGGCTTCCAGGTCGAGCCAGAGCCAAGGCCGGCGGGGGCATCCTCCAACCCCTGAATCAGCAAACTGGCCAAGGCCAGCGAATAGACCCGCGCCTTGGGCGGGTCCGAGCGGGAGGTCAGCACCACGGGGGCCGAGGCGCCCATGACGATGCCGGCCATTTTGGCCGAAGCCAGATACTCCAGGTTCTTGGACAGGATGTTGCCCGCGTCCAGGTCGGGCACGACGACCACGTCCACGTCGCCGGCCACCGGGCTGTCGATGGCCTTGTCCCGCGCCGCCTCGGCCGAGATGGCGTTGTCGAAGGCCAGCGGGCCATCGACGACGGCGTTTTTGATCTGCCCCCGCTCGGCCATCTTGCTCAGGCAGGCCGCGTGCACGGTGGAAGGGATGTTGGGATTGATGGTCTCAATCGAGGACAGGGCCGCGACTTTGGGCCGTTCCGCGCCCAGCCGGCGGGCCAGATCTACCGCGTTCTGGGTGATCGAAGCCTTCTCGCTAATGTCGGGGTGGATGTTGATGGCCGCGTCGGTGATGAGCAGCAGCTTGTGATAGGTCGGTACCTCCAGGATAAAGACGTGGCTCAGCAGCCGGTCGGTGCGCAGGCCGGTCTCCTGCTGGAGCACGGCCTTGAGCATCTCGTCGGTGTGGAGGTAGCCCTTCATCAGCACGTCCGCCTCGCCCTGGCGCACCAGGCCCACCGCCACCTGGGCCGAGTGCCTGTTGGTCTCGGTGGACACGATCTCTTCGTCCGTCAGCGCCCACTCGATGGCCTCGGCCTGCTCGCGGATGTCCGCCTCGCGGCCCACCAGCAGCGGCACGATGAGCCCCAGGTCCACGGCCCGCTGCACCGACTGGAGCACCAGCTTGTGGGCGGCCGCCGCCACCGCCACCCGCGTCGGCGGATGCTCCTGGGCCCGGTCTACAAACTCTTGCAATTTGGTGATCATGTGTCTTCCTCCGCCTAGCAGGCTGTCGGAGAACAGTTCGTAGTGCGCGCTTCAGCGCGCTTCTGCGGCGCTAAAGCGCCTACTACGAGCCCAAGAAGGCTTCTCCGACAAGCTCCTAGCGTTTAACGAACGCGCTGCAAGGCCAGGGGCAGGCGAGCCGGCAGATCGCCGGCGACCAGGCCCATGTCGCCCAGGTCGGCGCGGGCCAGTTCACCCGCCAGGCCGTGCAGATAGACGCCGGCCACCGCCGCTTCAAAGGCCGGCATCCCCTGGGCCCGCAGCCCGACGATGGTCCCGGCCAGCACGTCGCCGCTGCCGGCCGTGGCCAGGCCGGCGTTGGCAAAGGGCACGACCATCGTCCGGCCCTCGGGCGCGGCGACGACGGTCAGGGCGCCCTTGAGGACGACGACGGCGCCCCACTTTTCGGCCATGCGCCGGGCCATGGCCTC
>CAYLZO010000043.1:0-16674 GCA_964387775.1 uncultured Anaerolineaceae bacterium
CTGGCGCTCCTCAGAATGACAAACTGCTGAGGGATTTACGCCCTCGTGTACTAGTGAGCAGCCGGCTGTAGGCAGAGAGTTGATTCAGGGAGGCCAATCCATCCATGCTCGTCCTGGCAGTGGCAATCCTCGGAGCCCTGATCCCCACGGTTTTCTACGTCCTCTTTGTCTGGTCGCTCGACCAGTTCGAGAAGGAGCCGTTCTGGCTGCTGGCTCTGGCCTTTCTGTGGGGCGCGCTCCCGGCCGCCGTCCTGTCGGTCATCTTTGAACTGCTCTTTGAAATTCCCATCATCGCCCTGGGCGGCGAGGGACTGGTATCGAATCTGATCAGCGCCAGCGTCAGCGCGCCCCTCGTCGAGGAAAGCTTCAAGGGCATCGCCCTCATCGGCCTGGTGCTGACCTTCCGCCAGGAGTTCGACGACGTGCTCGATGGCATCATCTACGGGGCCATGATCGGCCTTGGCTTTGCCCTGACCGAGAACAGCGTGGCCTACTTTCTCCCCATCCTCCTCGAAGAAGGGATCGCCGCCGGGCTGCTGAACATTTTTTTGCGGGCCATCGTGTTTGGCGTTAATCACGCCTTTTGGACGGGCATCATCGGTGCTGCAATCGGCTACGCCCGGCTGGCCCGCGAACGCAGCCAGAAGATACTGGTGCCGGCGGCCGGCTGGTTCCTGGCCGTCTCGCTGCACGGCATCCACAACGCCGGCGCCTCCCTCGTCGAGCAGACCCTGTGCGTCTCGCTACTCTTTAGCGCCCTGGTAGACTGGGGGGGGTTCCTGCTCCTGCTCGGCCTCGCCAGGCTGACGCTGCGCCACGAGAGCCGCTGGATCCAGCGGGGCCTCATCGAAGAGGTCCGGCGCGGCGTGCTGACGGCCGAGGAATTCCACCTGCTCACCTCGGCCAGGGAGCGCCTGAAAGCCCTCTGGCGAGCCCGTCTGGCAGGCGGCCGGAAGGCCCACCGGGCCGTCCGCCGCTACTTCCAGTGCGCGTCCGAGCTTTCCTTCCGGAAGCAACGCCTCCGTTCCCTGGGCGACGAGGGAGGGACGCTGGACGAGATCCAAGATTTGCGCGCCCAACTGGCCGCCTACCGGGCAAGGGCCCAGCCCTGGCTCAAGGCCGAGCAAGCCTGAGCAGAGCCGGCTGCGTCTCTGTCAACTTTTTTGACTTTCGCCTCTGATTCTGCTACAATGAACCCAACTTGTGAAGGCTAAAATCGAGGGTAGCGGTCCGGGGGATTGTCAATCCCCCCACCGCTCTGTTGAGAGAAGAAACGGTGACGTCCGGCAGAGAACGTGAAATCCAGGTTTTGTGCATAGAAGATGACGCTGGCATGCTCGATTTACTCCGGCTCATCCTGGAATCAGCGGGCTATACGTTTTTGGGAGCGCGCGATGGGGCGGAAGGCCTGGAAAAGATCCGCGAGGAGAAACCCCACCTCGTCCTCCTCGACCTGATGCTGCCCAACGTGGATGGCGCCGAAGTGCTTCTGCAAAAGCAAAAAGACCCCGAGATCCGGGATATTCCCGTCATCGCGGTCACAGCCCTGGCCTCTCCCTTTGATCAGATTATGTGGAAGCGCCGGACCGAGATCAAGGATTACGTCACCAAACCCTTTGTTCGCAAAGACTTTTTGGAGACGATAGAGCGCGTGCTCCAACGAGAGACCGCGTGAGTTTGTCGCGCGGCGGCAAGAGAGAGACAGCGGTATGACCAAGACCAAGATCCTGTGCATCGAAGACGATCCAGACATGATCGATTACATCAAACTGATCCTGGGCAAGGCTGGCTACGAGGTGGTCGGTGCCGAGGGGGGTAGCGAGGGATTGGAAGCCATGCGCCGGGAGCAACCCGACCTGGTCCTCCTCGACTTGATGATGCCCGAGATGGATGGCGCAGAGGTCCTATTGCACAAGAAGGAGGACTCGGCCATCCACGACATCCCCGTCATCGCCTTGACGGCCCTCGACTCCCCTTTCGATCAGATCATGTGGCTGGCCCGCACCGACCTGAAGGACTTTATCGTCAAGTCGAAGCTGCCCCGCCGCGAACTCATCGCCCGCATCGAGCGCGCGCTCCAGACCCGAGAATCGACCGCTGCGGATGACACCGCCTAGAGACGTCGTTGGCTCTGCTCGTCGAGGGGCCAACGATTTGATGCCTTGCTGGCCAAGCCTGCAAGGTTTTTCTTTGCGGAGGCAATGACATGGGCTTTCTACCTGCCTGGCTGAATCCATTCGACGTATTGATCGCCTTTGCCATGATCGCCGGCGTGGCCCTGGGCTTCATCCGGGGCCTCTTGCGCATGGCCTTTAGCGTCATCATCCTCTACATCGCGACGGTGATGGCGATGAGTTTCTACGTGCCGGTTGGCGGCTTTATCCGGCGCATGATCCCCGCCTTCTCCGAGGCGGCCAGCGAGACCCTCGCCTTCATGCTCCTTCTGATTCTGATAGCCGTCCTCCTCCATTTTCTGCTGAATCGCACGTACAAGGAAACGGAATGGCCCGGCGTGCGCCAGATCGACCAACTGGGGGGCATGGTGTTCGGTTTCCTGGCGACGACGCTGTGGATCGGCCTGGTGCTGGTCGGCATCGACTTTATCCTGGGCACGCCCAGTCCGGGCGGCGAGGCGGCACGCAGCACGCTGAAAACCTCTTTCTACAACTCCAACCTGGTCCCCATCTTTTTCCGCTTCCTGCCCATCGCCTTTGCCACGCTGAAACCGTGGGTGCCCCGGGGCAGGCTGCCCGAGATCTTTCAGGTGCGGCCCTTCTAAACGCCCATGGACCAGAAACACCTCAGAACCCTGGAGTATCCGCGCATCCTGGCCAAGCTGGCCCAACACACGTCGTTTTCGGCAGGCAAAGAGCTGGCCCTGGAGCTGCGGCCCTCGCCTGTCTTGGTCGAGGTGGAGCAGAGGCTCCGCGAAACCCGCGAAGCCCGCCTCCTCCTCGACGAGCACGGCGGCCTGTCCCTGGGCGGCGTGCACGACGTCCGCCCGCTGGCTCACCAGGCCCAGCGGGGCGTCCTCCTCCAGCCGGCCAACCTATTGGACATCCAGGACACGCTACGCAGCGCCCGCCGGCTGCGCCGCACCCTGACCCGACTCGAAGACAAGGCCCCGCTCTTGGCCGATATTGCCGCCCGCATCGAGCCCTGCCAGGACCTGGCGGACGAGATCGACCGCTGCATCGACGACCAGGGCGAGGTGACCGACCAGGCCAGCCCCCAGTTGGCCCGCATCCGCCGCGAGCTGCGCACGGTGCACGAGCGGCTCCAGGAAAAGTTGAACCGCATCATCGGCAATCCGCGCAACGCCAAGTACCTCCAGGAGAGTCTCATCACCCAGCGGGGCGGCCGCTACGTCATCCCCATCAAGGCCGATTTTAAGGGCCGCATCCCCGGCATCGTCCACGACCAGTCGGCCAGCGGGGCCACGCTGTTCATCGAGCCACTGTCAGTCGTCGAGACGGGCAACCAG
This sequence comes from uncultured Anaerolineaceae bacterium, assembly GCA_964387775.1. Classification (GTDB taxonomy): domain Bacteria; phylum Chloroflexota; class Anaerolineae; order JAAYZQ01; family JAAYZQ01; genus CAYLZO01. Next base: position 3,485 of record CAYLZO010000043.1, read on the forward strand.
TGGCGCCAGCTCCAACTCGAAGAGGAAAAAGAGGTGGAGCGCATCCTGGCCGAGCTGACGGGCCACGTGGCGAGCCGGGCCGAAGAGCTGGAGTGGACGGTAGAAGCCCTGGCCGACCTGGACCTGGCCCTGGCCAAGGCTCACTACGCCAACGCCCTCGAAGCCTCCGAACCTCGCATTGTGCCGTTTGAGGCTCGAGGTTCGAGGTTCGAAGGACGCTCTCGAACCTCGAACCTCGAACCGGAATCTCGCGAGCATCCCGGCTCGACCCTCGACCTGCGCCAGGCCCGCCATCCCCTCCTCGACCCCGAGACCGTGGTGCCCATTGACGTCTATCTCGACGACGACTATTTCATCCTGGTCATCACCGGCCCCAACACCGGCGGCAAGACCGTGTCGCTCAAGACGGTAGGCCTCATGGCCGCCATGGCCCAGTCGGGCCTGCACCTGCCGGTGGCCGAGAACTCGGCGCTGTCCGTCTTTGACGGTATCTATGCCGACATCGGCGACGAGCAGTCCATCGAGCAGTCGCTCTCGACCTTTTCCTCGCACCTGACCAACATCATCGGCATCCTGGAGCGGGCCGACGAGCGCAGCCTGTTGCTGTTCGACGAACTCGGCGCCGGCACCGATCCGGTGGAGGGCTCGGCCCTGGCCCGGGCGCTCCTGTCCCACCTCCTGGCCCGGCGGATCACGACGCTGGTGGCCACCCACTTTTCCGAGCTGAAAGCCTTTGCTCACACCACGCCGGGCGTGGAGAACGCCAGCGTCGAATTCGACGTGGAGACGCTCTCGCCGACCTATCACTTGCAGATTGGGCTGCCCGGCCGCAGCAACGCCTTTGCCATCGCCCGGCGGCTGGGGCTTGCCCCGGCCGTGGTCCGCGCTGCACAGACCCTCGTCTCGCCGGAGGAACTGGAGACCGAGTCGCTGCTGGCCGAGATCCAACAGGCGCACCAGGAGGCGACCGTGGCCCGCGACGAGGCGCTGCGCCTCCAGCAGGAGGTCCAGGAGAAGCAGCGGCGGCTGGCGGCCCGCCTGGCGACCATCGAAGCCGAGCGGGCCAGCGTGCTGGGCGAGGTCCGCGCCCAGGCCCGCCAGGAGCTGGCCGAGATCCGCCAGGAGATCGAGGCCCTGCGCGACGAGCTGGCCGAGCGCCAGAGCCAGGCGGCGCTGGGCGAGCAGTGGCTGGCCAAAGCCCGCGCCCGCCTGGAAGAACAGGAGGAGGCCGCCGCCCCGCCCCCACCCCCGGCACCGCCCGCCCCTGCTGAGGAAGAGGAACTGCCGGGCGAGATCTCGGTGGGCGACCGGGTGTGGATCGCCGGGTTGGCCACCACCGGCGAGGTCACCGAGCTGGACAGCGACAGTGTCGAGGTCCAGGTGGGCAGCTTTGGCGTGCGCGTGGAAAAGAGTGACCTGGAGCGACGCCCCCGTGCCCGCTCCGAAGCCGCCGAGCCGGAGCGAGCCCCGGTCTCGGCCCCGCCGGCGCCCTCGCCCGGCATGGAGATCGACCTGCGGGGCCAGCGGGTGGACGAGGTCCGGCCGCGCCTCGAAAAGTACCTGGACGACGCCTTTTTGGCCGGACTGCCCCACGTGCGCATCATCCACGGCAAAGGCACCGGGGCGCTGCGCCAAGCCGTCCGGCAGCAGTTGCGCCACCACCCATTGGTCACATCGCATCGCCCCGGCGAGCAGGGCGAGGGCGGCAGCGGCGTGACCATCGCCTACCTGTCGGAGAGTTAATCCCCCACGGAGGATCAACCTTGGAAGAGATCCAGACAATCACCTTTCCCAGTGCCGGCAGCCATCCGATCCAGCTCGAAGGGCGGCTGCACCGCCTCGACGGGGCGGGCCAATGGCCGGCGGCCGTGATTTGCCATCCCCATCCGCTGGGCGGTGGCACCCTGCGCAACAACGTGGTGACGGCCATCGCCCGGGCGATGGTGGAACAGGGGATCATGGCCCTGCGCTTCAATTTTCGGGGCGTGGGTGGCAGCGGCGGCCAGCACGACAACGGACGGGGGGAACAGGACGACGTGGCCGGCGCCATAGACTGGCTCCTGGACCAGCCTGAGGTGGACCCCTGGCGCGTATTCCTGGCCGGCTACTCCTTCGGGGCCTGGGTGGGCTTGAATCACGCCCAGAACGACCGGCGCATCCTGAGCATGGCCGCCGTGGGCCTGACCGCCTGGCACTATGACGCCGAATTCCACCGGACCCGGCGCCTGCCCGGCCTGAACGTAGAGGCCTGGCCCCTCGATCCCGACTTTATGAGGTCGGTGACGCGGCCCAAACTCTTTGTCAGTGGTGAGCGCGACGACTTTGCCCCACCCGAGGCCCTGCGGCGCTTTGTGGCGGAGCTCAGGCCGCCCAAAAGCCTGCACATCTTGACCGGCACGGACCACTTTTTCGTCGGTCGCGAGGCAGAGGTGGGCGAACTGGTGGCTGGGTTTTTCTCGGGGCAGTAGCCGCTTTCGATAGCCCGAAAGCGTGAGATCTCGGCATCGTTTGGTCGGCGCAGGGCAAGCGTCGGGCAAACTGCCGGCAAAACGGTTGACAAACCGGCTCAAAACGGGTATACTGAGGGCACCAGATGGGAGGCAGATGGTTTGCCCAACGGCAACAGAGATGCTTTCAATTCAGATCCCGAACCTGGACGCCAGGCTTGCATAATGCCCTGGCGTCCCTTTGTTTTCCCTCGTCGCCCGGGGCTGAGGGCGAAAATCTATCTTCTAGGAGGAGGCTGAGTATGGATTCAGGCATGATCGGCAAGATCCAAAAGTCGAAGCTGTACGCAGAGGAACCGGAGCGGATTTGTTTCGAGCAGTTCCAAGTCACCTTCAAGGGGACCAACAGCAAACACCGGCTTTCTTACGAGCAGGGCGATTGGCACTGTACCTGCAACTTTTTTGCCAGCCGAGGGGTTTGCAGCCACACCATGGCGATGGAGCGATTGTTGGGCGTCATGCTGCCCCCCGAGGCGATGGCGCCGGCTGAACCGGTTCACGCGTTCGCGTAGCACCCTCACTTGCCAGCGGGGGATGGGCGACAGATGCCTACCCCCCGCTTTTTGATGCCACGATCTCTCCCCGCAGCGCCCGCTTTTCCAGGGCCACCAACCGCGCGGGCGCGATCACGTTTTCCAGATCGGCCGCGCTTTCGGCATAGACCCGCAGGTAGTTGTCCGTCAGGCCGCTCCACACCCGGCCGGCCTCGCCCCGGCGGGACGATTCCCACAGCACGTCCATCGTCCGGCCGACGAACTGCCGCTGAAAGTCCCGGGCGGCCTCGGCGGCTATGGCGCGCATGGCCCGCGACCGCTCGGCCTTGACCGGGGGCGGCACGCGGCCCGGCATTTGGGCGGCCGGGGTCCCCTCGCGCCGCGAGTAGGGAAAGACGTGGACGCGGGCAAAGCCGGCGTTTCGCACAAAGTCCAGGCTCGCCGCGAACTCGGCCTCCGTCTCGCCAGGAAAGCCGACGATGACGTCGGTCGTGATTGCCAGGTCGGGGATGGCCTCGCGCGCGGCCGACACGAGGTCTGCGAACTCGGCGGCCGTGTAGCGGCGGTTCATGCGCCGCAGGGTGGCGTCGCAGCCGCTCTGCAGGGGCAGGTGCAGGTGGCGGCACAGCCGCGGATCGTCCCACAGGGCCAAAGCCTCGGCCGGCAGGTCCCACGGCTCGACGGATGACAGGCGAAGGCGGGGCAGGTCGGTCTCGGCCAGGATGCGCCGCGCCAAGGCCCAGAGGTCAGGACCGGCAACTCCGGCGCGGTCGCGGCCGTAGGCGCCGATGTGCACGCCGGTGAGCACGATCTCGTTGTGGCCGGCCGCCAATCTCGCCTGGACGTCGACCAGGACGTTGTCCGCCGGGCGGCTGTGCTGGGGGCCGCGCGCCACGCGGATGATGCAGTAGGTGCAGGCGTTGTCGCAGCCGTCCTGGATTTTGACGAGGGCGCGAGTTCGTGATGTTGGGTATTGGGTATTGGATATTGGATGGTCGGTGTCTGAGCCGATGAGGAGGGCGAGATTGACTTTGTCCTCGTTGCCGACGACGCGTTCGACGGCGGGCAGGTCGCGGAGGTCGCCGGGGGTCAGCTCGGCGTAGCAGCCGGTGGCGACGAGGCGGGCGTCGGGGTTCTCGCGATGCAAGCGGCGCAGCGCCTGGCGCGACTTGCGGGCGGCAACGTGGGTCACGGCGCAGGTGTTGAGCACGCACAGGTCGGCCTCGGCGGGCGAGTCCACGACCTGATGGCCGGCCGTCGCCAATTTCGCCGCCAGCGTCTCCATTTCGCTCTGGTTGAGTTTGCAGCCCAGGCTGCTGACGTGAATGCGCATGATTGCTTCGCGGCGCATTGTACCACAGCGCCCGGCGGCTGTAAAGGGTTCGGGGGGAATTGGCTTCAGGTCACGGAAGATGGTATAATGGTCTGGCGCCTGTCTGTCAATTTAGAGAAGAGAAGATTGTTTTATACGTGGGGATAGAATATGAATGTACAAGACATGGCATTAGAAAAGATCCTGCTTCAGGCGAAGCAACTACCATCGTCCACCCGTCTCCAACTCGTCAAGGATGTCCTGGATACGATTCAGGTTTCGCAGCGTCCAATGCGCCATCAGCCTTTAGTCTATGGACGATTTCGCGGTCCGGAGGTATCCACCGAGGCTGACTTTGAGATCGCAGAGTGGCGACCTACAGACGGAGAACTCGATGGCGACTAAACATGTGTTGGACACCCATGCCTTGGTCTGGTATCTTGAAGGAAATCCTCGACTGGGAAACGAGGCCCGTTCAATTATCGACAATCCAACAAGCGAGCTGATTTTGCCTTTGATTGCGCTTGCCGAGGCTGCCTTCATCGTGGAGCGTGGAAGAACCAGCATCCCGAGCGTGGACGAACTCCTTGATAGCATCCTCGCTGATGCCCGCGTGGACGTCTATCCTCTCGATTGGCACGTATTCCAGCAGACATTGAACGCCACAGCCGTGCCAGAAATGCACGATCGGCAGATCGTGGCTACGGCACTCCATCTGCAAGCAGTCGGCTATACAGGCGACGTCCTTTCCAAGGATAGGACCATCGTCAATTCGAGCCTCGTGCAGGTCGTCTGGTAGTCGGCACTTGAAAGCAAGGACATGACAGAGCTTACGTGGAAGCATTACCTGACCGACTACAACGAGGGCCTGGGCTTGGTCTACGAGCGGTTCGTGCTCAACGACTTTTTGCTGGCCCTGCGCTTCGAGCACGGCATCGAGACCGTGCTCGAAGCGCCGCTCTTTGGCATGGCCGGCGTGTCGGGCATCAACAGCGTGGCCCTGGCCCAGGCCGGCTGCGACGTGACCCTGGTCGACGAGCACGCCGGGCGCCTGGCGGGCGTGCGGCGCATCTGGGACGAGCTGGCGCTGCCCGCGACCTTTGTCCACCACGCCGACTGGGGCCACCTGCCCTTCCCCGACGGCGCCTTCGACCTGGCCTGGAATTGGGCCGCCCTCTGGTACCTGGACGATCCGGCGGCGCTCTTGCGCGAGCTGGTCCGGGTCTCGCGGCGCGTCGTCTTTGTGGCCATGCCCAACCGCGTGCAGGTCGGCTACCTGCTGCGCAAATACGTGCTGGAGCGCGATTTTGTGGAGCACGTGGACGAAAGCTGGGCCGACGTCGGCCGGATTCGCCGCGTGCTGGAGGAGGCCGGCGTCCGCATCGTCGGCCAGGGCGTGCTCGACGTGCCGCCCTGGCCCGACACGGTCATGCCCGCCTCGGAGGTGCTGGCCAAGCTCGGCATCAAGTCGAAAAGGCTGGAGGGCCAGTTCAGCGGCGATTCGTGGCAGTGGAGCACCATGGCCTACTACCTGGGCCAGCAGCCCGACCTCTACGAGCGGGTGATGCGCTACGCATGGCTCGACCGGGCGCCGATCCCGTGGCGGATCAAGGCCGTGTGGGCCCATCACCGCTATCTGATCGGAGTTACAAGTTGCAAGTAGCAAGTGGCAAGCAAACATGGCGGGCCTGATGCAACGTCGAACCCATTTGCTCATCGTTGCCTTGTATGCAGTCCTGGCCGTGGCGCTCACCTGGCCCCTCGCCCGGCACCTGGGCACCCACGTGCAGGGCAGCTACACCTGGGCTTTTGACGAGTACACGTTCGTCTGGAACACGTGGTGGTTCCGCTACGCCCTCTTTGACCTGGGCCAGAATCCCCTCTACTCGACCCACACCTTCTATCTCCTGAGCATCAGCCTGGTGCTCTACACCTACAACCTCTTTAACGTCCTCATTTCCGTCCCCCTCCAGCCCTTCCTCTCCCTGCCCGCCATCAGCAACCTGACCTTTCTTTTCGCCACGGTCCTCAGCGGCTACGGCGCCTTTCTCCTGGTCAAGTATCTTCTGTCTAATATCCAATATCCAATACACAAGAACAAAGGAACGCACAGATATTGGATATTCGATATTGGACCGCGTTTCTGGCCGGCCTCATCTACGCCTTTGGCTCCTATCGTTTTGTCTACGCCGCCATCGGCCACTATGACATGTGGAGCACCGAGTGGATCCCCTTCTACGCCCTCTTTTTGGTCAAGACGATCCGCGAGCCGCGCCTGCGTTACGCCCTGCTGGCCGGGGTCTTTTTTGGCGCTGGCCATGCTCTGCGAAATGATTTTCGGCGTGTTCCTGGCGATGCTGACCCTCGTCGTGCTCGCCTTTGTCCTGGGGCGGCGGGCGCGGTCGAGCGTGGCCGGGGGGTGGCGCTCGCTGCTCGGCCGCCTGGCCGTCGTCGGGCTGGTGGCGCTCTTGATCTATGGGCCGGTGCTGGTGCCGGTCTTGGGCGAGATGTTTGGCGGCTACGAGTTGGCCAGCTGGGGCGACGCCGAAAAACTTTCGGTCGATCTGGCCGGCCTGGTCACGCCCACGGCCCTCCATCCCCTGGGCGGCGACTGGCAGACCACCCTGCGCCAGACCCGCGAGGGGACGGCCCGCTTTCGCGACGTCAACACGGTCTTTGTGGGGTGGGCGGGCCTGGCCCTGGCCCTCGTCGGCGCGGTCCGCTACCGGGCCGCCGCCGACTTTGTCAGCTTTTACGACCTGCGCTACGTCGTCGTCGCCCCCGGCGTGCCCGGCCGCCCGCCCTACGTGGACACCCGCGACGAGGCCGTGGCCTACGTCGAAGAGGTGCTGCCCGTCGAAAAGGTCTACGACGAGCACGATTGGCTGCTCTACCGCGTCGACCAGCCGGCGCGGGTGGAGGCCGTCACCGTGGACGTGGGCAGCGGCCAGTTGCTGCCGACGATGGCCCTGGGCGCCGGCTGGTCGGGCGCCGAGGAGCTCCGGGGCGCCAGCGCCCGCTGGGCCGTAGCCCAGGGCGCCGAGGCTTTCCTGCCCGCAGCCGAGGCAGGACGCTACCGCTTGACGCTGACGGCGCTGCCCTTCGATTATCCCGACGCCGCGCCCCAGGCCCTGACGCCCGAGGTCAACGGCCGCCGGCCCGGACCCGGGCGCAGGTTGGCTGCGCGTCGCCCCCGACCGGCGCACGCTGGCCGTCGCCGTGGACGGCCTGACCTGGGAGCAAGCCCGCTGAGGGGCTCGTTTTGAACGGAGGCCCAGGGAGGTTCCAATGCTAGACCGGCTGCTCTCCTCTCGAGTCGAGGAAGAAGAAACCCAGATCAAGGCCCGGGCGCTCAACCTGCTGACCCTGGTCACGGCGCTGATCGCTCTGCTATACACCCTCGTCGTACTGCTCACCGCCCCGGAGGAGCTGGCGGGCAACGCTGGCCTGGCTCTGGCCGCCGCCCTGCTCCTGAGCCTGGCCTGCTACTGGCTGAGCCAGCAGGGCCGCGTGCGCCTGGCGGGCTATCTCTTTTTCGCCGGCCTCTTTGTGGCCATCAGCTTCAATCTGATCGATCCCGCCAACCAGATATCGGGCCTGACCATGGCCCCCTTTCTTTACATCCTGGTCATCCTGCCGGCCGGCTACATCCTCCATCCCGGCGTGTCCTTCGTCGCCGCCACGCTGGCCGTCACTTTTACCATCGGGTTCCTGTCCCTCTGGCCGCCTCCGGGCCTGGTGGAGAGCGATAACGTGTCGGGCTTTTGGACCAATATCGGCCTCGCCTTCGCTCTATTCTACATCCTGTCGGCCGTGGCCTGGGTCTTTAGCCGGGGCATCCAACAGGCGCTCCAGCAGGCACGCACACAAAACCGAGAACTCCGAGAGATCGCCCAAGAGCTGGAGCGGCAGCGGGAACTTCACGCGAACACGAGCCGCGAGATCCAGGACCTGGCCGAGCAGCTGGCCACCTATTCCTCTCGCCAGGCGCGGGGCGCCAGCCGGCAGGCGGCCGCTGTGAGCCAGGTATCGACCTCGATTGAAGAGCTGGAGAACTCGGCACGCGAGATCGCCCGCAACGCGGGCACGGTCCATGGGGCCGCACGGGAAACGCTGCACAAGGCCCGGGAGAGCCAGGACGTGACCCTGATGAACAACGAGGCCATGGCCGTGCTCCACACCAAGGCGAAGGATGGCGCCAGCCACGCCCGCGACCTGGACGAGCGGCTGGCCGAGATCAACCACGTGGCGACCATCATCAGCAATATCGCCTCCCAGACCCAGCTCGTCGCCTTTAACGCCACTCTGGAGGCTGCCGAGGCCGGGGTGGCCGGACAGCGCTTTGCCGTGGTCGCCGCCGAGGTCAAGGACCTGGCCGCCGATTCGCTCAAACAGGCCAAGCAGGTGGCCGACATCATCCGCGAGGTGCAGGAGGTCGGCGAGTCTGTGGTCGCGTTGGGCGGGGAGCAGGTGCGCGCGGTCGAGACCGGGGGCGAGTTGATGGGGCGCTCCAATGCGGCCAACCAGGACATCATGCAATCGGCCACGCGGATGGCCGAGCAGGCGGCGCAGATCGAACAGTCCACGGCGCAACAGCAGCAGGCCAGCGAGCAGGTGGCGGCTTCGATGGAAGAGATCCAAGCGGTCGTGGATCGCTGGGTCGTCAGCAGCTACCAGATGGACGAGCTGGTCGCCAGCCTGCGGGGTCTGGCCGAGCAGTTGGCCTGATAGGGCGACATGGACGATAGTTTCTGGACCCGGCGCGGGGATGCGGCCCTCGCCGCCCTCCTGGGCGCTGGCGCCTTCTTGCTCTATCTCTCTACCCTGGCACCGACTGTCCTGGGCGGCGATGCGGGCGAGTTCCAGTTCGTGCCCTACCTGCTGGGCGTGGCCCATCCCACCGGCTACCCCCTCTACTGCCTCCTGGGCTGGGCCTGGTCCCACGGGCTGCCCTTCGGCGATCCGGCCTTGCGCATGAACCTCTTTTCGGCATTCTGGGCAGCGCTGGCCGTGGGCCTGCTCTATCCCACGGCCCTGATGGTGCAGCGGCGAGTGCTCCCCGCGCTGTCTCCGGTTATCCGCCGGCTACTGGCAGCCCTCACCGCGGCGACCTTTGCCGTCACGCCCACCTTCTGGTCCCAGGCCGTCGTCGCCGAGGTGTACACGCTGCACGTCTTTTTCGTCGTGCTCATCTTCTACCTCCTTTTCAAGTGGAGCCGCAACCAGCAAGCAGCAAGCAATCGATCCGCCAGCCGTACTTTGCTGCTTGCTGCTTGCTGCTTCGGTCTGAGCCTGGCCCACCACAGCACCACCCTACTCCTCGCACCGGCGATCCTGGCCTACGTCTTGGTAACACATTACAAGTTGCGGGTTGCGAGGGAGAAACCGCAACTGGCAACTCGCAACTGGCAATTCGCAACCCCTGCCTTGCTGCTCACTGCTTGCTGCTTGCCCCTAGCTTTGTACCTCTACATTCCACTCCGGGCGCCGCACACGCCCTACCTCCACCTGTCCCTGACCGAGGGCCGCGAGCTGGTTCTGTACGAGAACACCCTGGCCAACTGGCTCGATTTCGTCACCGGCGGGCCGTTCGGCGGTTCGGTGGACCTGGGCGTCGACCTGGGCGCCCGCCTGGCGATGGCCTGGGGCTTTTTTCTCAACGAATTGAGCTGGATCGGGGTCCTCCTGGCGCTGCTCGGCGTCGCCTGGCTCGTCGCCCGGCAGAGATGGGCTTCGTTGATCCTCATGGGGTTGGCCTTTGTCGCCGTCGTGGCCTTTAACCTGGTCTACACCATCGGCGACATTTACGTGCTCTATATCCCGGCCCACCTGATCGCCGTCCTGTGGCTGGGCGTGGGCACCGGCCTTCTGGCGCGCACCGCGCAGCGACTCCTGGGCCAGCGGCGCTGGCTGGCCGTGGGCGTCGTCGCGTTGTTCTTTCTGCTGCCCGTATGGCAAGGCATCCGCCACTACGATGCGCTGGACCACAGCCATCGCACCTCGGCCCGCACCCGCTGGGAGGCGATTCTGGCTGAACCGGCTCTGGTGAGCTCCGTCGAACCACTGCCCGCCGACGCGATCCTGATCAGCAACGACCGCAACAACGTCATGCCCATGTGGTATTTTCAGTACGTGGCCGGCCGGCGGCCCGACCTGTTGGGCCTCTTTCCCCTCGTCACGCCTGAGTATCCCACGCTGGGGCACGTCCTCGACCTGGCGCTGAGCACCGGCCGGCCCATTTATCTCGTCAAAGCAATGCCAGGGGTTGAGGTGAAAGTTGAGATTGAGGCCAAGGTCGAGGTTCCAGGAGCGGGCGAGCTGTGGCAGGTGGGCGGGCCGGCGGCGAGGGGCGAGCCGGCCCATCCGGTGGCGGCCCGGCTAGCAGACGCGGTGGCCCTGGTGGGCTACGACGTGGCGCCCGGCAGTCACCAGCCAGGCGAGGCGCTGCGCGCAAGCCTCTACTGGGAAACGCTGCGCCCGCTGGAGACGAAATATCACACCTTCGTCCAACTGCTCGACGCCAACGGGGACAAGGTGGCCCAGAGCGACCGGCAGCCGGGCGGCGTCTACTATTCCACCACCCTGTGGCGGCCCGGCGAGCGGCTGCGCGACGACCACGTCCTGGCGCTGCCCGCCGACGTGTCACCCGGCACCTACCGGCTGCTGGTGGGCATGTACGCCCTCGCCGAGGACGGCACCCTGACGCCCCTGGGCGAGGCCGTCGTCGTTGGCGAGGTCGAGATCGAATGAAAAGGACACGGATTTTCACAGATGAACACAGATTCCGCTCATAGCTCGGATAGATCATCTGTGAAAATCTGTGTGAATCTGTGTCCTCCAAAGCGCGGGACAAAAATCCGCCCATATCCAACTGGTAATGATGACCGAGGAGGAAGAGAATGACCGTAACGGTAGTCGTCGGCGCCCAATGGGGCGATGAGGGCAAGGGCCGCCTGGTGGACTATCTCGCCGCCCGGGCCGACCTGGTGATCCGCTTCCAGGGGGGCGACAACGCCGGGCACACCGTCGTCAACGACTATGGCCGCTTTGCCCTGCACCTGATTCCCTGTGGCATCTTTTACCCCGGCGTGCGGAATCTGCTCGGCGCGGGGACCGTGGTCAACCTGGAGACCGTCTCGGAGGAGATCTCGCTGCTCCGGGGCGCCGGGGTGGACACGGCCAACCTGTGGATCGATCTGCGCGCTCACCTCATCTGGCCCTACCACCGCCTGCTCGATGGCGCCGAGGAGGACCGCCGCAAGGCGGAGGCCGGCGACGACGGCGAGGAGATGGGCACGACGCGGCGCGGCATCGGCCCGGTCTATGCCGACAAACACGCCTACAACGGCATCCGCGCCGGCGACCTGCTCTACCCCGACCTGCTCCGCGAGCGGCTCGGGCTGGTGCTGCCCCTCAAGAACCGGCAACTGGCCGGCTACGGCCTGCGCCAATTCGCCGTGGACGAGTTGATGGACCTGGCCGCGCGGTGGCAGCGGGCCTACGCGGGGCACATCGTGGACACCCTGCCCTGGGTGCGCGACGCGGTGCGCGGTGGCCAGAACGTGCTGCTCGAAGGCCAGCTCGGCGTGGGCCGCGACGTGAACTGGGGCATCTATCCCTACACCACCGCCTCGTCGCCGACGGCGGGCGGGGCTTGCATCGGCGCCGGCATCCCGCCGAGGGCCATCGACGAGGTGCTGGGCGTGGTCAAGGCCTACTCGACCTCGGTCGGCGGCGGGCCCTTCCCCACCGAGCTGCACGACGAATATGGGACCATGCTGCAAGAGATCGGCCGCGAGTTCGGCGCCACGACGGGCCGGCCCCGGCGCTGCGGCTGGTTCGACGGCGTGGCCATCGGCTACGCCAGCTACCTGAACGGTTTCACCGGCATCGCCGTCACCAAGCTGGACGTGCTGGATCACTTTGACGAGATCAAGCTCTGCACCGGCTACCGGCTGCCTGTCCCCTTCAGGGGAGGGGACGAGGTGCTCGACTACGTGCCCGACACCGCGACCCAGGCCCGGGTCGAGCCGGTCTACGAGACCTGGCCCGGCTGGCGGACCGATACCAGCGGCTGCCGGGCCTGGGACGATCTGCCCAACGAGGCCAAGGCCTACCTGCTGCGCATCGAGGAACTGGCCGCCGCGCCGATCCGCTTCGTGTCGGTCGGGCCGGAGCGGTCGCAGATGGTGGTGGTGTAAAAGTCGGTTTGCCCCTCGCCAGAAGTTGTGGTACACTGAATCGGGAGGCAAGATCATGACGGTTAACGTATTGGTTCGACGCGAATCGGGAGGTCGATACCGGGCTACCGTGCTCGGCTGGCCCGAGTGCACGGCGAGCGCGCCAAGCCGCCGCGAGGCGATCCAACGCACGCGCCAATCGCTCGTGGATCTCCTGGCCGAGGCCGAGATCGTGCAGGTGGACGTTGGAGTGGACGAGTCCTCGTCCGAACTGGCCCGATTCGCTGGGATGTGGTCCGAAGACGAGACGTTTGACGAGTTTGCGGCGGCGATGGAAGCCTATCGACGCGAGGTGGAAGTCGACGAGAACCAGCTTTGAACCGGCTATTCAATCCGCTAATTCTGCGCATCCGTTGTTCCTCTGGCAGCGACGATCTTTACAAATCCCGTTTGCGCCCAGTATAGATTTGGATTGCACTTCCCATCCAAGATTCGTCTATGCCCTGAAGTGAGCGCCGTTTCCCCCTATTTTGCCCAGCGGTTATCATCCATGGAGAGCAAACCCATCACGAGGCGAACCTGATGAACCAAGACATCATCCGCGATCTGGGCGACGGCCTGGTTCTGCGCCGGGCCACGGCGGACGACAGCGAGGCGCTGCTGGCCCACAACGCGGCCGTGCTCCACGACCCCGGCG
>CAYLZO010000043.1:16684-25655 GCA_964387775.1 uncultured Anaerolineaceae bacterium
CGTGGCCTGGACGCGCGACCTGCTGGAGCATCCCCATCCGACGTTCGAGCCCGGCGATTTCACCGTCGTCGAGGAGACGACCAGCGGTCAGATCGTCTCCTCGCTGTGCCTCATCTCGCAGACCTGGTCCTACGAGGGCATCCCCTTCGGCGTGGGCCGCGTCGAGCTGGTCGGCACCCGGCCCGAGTACCGGCAGCGGGGCCTGATCCGCGCCCAATTCGACGTCATCCACAAGTGGAGCGCCGAGCGGGGCGAGTGGGTGCAGGCCATCACCGGCATCCCCTACTACTACCGCCAGTTCGGCTACGAGATGGCCATGACCCTGGGCGGCGCGCGCCTGGGCTACAAGCCCCAGGTGCCCAAGCTCAAGGACGACGAGACCGAGCCCTATGTCCTCCGCCCGGCAGTCGAGAGCGACCTGCCCTTCATCGCCGAGACCCACGCCCACGGCGCCCAACGCTACCCGGTGGCCTGCGTCCGGGACGAGGCGCTGTGGCGCTACGAATTGCTTGGCAAGAGCGAAAAGAACGCCAACCGCCGCGACCTGGCCGTCATCGAGACGCCGGAGGGTGAGCCGGTGGGCTTTGTGGCCCAAGGCACGCGCCTGTGGCAGAGCCGCCTGGGCCTCGGCGTGTACGAACTCGAGCCCGGCGTCTCCTGGCTGGCGGTGACGCCCTCGGTGGTGCGCGACCTGTGGGCCCGGGGTGAAGCGCTTGCAGGCGACGACCCCAAACAGAACATGGAGCAGTTCGCCTTCTGGCTGGGCGCCGAGCATCCGGCCTACGACGTGTTCCACAAGGGGCTGCCCCACGAGGTCCCGCCCTACGCCTGGTACCTGCGCGTGGCCGACCTGCCTGGCTTTTTTCAACACGTCGCCCCGGCCCTGGAGGCGCGGCTGGCCGGCTCACCGCTGGTGGGCCACACCGGCGAGCTGCACCTCAGCTTCTACCGGAGCGGCCTGCGCCTGGCCTTCGAGGCCGGCCGTCTGGCCGAGGTCGAGCCCTGGCAGCCCTCCGTCGAAAAGGGGGGCGAGGCCGGCTTCCCCAACCTCACCTTCCTCCAGCTGGTCTTTGGCTACCGCACCCTCGACGAGCTGGACAACATCTACGCCGACTGCTGGACGTCGAACGACGAGGCCCGGGCGCTGCTAAACGCCCTCTTTCCCAAACGCCCATCCGACGTCTGGCCGGTATCCTGAAGGGCGTATCACGTGTCACGTATCACGTATCACGTATCACGAGAAAGGACAATCATGAGCAGCAAAGAATACGAGTTATCCCGCTGGTCGCTGGCCGATCTCCTGCCGGCAGCGAAAGGTCCCGAGCTGGACCGCATCCTGGCCGACCTCGAAGAGGCAGTCTCCGAACTGGAGGCCAGCCGCGAGCATCTCTCGCTCGACATCGCGGCCGACGAATTCCGCCGCCTGCTGGGCCTGGTCGAGACCATCACGGCGCTGGCCCGGCGGCTGGGGGCCTACGGCTACCTGTGGTTCGCCAGCGACACCCAGGACCAGGACGCCTTGGCCTTCCGGGGTCGTACCGACAAGCTGCTGACCGACGTGCGCAACCGGACGCTCTTTTTCAGCCTGTGGTGGAAGGGGCTCGACGACGAGCCGGCCGGGCGCCTGCTGGCCGCCAGCGGCGACGCCCGCTACTACCTGGAGGCGCTGCGCCACTTCAAGCCCTACACCCTCAGCGAGCCGGAGGAAAAGATCGTCAACCTCAAGGACGTCAACGGCGTGCGAGCCCTGGTGACGCTCTACGACATGATCACCAGCGACTTTAGCTTCGAGTTGGAAGTGGACGGCGAAGTCAAGCACCTGACCCGCAGCGAGCTGACGCCCTACGTCCTGGGGCCATCGCCCGAGCTACGCGCCGCCGCCTACCAGGCCCTGTACGAGGTCTTTGGCGAGAAAGGACCCATCCTGAGCCAGATCTACCAGCACATCGTCCGCGACTGGGCCAGCGAGAACCTGGCGCTGCGCAGCTTTTCGTCGCCCATCGCCGTGCGCAACCTGAGCAACGACATCCCCGACCCGGTGGTGGACACCCTGCTGGACGTCTGCCGGGAGAACGCGGCCCTCTACCGGCGCTACTTTGAGCTCAAGGCCGGCTGGCTGGGCGTGGACAGGCTGCGCCGTTACGACGTCTATGCCCCGCTCAGCGAGGCCGACAAGACCTACGAGTTCGACGAGGCCGTGCGCCTGACGTTGGCCGCCCTCGACGACTTTGCCCCGGTGCTGGCCCAGCACGCCCGCCGCGTCCTCGACGAGCGCCACCTCGACTCGGAGGTGCGGCCCCGCAAGGACACGGGGGCCTTTTGCTTCGGCGCGCTGCCGGGGCTCACGCCCTGGGTGCAGGTCAACTACAATCGCAAGGCGACCGACGTCGCCACGCTGGCCCACGAATTGGGCCACGCCGTCCACGCCTTGATGGCCGCCGAGCACTCGGTGCTGACCTTCCACTCCTCGCTGCCCCTGGCCGAGACGGCCTCGGTGTTCAGCGAGATGCTGCTCCTCGACCGCTTCCTGGCCGAGGAGGACGATCCGGCCGTGCGGCGCGACATCCTGGCCCGTTTCGTGGACGATTCCTACGCGACCATCCTGCGCCAGGCCTACTTTGTCCTCTTTGAGCGCGAGGCCCACGACCTGATCGAGGAGGGTGCGACCACCGACGAGCTGGCCGACCGCTACCTGGCCAACCTCCACGACCAATTCGGCGACGCGCTGGAGATGAGCGACGAGTTCCGCTGGGAATGGGTCTCGATCCCCCACATCTACGAGCGGCCCTTTTACTGCTACGCTTACAGCTTTGGGCAGCTCCTGGTGCTGGCCCTCTACCGCCAGTACCAGGAGGAAGGGGCAGCGTTCGTGCCCAAGTACCTCAAGATCCTGGCCTACGGCGGCTCGGAGCGCCCGGCCCACATCCTGGAAGAGGCCGGGTTCGACATGGCCGATCCCGCTTTCTGGCAGGGCGGCTTTGACGTGGTCGGCGAGATGATCGGGGAGTTGGAGGCGTTGGGAGAGTAGGGATCAGGGAATCGGTATCGGGTACCTGATTCCCGGTACCCGATACCCGATTTCCCACGAACGAGGGGGTTCCATGGCAAAATCACAGTCCCGCCACCGCTGGGTGGCCGTCGCCATCTTTTTCGTCTTTGTCTTGCTGCACCAGGCCGACAAGCTGCTCATCGGCCCGCTGACGACGCCCATCATGGACACCTTTGGCATCAACGAAGCCCAGATGGGCGCCGTGTCGAGCCTGGCCGTCGTCGTCGCCGCCGTGCTCTATCCGGTCTGGGGCTACCTCTACGACCGCTACGCCCGCGCCCGGCTGCTGGCCCTGGCCTCGTTCATCTGGGGGGGCACGACGTGGCTCAACGCCCTGGCGCCCACGTACGGCCTTTTTCTCGCCACGCGGGCCACCACCGGCGTCGACGATTCCAGCTATCCGGGCATGTACAGCCTGCTGTCCGACTATTTTGGGCCGAGGATGCGGGGCAAGGTCTATGGCCTGCTCCAGGTCGCTCAACCGCTGGGCTTTATGCTGGGCACCGTGCTGGCCGCGACGTTGAGCGAGCAGATGGGCTGGCGCAGCGTCTTTTTCGTGACCGGGGGTGCCGGCGTCGTCGTCGCCGCCCTAATCTTTTTCCTCGTCCGCGAGCCGCAGCGCGGCCAGGCCGAGCCGGAGCTGGCCGGCCTGGATGACCTCTCGGCGCAGCGCATCGACAAGGAGACGGCCCTGGGCCTGCTGCGCAACCGGAGCTACCTGCTGCTCATGGCCCAGGGCTTTTTTGGCGTCTTTCCCTGGCAGGTGCTCACCTTCTGGTTCTTCCGCTACCTGGAGGTCGAGCGGGGCTACACCTCCGACGAGGCGACGATGGCCATGGTCGTCGCCATCGCCACCCTCTCGGCCGGCTACTTTTTGGGGGGCACGGTGGGGGATTTCTTTTTCCGGCGCACGCCCCGGGGGCGGGTGCTGACGGCCATGGTCGGCGTGCTGGCCGGTGCAGTCTTTTTGGTGCTGGCTCTCAACGTGCCCCTCGACAACCGGGGGCTGTTCCTGGTGCTGCTGGGACTGACCGGCATTTTCATGTCGGTGGCCTCGCCCAACGTCATCGCCACGGTGCACGACGTCACCGAGCCCGAGGTGCGGGGCACAGCCCAGTCGCTGCAATACTTTGCCGAGAACATCGGCTCGGCGCTGGCGCCCTGGCTGGCGGGCGTCATCGCCGTCCGGTACTCGCTGCACGTGGCCATTTTGGGCATCTGCGTGATAACGTGGCTGGCCTGTGCGGTGTTGTTCGGCGGCACGGCCCTCTTCCTGCCCGACGACGTCGCCCGGCTGCGGGAAACCATGCGCGCCCGGGCCAGGCGCGAGCGCAGCTATTCCTGAATTTGTCTCACTTGCACATGGTCAAAGTGGACGACGACGCCGGACTCGCCGAAGGTGCCGGCGGCCAGGCCAATGCTGCCCGTGGCAAACGAATCGTCGTTCAGGCTGACCAGGTGAGTTCCATTGACGTAGAAGCTGAAACGATCCCCGGAGCAGGCGACCTTCAGGTGGTTGTTGACGTCCACCCCCTGGCGGATGGCGTCGGAGGTCTCCCACCCTACCAGGCCCACCCACTCGCCGTCGCGTAACAAATCGACCGAGTAGTAGCCGTCGCTGCTGATCTGGAACCAGTAATAGTTCTCGTCGTCGGCCTGGTAGCGGACCAGAAGCCCAAAATTGTTGTCGAGGGGACCTTCCACCAGACGGGCGTCGGCCTCGAACTCGAAATCGGCGATTTCCTCGTCGGCCGGGGGATTGCCCCAGGTTACGAAATCGTTGACGTACACGGCCAGACGGTACTCGCCGTCGACGTAGCCGGCCCACGTATCGTCGTTGGTGTAAACGTCCCAGCCGCTGTCTGGGTCCGCAAAGTCGTCGGCGTAAATCACCGGGCCGGCCGGCGCCTCGACGGCCGTGGGCCCAGCATTGTCGTCTCCCCGCAGGCCGAACCAGATGACCCCCACAGCCGCGCAAACGCAGAGCAGGGCCATCAGCGCGGCGGCGATGGCCCAAACCACGGCCAGGCGGGGCCGTTTGGGGGGCGGGGACGGGAGCGCCGGAGGGGGTGCGTCCTCGGGCAGTTCGAGGGTGTCGGGGGCGAGATCTGAGGGCGGGCCTTCCTCGGCAGCAGGAGACAGATCGGCGAGGGGGCGTCCACATTCGCCACAGAAGAGGTCTTTGTTACCGGCGTAGGCACCGCAATCGGGACATTGCATCACACCGCTCCTTTCTCACTGCCGGGCATTATACTCCCTGGAGCACCGCCTGTCAAACCTCGTTGCCCCCTTACGATCCCCGCAGCCGCCTCTGCCAGTCGTTGAGGCGCACCAGCGCCTGGACCGGTGTCAGGTTGGCGATGTCGAGACGGTACAACTCGCGCAGCACGGTCCAGACTGCCTCGTCGTCGGCGGGCAGCAGCAGCCGCTCGCCCACCTCCCGTACCACCTTCAGTTCCCCGATACCCGATTCCCTGATACCTGCTTGCCCAGTTTCCAGCCTTTCGCGCTCCAGCCTCACCATCACCCGCTCGGCGTGGGCGACGACGTCCACCGGCACGCCGGCCAGCCGGGCGACGTGCAGGCCGTAGCTCCGGTCGGTGCCGCCGGGCACCAGGCGCCGCAGGAACACCACGTCGCCGTCCCGCTCGACGACGGCCAGGTGGTAGTTGCGGGCGTGGGGCAGGTGGGCGGGCAGGTCGGTCAGCTCGTGGTAGTGGGTGGCAAAGAGGGTCCGGGCGCCGACGCGGTCGTGCAAATCCGTGGCGACCGCCCAGGCCAGGCTCAGGCCGTCGTAGGTCGAGGTGCCGCGCCCTACCTCGTCGAGGACCACCAGGCTGCGCTCGGTGGCCTGGGCCAGGATGTGGGCCGTCTCGCTCATCTCGACGAGAAACGTGCTGCGGCCCCAGGCGATGTCGTCGCTGGCGCCGACGCGGGTGAAAATGCGGTCGGCCAGGCCGATCCGGGCCGAGGCGGCAGGCACGAAACTGCCCATCTGGGCCAGGAGCACGACGAGGGCCACCTGGCGCACGAGCACGCTCTTGCCGGCCATGTTGGGACCGGTGATGATCAGCAGCCGCTCGCCGGCGCTGAGCTGGGTGTCGTTGGGCACGAATGGCTCATCAGCAGGCAGCGCCTGCTCGACGACGGGGTGGCGGCCCTCGCGGATGGTGATCTCGTCGCCGTCGTGGACGTCCGGGCGGACGTAGCCGTGCCGGGCGGCGACCTCGGCCAGGCTGGCCAGGGCGTCGAGCCCGGCCAGGACGCGGGCAGCCGTCAGCAGCCGGTCCGACTCGGCGGCCACCCGGCAGCGCAGATCGACGAATAGGTCGTATTCCAGGTCGTCGGCCCGGTCCTCGGCGGCCAGGATCTCGGCCTCGCGGGCCTTGAGTTCGGGCGTGACGAACCGCTCGGCGCTGCGGACGGTGGCCCGGCGCTCGTACTCGTCGGGGACCTTGCCCAGGTGGCTCTTGGTCACTTCGATGAAAAAGCCAAAGACCTGATTGTACTTGATCCGCAGGTTGGGAATGTCCAGCCGATCCCGTTCGGCGGCCTCGAAGGCGGCCAGCCAGTCGCGGCCCTCGGCGGCGGTGGCGCGCAGCGCGTCCAGGTTGTCGTGGTAGCCGGGGCGGATCAGCCCGCCCTCGCGGACCAGGATCGGCGGGCGCTCGACGATGGCCCGGCCGATGAGGGCCGCGACGTCGGCCAGCTCGTCGAGGTCCGCATCGAGGGCGCGCAGCCGTGCCGAGCGGCTGCCGGCCAGCAGGGCCTTGATGCGCGGGATGCGGGCCAGCGATTTGCGCAGGGCGATCAGGTCACGGGCGTTGGCGTTGCCGAATCCAACGCGGCCCACCAGGCGCTCGACGTCGTATAGGCCGTCGAGCTGCTGGCGCAGGTCGGCGCGCAGGAAGGGGTTCTCCCCCAAGGGAGGGGAGACTTCCTCCCTCACCCCCGGCCCCTCTCCCCCGAGGGAGAGAGGGGAGACGAGTTCTTCGACAGCGTCGAGGCGGGCGTGGATGCGGGCCGGGTCGAGGAGGGGCTGGTGGATCCAGCGGCGCAGGAGGCGGGCGCCCATGGCTGTCTCGGTGTGGTCAAGGACGGCGAGCAAGCTGCCCTCGGTCCGGCCCTCGCGCAGGGTGCGGGTCAGCTCCAGGTTGCGGCGGGTGACGGCGTCGAGGGCCATGTACTCGGCCAGGTCGTAGGTGCTCAAGGCCCGCAGGTGGGCCAGGTCCGAAATCTGGTTCTCCTGGAGGTAAAAGAGCGCGGCCCCGGCGGCGGCGATGGCCAGCGGGCAGTCCGCCACGCCGCAGGCTTCGAGCGATTCGACCGCCAGGTGGGCCAGCAGCCGGGCGCGGGCCGCGTCGGGCGTCGCCTCGGCGTCGGGCACGGGCGAGAGGCGCAGGGCGCGTCGTTTGCCGCCCGCCTCGGCCCGCAGGCGCTGGGTCCAGGCCTCGTCCTGGGCCAGGCCGGCCGGCAGCACGATCTCGCTGGGCCGCAGTCGCTGTAGTTCCTCACTCAAGGCCGGCCAGCCCCGGCCCTCGGTGGCCGCGAACTCGCCGGTGGAGAGGTCGTCGACGGCCAGGCCGAATTGGATATGGGGTATTGGATATTGGGTATTGGATACTGGCCTTGCACTGTCCAACACCCAATCTCCAATATCCAATATCTTCTCTCCAAAGACGAGCGCCACGAGAAAGTTCTGCCCCTTGCCGGGCAGCAGATCCTCTTCGACGACGGTGCCGGGGGTGATAACGCGCACGACGTCGCGGCGGATGAGGCCCTTGGTGCGGCGGGCGTCCTCCATTTGCTCGGCGATGGCGACTTTGTGGCCGGCGTCGAGCAGGCGGGCGACGTAGCCGGTCGCGGTGCGGTAGGGCACGCCACACATCGGCAGGCGTACCTTTTTGGAAAAACGCCGCGAGGTGAGGACCAGATTCAACTCGCGGGCGGCGGCCTTGGCGTCCTCCTCGAACAACTCGTAGAAATCGCCCAGACGGTAGAAAAGCAGCGCGTCGGGATAGCGTTGCTTGAGGCCCCGGTACTGGCGGAGCATGGGCGTCATTTTGGGTTTGGTCATGGTCCCTCCCTGCCGGGCATTATACGCGAATTCAGGATGGAGCGCAAACTCCTGCCCAGACAGCCGCCCAGCAATTCTATATTTAGCCGCAGACCTGACAGGTTTTGCGCTTGGCAGAGCCTCAACACCTTGAAAACGGCGCTATTTGCGCCAATACGCGCATCTTTGTTAACATAAAACCTGTCAGGTCTTTCATATTTGGAATTGCTGACAGCCGCCGCTTGCGCTTGACTTTTCCCTGTCCAGCAGCTAGAATGGGCCAAACCACACATGGGAGAAAGCGACATCATGCGAGCAGTCATCCAACGGGTACGCAAGGGGCGGGTTTCGGTCGAAGGCCAGACCCTCGGCGAAATCGGCCAGGGACTGGTCATTCTGCTGGGCGCCGGGCACGGCGACGGAGAGGCCCAGGCCGACAAGCTGGCCGACAAGATCGCCCACCTGCGCATCTTTGCCGACGTCGAGGGCAAGACCAACCTCTCGGCCCTGGACGTGGGCGGCGAGGCGCTGGTCGTCTCCCAGTTTACGCTCTACGCCGACTGCCGCAAGGGCCGCCGCCCCAGCTTTGTCCACGCCGCCCCGCCCGACGTCGCCGCGCCGCTGGTGGACCACTTTGTCGAGCGGCTGCGCCAAGCCGGCGTCCGCCGCGTCGAGACCGGCGAATTTGGGGCCACGATGTTGGTCGAGATCCACAACGACGGGCCATTCACGATTGTGTTGGATACCGACGAGTTGTAGCAATGAGTCAGGAAATCGGGTATCAGGGATCAGGGATCAGGGAATCAGGGAGCCGGGGACCCGGAAAGTCTGTTCCCTGCTACCCGATTCCCAGATTTCCAATTCAC
>CAYLZO010000044.1:0-25262 GCA_964387775.1 uncultured Anaerolineaceae bacterium
TGGTGCGGGCGCTGGGCCAGGCCCGCCGCGAGGCGCGGAAAGCCTTTGGCGACGACCGCGTCTACCTGGAGCGGGCGGTGTTGGGCGCGCGTCACGTCGAGATTCAAATCCTCGCCGATGCCCACGGCCAGGCCATTCACCTGGGCGAGCGCGAGTGCTCGATCCAGCGCCGCCACCAGAAGCTGGTCGAGGAGGCGCCCTCGCCGGCGGTGGACGAGGACCTGCGGCGGCGCATGGGCGCCGTCGCCGTGCGCGCCGCCGAGGCGGTGGGCTACACCAACGCCGGAACCGTCGAGTTCCTGCTGGACCGCGACGGCCATTTCTACTTTTTGGAGATGAACACGCGGCTGCAAGTGGAGCATCCGATTACCGAGGCCGTCACCGGCATCGACCTTGTCAAGGAGCAACTGCGCCTGGCCGCCGGCGAGCCGCTGCGCCACCGCCAGGCGGATATCCAGCCACAGGGCCACGCCATCGAGTGCCGCATCACGGCCGAGGACCCGTTCAACAGCTTTTTGCCGGCCAGCGGGCGGATCATCCGCCTCTTTCAGCCCGGCGGGCCGGGGGTGCGCCTGGACAGCGGCGTCGAGGAGGGGCTGGAGGTCTCGACGTTTTACGATTCGTTGCTGGCCAAGCTGGTCGTCTGGGGCGAGAACCGCGAGACGGCGCTCCGGCGTCTGGCCCGGGCGCTGGCCGAGTATCGCGTCGTCGGCTTGCCCACGTCGCTGCCGTTTCACCAGTGGCTGGTGGGCCACGAAGCCTTTCAGCGCGGCGAGTACGATACGGGCTTTCTGGCGGACCACTTTTCCCTGGTCGAGCCGGACCGGGCGGCGAACCGGCCCCTGGCGGCCCTGGTGGCCGCGCTCCTGAGCCACGAGCAGCGCCAGCGCGACCGTCAAGCGGTCGCGCCCGGCGACAAGGCGAACGGCGGCGACCCCTGGTCGGCCCGGTCGTGGAAGATGGCCGGGCGCTGGGAAGGACTGGGCCGATGAAGTACGTCGCCACGGTGGACGGCCAGGAATACCAAATCGGCCTGGGGGAGGAGGGCGTCACGCTCGATGGTGAGCCGGTCGAGGTCGATTTGCAGACCATCGACGGCGGCTTTCACTACTCGCTGCTGGTCGGCGCGGCGTCGCACGAGGTGTTTGTCGAGCGCTGCGAGGACGTCTGTTTCGTGACCCTGGGCGGGCAGCGCTACCGGGTGGAGGTCGAGGACGCGCGCGCCCGGCGGCTCGGCGCGCGGCGGGCGGCGGTCGAAGAGGCCGGCGAGGCGGAGGTGGTCAGCCCCATGCCCGGCGTGGTCGTCGCCGTGCTGGTCGATGCGGGCCAGGCGGTCCGCACCGGCGAGGGGCTGCTCATCCTGGAAGCGATGAAGATGGAGAACGAGATCCGCGCCCCGCGCACGGGCGTGGTCGAGGCGGTGGGGGTGGAGCCGGGGCAGCGGGTGAGCCAGAATGACATCTTGGTTAGGATCGGGTGACGAGTCGGCCTTCCCCCTCACCCCAACCCTGCTGGAGGCACTGACGACGTGTCTCCCCCAGGGGAGAGGGCGTCAGCTCCCCTCCCTCGGGGGAGGGGCTGGGGGGGGGAGGCTGTGCCCGGATCGCTGAGGCGCTGAGGGACGCTGAAGCCACTGAGAAGCGCCTCAGTGCCGTCAGTGGTCTCAGTGGCTCAGTGATCCGGGCGTCCGGCCCGATGTGGGATTGGGCGGAGACGTTGACGAGGCTAGGGTGAGTGTGGGGCCAGGCAGCAAGTGAACGGCCAGTTGGCCGGCCCCATCGTTGCCGCAAAGGGTTTGACGACCGCAGGGCATTGGGTTATACTGGTGACAAAAACGGCTGGTAAACGAGTGGCTCGGGATGGATTTTGAGGGGAGGCAACGATGGAAGAAGTTCAGGTGTCTATGACTCTGCCCCAAACCCTGTGGGAGCAGTTGCTAGGGCGGGCGCAAGCGACAAAAGTAGACGAGGCAGCGTTGGTTATCCGTGCCGTTGAGCAATTCCTGCAACAGGAAACGGCGAACCAGGCTCTGGCCGAGCGCCTGGCGCATGAATGTGAAGAGTTGGCCACGATGGAATTCGACGACGTTGGGACCGAGGATGAATGGCTCGTGGTTCAAAACGAAGCATTGATCGGCGTTGAAGCAGGTTGGGGATAGCTGCCCATGCAAATCTGCAAAGGTGACGTGTTTTATTGCAATCTCGATCCCACGTTCGGCCACGAGCAGCGGGGGACGCGACCGGTCGTGGTCTTGCAGAACGATGTCGCCAACGAGAGGCTGAACACCGTGATGGTGGCTCCTTTGACTTCGAACCTCAAGGCAAAGGGCTATTTGCTGACCGTCTTTGTGGACGCTCAAAGCGGCGGATTGCCCCGAGACTCGGTAATCTTGCTCTTTCAGATCCGGACCGTGGACAAGCGACGATTGGAGCGCAAGATTGCCCATTTGGATGAACCGATCATGGATCAGGTGGATCGGGCAATTGCTATCGCTTTTGCGCTTTGAATTGGCACTTTCCCCCTCCCCCGGCCCCCCGCCAAGGCGCTAACGAAGTGTCCCCCAAGGGAGGGGAGGGCTCCCTCTCCCGTGGGGGAGACACGTCGTTAGTGCCTCCAGCAGGGTTGGGGTGAGGGGGGGAGGCTGTGCCCCGGATCGCTGAGGCACTGAGGGGCACCGACGACACTGAGAAGCGCCTCAGCGCCGTCAGTGGTCTCAGTGGCTCAGTGATCCAGGCGTCCGTGGCCCGCCGCCCGCCCGGCCCGATGCGGGATTGGGCGGAGACGTTGATCAAGCTTGGTTAATGTGAGAGGTATTGCATGACCAATCCATCGAACCAACCCGTCGGCATCGTCAGCGTCGGCATGTACCTGCCGGAGCCGGTGCTGACCGCCGAGGAAATCGCAGAAGCCAGCGGCCTGCCCGAGTGGGTAGTCCGCGACAAGCTGGGTATCGAGCAGAAACACATGGCCGGCCCCGACGACCATCCCAACGAGATGGCCATCAAGGCCGCCCGCGACTGCCTGGCCAAGACCGACATCGATCCGAAAGAGATCGACGTCGTGCTGTGCACCACCGAGGAGTGGCGCGAGTACCTGCTCTGGACGTCGGGCATCCACCTGGCCCACGAGATCGGCGCGACGGAGGCCTGGGGCATTGACGTCCACACCCGCTGCTGCACGACGGTCGCCGCGCTCAAGATGGCCAAGGACATGATGCGGTCTGACCCCGACATCGACACGGTGCTCATCGCCGGCGGCTATCGCATCGGCGATTTTATCAACTTGGAAAATCTGCGCACGACGTTCCTGTTCAACATTGGCGCCGGGGCGGGGGCGATGCTGCTGCGCCGGGGCTGGCCGCGCAACCACGTGCTCGGCGCACACCTGATGACCGACGGCTCGATGAGCAAACACGTCATCGTGCCCGCCAGCGGCACGGTCCAGTTCCCCACGGACGAGGCGCGGGCGCAGGGCTTGTTCTATTTTGACCTGGTCGAGCCGGAGGCGATGAAGGCCCGGCTCAACGCGGTGTCGATGGACAACTGGATGTTCTGCATCGACGAGGCGCTGCGCAAGAGCGGGCTGGAGGTGCGAGGCGAACCCTACAGCCGCGCCGACCTCGGCTTCTTGAACATGGTGCTCATCAAGCCGTCCGGCTACCGCGACATGCTGCAACGCCTGGGCCTGAGCGAGGAGCAGGGCGTCTACAACGCCGACATCGGCCACATCGGCGAGCAGGACAGCATCATCAACATCATCCGCGGCCTGGAGCAGGGCCGCCTCCACGACGGCGACCTGATGGCCGTCGTCGGCGCGGGGATTGGGTACGTGTGGGGGGCGGCGTGCGTGCGCTGGGGAGCGGGAAATCAGGGATCAGGGAACCGGGGAACCGGGGAATCAGGGGATAGCCGGATTTCCTGATACCTGATACCCGATACCTGCAATAAAAAACAGGAAAAGGAGTAAACGACAATGCGACTCAAGGACAAAGTAGCCCTCATCACCGGCGGGGCGGCCGGGATCGGCAAGGCGACGGCCAAACGCTTCATCGAGGAAGGCGCCCAGGTCGTCATCGGCGACGTGAACGCCGAGGCGGGCGCGGCGGCGGTTGAGGAGCTGGGCGCGAACGCCGACCCTTCGACGGGCTCAGGGCCTCGCTTCTACAAAGTGAACGTCATGGACCGGCAGGCGGTGGGGGCCTGGGTGGACGAGGTGGTGGCCAGGTACGGTCGGGTGGACGTGCTGGTCAACAACGCCGGCATCCTGCGCGACAACCAACTGGTCAAGGTCAAAAACGGCGAGCTGGTCAAACAGATGTCCGAGGAGGAATTCGACCTGGTGATCGGCGTCAACCTCAAGGGCGTGTTCAACTGTACCCAGGCCGTGGCGCCGACGATGATCAAGCAGAAGATCGGCGTGATCCTCAATGCCTCGTCGGTGGTCGGCCTGGACGGCAATTTCGGCCAGACAAATTACGTGGCGACCAAGGCCGGCGTCATCGGCATGACCAAGGTCTGGGCGCGGGAGCTGGGCCGCTACGGGGTGCGCGTCAACGCTGTGGCTCCCGGCTTTACGGCCACCGAGATCCTGATCTCGATGCCGGACAAGGTGCTCGATGGGATGCGCGCCCGCACGCCGCTGGGCCGCCTGGGCGAGCCCCGCGACATCGCCAACGCCTACCTCTTTTTGGCGTCGGACGAGGCAAGCTTCGTCACCGGGACGGTGCTGCGGGTGGACGGCGGCATCGTCGTGGGGACATAGATATTGGATATTGGATATTGGGTATTGGGAAATACCCAATATCCAATATCTAACAGGGGGGGGAGCCATGGCCGTGTCCCTGGACGACCTGATCGTCGAGCACCGCGAGTCGCTGGTGGACGGGATCGTCAAGGACGCCATCCGCCAGATTCCGAGCTATGGGCGGGCGCCGCTGCGGCAGACGGTCGAGCGGGTGGAACGTTTTCTCGACGCGCTGGCCGAGAGCATCGCCCGCAACGAGCCGGACGTGCTGGAGCGGCACCTGGTCGGCGTGGCCCGCGAGCGCAAGCGGGAGGGCTATGCCATCATGGAGCTGCACGCCATCGTCCACATCACCGAGGACCACGTGCAGGCCGTCATCCGGCGCGCCGTGGCCGGCGAGGTGGAGCGCACCGGGCTGCTGGCCCTGCTCGACGCGGTGATGGGCGCGGCGCGGATGGTACTGAGTGTGCGCTACCTGCTTAGCGCACGGCAATTGTGAATTGGAAATTGGGAATGGGGAATTGTGAATGGCCAAGGGTGACGACATTGAAGAGCGGTTGATCGACTTTGCGGTGCGGGTCATCAAGCTGTGTGCGAGTCTGCCCAAGACGCCGACGGGCAAGCATCTCAGCGGACAGTTGGTGCGGAGTGGAACCGCATCGGCGGCGCATTATGCGGAGGCGCGCGGCGCTGAGAGCACGCGCGATTTCGTCCACAAGCTGCGGATCTGCCTGAAAGAGCTGAACGAGTCGCGCGTCTGGCTCAAAATCATCATCCGCAGCGAAATGCAGCCCAAAGCCCGCCTGAGCGATCTTTTGCAGGAGAACGACGAGTTCTGCCGCATCATCAACGCCAGTATCAAAACCACCAGGGCGCGCGCCGGCTAGTTCACAATTCACAATTCGCCATTCACCATTCACCATTAGAAAGGGGGAGGGGATGCACGCAGCCGATTTGTTGACCAACCGGGCGCGGCTGACGCCGGAGCGGGAGGCGATGCTGTTTTTGCCAGCCGGTCAACGCTACACCTACGCCGAGCTGAACGCCCGGGCCAATCGCGCCGCCCACTGGATGCGGTCGCTGGGCGTGGAAAAGGGCGACCGGGTGTCGATCCTGGCTCACAACAGCGTCGAGTACATCGACCTCTTTTACGGGCTGGCCAAGATCGGCGCCATCTTGGCCCCGCTCAACTGGCGGCTGGTGGCCCCGGAGCTGGTCTACATCGTCAACGACTGCCAGCCCAAGGTGCTGCTCTGCGGACCAGAGTTCACGGGCGTGCTGGCCGAGATGCGGCCCCAGATCGACGTGCCGTGCTACGTCGGGGTGGAGGGGGCCGCGTTCGACGGCGCGCTGGACTATGACGCCGGGCTGGCCGCCGCCTCCGCTGCGGAGCCGCTGCGCCCGGCCCTGGACGCCGAGGACACCTACGCCATCCTCTACACCTCGGGCACGACGGGCCGGCCCAAGGGGGCGATGATCCCCCACCGGCAGATTTTGTGGAATGCGATCAACACCGTCGCCAGTTGGGGCCTGGTCGAGACCGACGTCTCGCCGGTGTTTACGCCCCTGTTCCACGCCGGCGGACTGTTCGCTTTCCTGACGCCGCTGTTCTACGTCGGCGGGCGCATCCTGCTCTTCCGCACCTTTGACCTGGACGCCATCTTTCAGTCGATCCTCGACGAGCGGTGCACCGTGGTGCTGGGCGTGCCGACGATTTATCGGATGTTCATCAACCACCCCGGTTTCGCCGCGGCCGATTTCCGCCACGTGCGCTTTTTCATCAACGGCGGGGCGGCCCTGCCGGTCGATCTGGCCCACGAGTGGCTGGCGGCCAAGGGCGGCGTCTTGCGCCAGGGCTACGGCCTGACCGAGGTCGGCGCCAATTGCTTCAGCATGACCGACGAGGAGTCGGTGGCCAAGCTCGGCTCGGTGGGCAAGCCGATCTTTCACAGCAAGATGCGGCTGGTCGATCCTGCCACGGGCCAGGACGTGCCGGTTGGCGAGGAAGGCGAGTTGCGCATCTGGGGGCCGCACGTCTGTACCGGCTACTGGCGCAATCCCGAGGCCAGTGCTGAGGCCCTGTGGTACGATCCGGCGATCCTTCGACAGGGCTCACCGAAACGGCAGCGGTACTCCGCAGGACAGGCGGCTGCGGGGCCGTGGTTCTGCACCGGCGACATGGCCCGCCAGGACGAGGACGGCTTCTACTACGTCATCGGCCGCTACAAGGATATGATCAAGAGCGGCGGCGAAAACATCTACGCCGCCGAGGTCGAGGCCGTGTTCCGCGAGCATCCGGCCGTGGACGACGCGGCCCTCATCGGCATGCCCCACGAGACCTGGGGCGAGGTGGGGCTGATGGTCGTCGTGCTGGAGGACGGGGCGGCGGCGAACGAGGACGAGTTGAAGGCGTTCTGCGGCGAGCACCTGGCCCGCTACAAAATCCCCAAGAAAGTGGTTTTCGCCGACGATCTGCCCTATTCGTCGTACGGCAAGGTGCTGAAGGCTGAACTGAAAGAGCGATACCTGATACCTGGTACCTGATACCTGGTACCTGGTACCCGGTACCCGGTACCCGGTATCGGGTATCGGGATAACGGAGGTGACTTGATGACGCGATATGGGACGATTGTGGGCACGGGGCGGTACCTGCCCGAGATCGAGGTGACGAACGAGACGCTCAAGGAGCGGGTCAGTGCGGTCAATCCCGACCTGGCCGGCGTGGTGGACGCCTTTGAGGAGAGCAGCGGCATCCGCAGCAGGTGGTACGCGCCCCGCGACTGGGCGACGTCGGACATTGCCCTGCGGGCGGCGCGAGAGGCGCTGAAATCGGCTGGCATCGGCCCGGAGCAGGTGGACATGATCCTGCTGGGCACCGACACGCCCGATTACATCACGCCCGCCACCTCGACGGTGTTGCAGCACAAGCTGGGGGCCAAAAACGCGGGCACCTTTGACATCGGCTGCGCCTGCGCCTCGTTCCCCACCGGCGTGGCGACGGCTGCCGGGCTGTTGAGCACCAACCCATGGATAAAGTACGTGCTGGTCGTCGGCGTATACATGATGAGCAAGCTGGCCGATCCGACCGACGTGGTTTCGTTCTTCTACGGCGATGGGGCGGGGGCGGCCGTGCTCGCGCCCGACTCGAAGCCGGGGTTCATCACCTCGGCCTACCTGGCCGACGGCTCCTTTGCCGACTACTGGCTCATCGCTTCCGGCGGCACCGCCGAGCCGGCCACCGTCGAGTCGGTGGAGGCCGGGCGCACCCAGGTGCGCCTGGTCCAGCGCTACCCACCTGACGTCAACCATGAGAACTGGCCCAAGATCGCCCGCGCCCTGGCCGAGCGGGGTGGGTTCGACCTGCAGGACGTGGACCAGATCCTCTTTACCCAGGTGCGCCTGCCGTCGATCAAGCTGGTGATGGAGGACCTGGGCCTGCCCCTGGAGAAAACGCACTGGATCATGGAGGACTGGGGCTACATGGGCTCGGCCTGCATTCCCATGGCCCTGGACGACGCCATGGAAAAGGGCAAGATCGGCTCGGGCGACCTGGTGGTGCTGGTCGGTTCCGGCGTGGGGTACAACTATGCCGGAGCGGCGCTGAGGATGCCGTAACAGGGAATGTCACTGCGAGGAGCGCTAGCGACGAAGCAGTCTCCATCGTGCAATTGGGGATTGGAGAGAAGGAGGTTGAAATGAGCGTTCCAACTTTGCCGGGCGTCACGCCCAAGATGATCACGACCGAGCGGCTGGCGACCCGTGTCCTGTTCACCGGCCCGGACGACGGCGTGCCCGTGCTGTTCTTGCACGGCAACGCCTCGTCGGCGACGTGGTGGGAGGAGAACATGCTGGCCTTGCCGCCTCCTTCGACAGGCTCCCTTCGGCTTCGCTCAGGGCAGGCAGGACGAGGGTACCGGGGCATCGCCCTCGACCAGCGCGGCTTTGGCGACGCCGACGTGGAGAAAAAGGTGGACGCCACGCGCGGCCCGGGCGACTGGGCCGACGACGCCGTGGCCCTGCTCGACCACCTGGGCATCGAGGAGGCGCACGTCGTCGGCTGCTCGCTGGGGGGCTGCGTGGTGTGGCACCTGCTGCGCGAGTATCCGGCGCGGCTCTTGACGGCGACCCTGGCCGATGCCGGCTCGCCCTTTGGCTACGGCGGCACCAAGGACGTCGAGGGCACGCCCTGTTACGACGACTATGCCGGGTCGGGCGGGGGGTTGTCCAACCCGGAGTTCATCAAGCGGCTGGCGGAAAAGGACCGGAGCCTGGAGAGCCAGTTCTCGCCCCGGGCGGCGATGCGTGCTTTGGTCTTTAAACCGCCCTTTGTGCCGGAGCGGGAGGACGCGTTGCTCGAATCGATGCTGAGCACCCACCTGGGCGAGCGGGACAACCCCGGCGATTTTGTGCCGTCGCCCAACTGGCCCTACGTGGCGCCGGGCGTGTGGGGCTCGGCCAATGCGCTGTCGCCCAAGTACATGGGCGACGTGGAACGCCTCTACGCGGCAGAGCCCAAGGTGCCTGTCCTATGGGTGCGCGGCAGCCACGACCTGGCCGTCGCGGACGCGGCGGCCTCCGACCCGGGCACGCTGGGCTCGATGGGCCTCATCCCCAACTGGCCGGGGATGGACGTCTATCCGCCCCAGCCGATGTTGGGCCAGATCCGCCACGTGCTGGAAGGGTACGCGGCGGCGGGCGGCTCGTACCGGGAGGTGGTCATTGAGGAGGCAGGACACGCGCCGTTTATTGAGAAGCCGGAGGTGTTTGATGCTTTGTTACTTGGGCATATTCAGAGTGGATAGTGATCACTGATCACCGACCACTGCGAGCGAAGCGAGCCATGAGCACAGTCAGAAGCTATCGCGATCTGAAGATTTGGCAGAAGGGGATCGAGTTGGTGAAGGCTGTGTATGCGCTGACCCGCACGTTTCCCAAGCACGAGACCTATGCTCTGGCCGACCAGTTGCGCCGCTCGTCGGTGTCGGTCCCTTCCAATATTGCTGAGGGACAGGCTCGGCAACATACGGGCGAGTTTCGGCGTTTTCTCTACATCGCTTTGGGATCGGCTGCCGAGGTGGATACCCAGATCGTGATTGCCCAGGAATTGGGGTACATCTCGGAGCAGGAAGCTGCCGTGATTCAGCAACTTGTCGTCGAGATCCGCAAGATGACCTATACACTCATCTCGCGGTTGCCCAAGAAACAGTGATCAGTGGTCAGTGATCGGTGGGTAGTGATCAGTGGTCAGTGATCGGTGGGTAGTGGACAGTCACTGACCACTGATCACTGACCACTGACCACTATCCACTACCCACTGACCACTATCCACTGTCCACTGAACAGGAGGAACCATGTACATCGGAGACTACCTAGGCCGGCGCGAAATCTACAGCCCCGACAAACTGGCCATCATCGACGCCGGGAAGGACCCTGAGTTGCGGCTGACCTATCGCCAGTGGAACCGGCGCGTCAACCGTTTCGCCAACTGGCTCAAGGACGAGGCCGGCATCGGCTATCGCGACCGGGTGGCCATCCTGGCCCGCGACGGCATCGAGCACCTGGACCTGATCTACGCCTGCGGCAAGCTGGGCGCCATCCACACCGCCCTCAACTGGCGGCTCCACTGGCGCGAGCTGGTCGGCCTCATCAAAGACACCACACCCACCGTGCTCCTCTACTCCCACGACTTCAGAGACGTCGTCGCCCAAATCGAAGCCGAAATTCACAATTCATCATTCACAATTCACCATTATCTGCATCTCGAAGGCGACGGCATCCCTTCGGCACTCCCTCCGGTCGCAGGACAAGCTCCTGGCAGCCAACCCTACGAATCGACGATTTCCCGATTTCCCGACTCCCCGGTTTCCTACGAAGCCCTCGACAAAGAGGACATCGCCTGCCTCCTCTTCACCGGCGGCACCACCGGCCTGCCCAAGGGCGCCATGATCAGCCACCGCCAGATCTGCTGGAACGTGCTCAACACCGTCATCCACGACCTGACCCACGACGACGTCTATCTCTGCGTCTTTCCCCTGTTCCACGCCGGCGGGCTGTTCGCCTACATGTCCTCCCAGGTCGTCTTTGGCAACACCAGCATCCTGACCCGGCAGTTCAACCCCCAGCAGGTGCTGGCGCTGATCGAGCGCGAGCGCGTGACCGTCTTTGCCGCCGTGCCGACCATGTACCAGATGCTCACCCAGGCGCCCAACTGGGAGCAGGCCGACCTGAGCAGTCTACGCTTCTGCACCAGCGGCGGCGCGCCCCTGCCGGTACCCCTGGTGGAAAAGTACGCCGCCGAGAAGGGCGTGCGCTTCAAGCAGGGCTTTGGCATGACCGAGTATGGGCCGGGGCTGTTCGCCCTGCCCGCCGAGGACGCGGTCCGCAAGGCGGGCAGTATCGGCCGGCCCAACTACTTTATCGACGTGCGGGTCATGGCCGACGACGGCAGCGAACTCGGCCCCAACGAGGTGGGCGAGCTGGTCCTCAAAGGCCCCAGCGGCTGCTCCGGCTACTGGAACAAGCCCGAGGCGACGGCCGCCGCCTACGACGAGGAGGGCTGGTTCCACACCGGCGATATGGTCTACCACGACGAGGAGTGGTATTTCTACGTCGTGGACCGCAAGAAGGACATGTTCATCTCGGGCGGCGAGAACGTCTACCCGGCCGAGATCGAGGCGGTGTTGTACAAGCATCCGGCGGTGCACATGTGCGCCGTCATCGGCGTGCCCGACCCCAAGTGGGGCGAGGTGGGCAAGGCCTGCGTCGTGCTCCAGCCCGGCGCCGAGGCCACCGAGGACGACCTCATCGCCCACATGCAGCAGCACCTGGCCCGCTACAAGGTGCCCAAGAGCGTCGAGTTCCTGCCCGAGCTGCCCATCTCGGCGGCGGGCAAGATTTTGAAGCGAGAGTTACGCGAGCAGTTCGTAAATCGGTAAGTTGATAGATTGGTAAGTTGGTAGATTGGTAGATTGGGCGCACGCCCAATCCCCAACTTACCAATGTACCAATTCCCAATCTACCAATCCACAAGGAGGAAAAATGAACGAGATATCGACTTTGGAGGGAATCACGTCCCAGATGGTGGAAACGGCGCGGCTCAAGATGCACGTGTTGAGCTGCGGGCCAGTAGACGGCACGCCTGTGGTCTTTTTGCACGGCAACTTTTCGGCGGCGGCCTTTTGGGAAGAGACCATGCTGGCCCTGCCGCCCGGATTCCGGGCCATTGCCCCCGACCTACGTGGCTACGGCTGGACCGAGGACAAGCTGATCGACGCCACGCGGGGCATGGCCGACTGGAGCGACGACCTGGCGGCCCTGTTGGCCGTGCTGGGCATCGACCGGGCGCACCTGGTCGGCTGGTCGCTGGGCGGCGGCGTGCTCTACCGCTTCCTCATCGACCACCCGGACAAGGCGCTGACCGTGACCCTGGTCTCGCCGGTCTCGCCCTACGGTTTCGGCGGCACCAAGGGCATCGAAGGCACGCCCTGCTACGATGACTTTGCCGGCTCGGGCGGCGGCGTGGTCAACCCCGAGTTCGTGCGGCGCATCAAGGAGGGCGACCGCAGCGAGGAGGACCCCAACTCGCCGCGCAACGTCATCAACGCCTTCTACTACGTGCCGCCCTTCCGCGCCGAGCGCGAGGAAGCCTTCCTCACTGCGGCGCTGATGGAGAAAATGGGCGACGACCGCTACCCCGGCGACTTGGTGCCGTCGGAGAACTGGCCCAACGTCGCGCCGGGCGTCTGGGGGCCGATCAACGCCGGCGCGCCCAAGTACGTGCTCGACGACGTGCCGGCCCTCATCGCCACCCAGCCCAAGCCGCCCATCCTCTGGATTCGCGGCAGCGGCGACATGATCGTCTCCGACAACTCGATGTTCGACATGGGCGCGCTGGGCAAGCTGGAGCTGGTGCCCGGCTGGCCCGGCGACGACGTCTACCCGCCGCAGTCGATGGTCAGCCAGACCCGGCACGTGCTGGAGCAGTATGCGGCGGCCGGCGGCACCTTCCAGGAGCACGTCATCGAGAACGCGGCGCACGGCCCGCACATCGAAAAGCCGGAGGAATTCAACGCGCTGTTTCACGCTTTTCTGAAGGGATAAACTGGTAGATTGGGAATTGGGAGGGTCGCCCAATCTACCAATCTACCAATCCCCAATCTACCGACTTGAGGAGATGACATGACACAACGCAAACTCGGCCGCGGCGTCGCCGTCGTCGGGGCGGGCATGAGCAAGTTCGGCGCCTTCCCCGGCCTATCGACCCGCGACCTGTTCGTTCAAGCCTTTCAGGAGATGCGCGGTTCGGTGGACAAGGGGCTCGATCCCCGCGACGTCGAGGCGCTCTACATCGGCAACTATTCCAGCGACCTGTTCGAGGGCCAGGGCCACACGGCGCCCATCATGGCCGACTGGCTGGGCCTGGCGCCGCGCCCGGCCACTCGCGTCGAGGACGCCTGCGCCAGCAGCGGCGTGGCCCTGCGGGAAGGCATCATCGCCGTGGCCTCGGGCCTGTACGACGTGGTGCTGGTGGGCGGCATCGAAAAGATGAGCGACCTGCCCACCGAGCGCGTGACCGACACGCTGGCGACCGCCGGCGACGTCCTCTACGAGATCCCGGCCGGCTTTACCTTCCCCGGCTTTTACGCGGCGATGGCCACGGCCTACATGCACCGCTACGGCGCCACGCCCGAGACTTTTATGCGCGTGGGCATGAAGAATCACGACAACGGCGCGCTGAACGACAAGGCCCAGTTCGGGGCACGCATCGCCGACATCATGGCCGGCAAACGCGCCCGCGCCGAGGCCAAGGGCTACCCCGTGCCCACCTGGGCCGACGAGATGGAGTTCCTGCACGACGAGCGGGCCAACCCGACCATCGCCTGGCCGATGCGCCTCTTTGACTGCTCGCCCATCTCTGACGGCGCGGCGGCCATCCTGCTGGTTGCTGAGGAGCTGGCCGGCTCGTTCACCGAGGCGCCGCTGCACGTCGTCGGTTCGGGGCAGGCCAGCGACGTGGCCCTCCACGACCGCGCCGAGCTGACCACGCTGCGCGCAGCGCGGGTGGCCGGGCAGCAGGCTTTCGAGATGGCCGGCCTCACGCCCGCCGACGTCCACGTCGCCGAAGTCCACGACTGCTTTACCATCGCCGAAGTCATCGCCACCGAAGACCTGGGCTTTCTCGAGCCCGGCGAGGGCTGGCGCGCCGCCGCTGCGGGCGAGACCGCCCGCAGCGGGCCGCGCCCGATCAACACCTCCGGCGGGCTCAAGTCGAAAGGCCACCCGGTGGGGGCTTCCGGGGCGGGGCAGGTGGTCGAGATCTGGAAGCAGTTGCGCGGCCAGGCCGGCGAGCGGCAGGTGTCCGGCGCCAGCCTGGGCTTGACCCACAACGTGGGCGGCACGGGGCAGACGTGCGTCGTGCACATCTTTGAGCGGAGAGATTAGATATTGGGTATTAGATATTGGAATGCGAAGAATATCCAATATCTAATACCCAATCATGTGAGGGATGAATCCATGAAGCCATTCAGCGGTACATCATTCTACGAGTTTCTGGCGGAAAACAAGCTGATGGGGGCGCGGTGCGCGTCGTGCGGGGCGTTGCACGTGCCGCCACGCCCCCTCTGCCCGGCCTGCTACGGCGACGAGATAGAGTGGGTGGGGATGAGCGGCGAGGGCAAGTTGCTGGCCTTCACCACGGTCCACATCGCGCCGACGGCCATGATCGAGGCCGGTTACGACCGCAAGAACCCCTACTGCGCCGGCATCGTGCAACTGGCCGAAGGCCCGGCCATCAGCGCCCAGATCCTGGGCGTCGATCCGGCCCGGCCGGACGCCATCGAAATTGGCACGCCGCTGCGTGTTGCCTTCGTCCGGCGGGGCGAGGGGGAGGCGCAGCGGACCTATCTGGCCTTTGAGTCCGGTTAGGGCCTAACCCATGAAATCCTGGCACATTGAGCAAGAATTTTGTGGGCAGCGTTTCGCCCTTTTGGTCCCGGCTTGTCCGGGTTAGGTATTGGATATTGGGTATTGGCGCTGTCTACAATATGTATTGGATATTGGGTATTGGCGCTGTCTACAATATCTAATCCCCAATATCCAATATCTGCCCAGGAGGAAGCATGCCCAGAGTAACCGCCAACAGCATCCAACTCTACTACGAACTCCACGGCCCCGGAGACGCCGGCGTGCTGGTGCTGTCCAACGGCGTCTTGATGAGCACCGCCAGTTGGGCCTTCCAGACGCCGGTGCTGTCGCAGCAAACCCGGCTGCTGCTCTACGACTGCCGGGGCATGTGGCAGTCGGAGCATCCGCCGGGGCCGTATTCGATGGCGCTTCACGCCGACGACCTGGCGGCGCTGCTCGACGCCCTGGGCATCGAGCGGGCGCACATCGGCGGCACGTCCTACGGGGCGGAAATCAGCCTGGTCTTTGCCCTCAAATACCCCGAGCGGACGCGGAGCCTGATCGTGACGTCGGGCGTCAGCCACGTGGACCCGCTGTTGCAGGGCATGATCGACACCTGGGACTATGCCGCGCAGGCCCACGACCCGGAGATGCTCTTCCGCGTCGTCTACCCGCTGACCTTCTCCGAGGACTGGATTGCGGCCAACCGGGCAACCCTCGACCTGGCGCGCGAGCGGTACGAGGCGCTCGATTTCGACGCTTTTCACGAGCTGCTGGTCAGCTTCTCGGCGCTGGACGTCACCGCCGACCTGCACCACATCGAGGCGCCGGCCCTGGTCGTCGTCGGCGAGCACGACCTGGTCAAGCCGCGCAAGTACTCGGAGATCATCGCCCGCGAGATCCCCAACGCCGAGTTCGCCGTCATCCCCCACGCCGGGCACGCGGCCCTGTGGGAGCAGCCGGGGGTGTTCAACTCGTTGATCCTGGGCTTTTTGGCAAAGCACAGTGGGTAGTGATCAGTGGGTAGTGATCAGTGGGTAGTGATCAGTAACGAGCGACTGACCACTGTCCACTGATCACTAACCACTGATCACTAACCACTGCAACAGGAGGTTGCGGAATGGCTGACAACACCTTTCAACTCGGCCAACGGGCCACCTTTACCAAGACCGTCACCGAGTCGGACGTGACGACCTTTGCCGGGCTCATCGGTGATTTCAATCCGCTGCACGTGGATGCCGAGTACGCCCGCAAGAGCCGCTTCGGCCAGCGGGTAGCCCACGGCATGTTTACCGCCGGGCTGATTTCAGCCGTGCTGGGCAACAAGCTGCCCGGCCCTGGTGGCATCTATCTCAGCCAGCAGATCGAGTTCCTGGCCCCGGTGTTCATCGGCGACACGATCACGGCCACCGCCGAGGTCGTCGCCTGGCAGCCCGAGAAGCGGATCGTCACCCTGAAGACCGATGCCTACAACCAGGCGGAGAAGCAGGTGGTGACGGGCAAGGCGGTGTTACTGGTGGAGTAAGGGATCAGGGATCGGGTATCAGGGAATCAGGTAGCAGGTGACCCGATTCCCGGTACCCGATACCTGATACCTGGTACCCGGTACCCGATACCCGACTCCCGATACCAAACAGATGGAGGAGCTCATGTACCATTTCGACTGGATCAGGCGCCACGCCGAGCGCACACCCGACAAGCTGGCGCTGGTGGACGCGCACACGGGCCGGACCTTTACCTATGCCCGGTTCAACGAGCGGGCCAATCGCCTGGCGAGCTTTTTGCAGGACACGCTGGGCATCGAGCGGGGCGACCGGGTGTCGATCCTGGCCCAGAACAGCTCTGACTACTACGAGGTGCTCTTTGCCTGCGGCAAGATGGGCGCCATCCTGAACACCCTAAACTGGCGGCTGGCCGTGCCCGAGCTGGAATACATCCTCGACGACTGCGCGCCCCGCGTCTTGATCTACGAGCCCGGCTTTGCCGAGGCGGTGGAGGCGCTGCGGCCCCGCATCTCGCCCGAATTCTACGTGGTCATGGGCGAGGCGGCGCCGGAGGGTGAATGGGCCTACGAGGACGCGCTCGCTGCCGGCGATCCGGTGGGCGTGCCGCTGCCCGAGCTGCCCTACACCGACACCTGGGCCATCCTCTACACCTCGGGCACGACGGGCCGGCCCAAGGGCGCCCAGGTCACCTACGGTAACTTTTTCTACAATGCCGTGGGCATGGGCGCGGCCATCGACCTGACCTCGGCGGACGTCAACCTCAACGTGCTGCCCGCCTTTCACGCCGGCGGCCTGGGCCTCTACGCCGGGCCGATCCTGCACGCCGGCGGCACGCTGGTCGTCATGCGCGCCTTTGAGCCCGGCGCCTTCCTGCGCCTCATCGAAAAGTGGCGGGCGACCAAGCTGCTGCTGGTGCCCTCCATCTACCTGATGCTGGCCCAGTACCCCGATTTCGACCGGCACGACCTGTCGAGCATGGTCCACTGGGGCAGCGGCGGCTCGTCGCTGCCGCCCTCGCTGGTGCAGCAATACGCCGAGCGGGGCATCGTCATCCAGCAGGGCTTTGGCATGACCGAGACCGGGCCGACGGTCTTTATCATCGACAAGGAAAACGCGCTGCGCAAGGCCGGCTCGGTGGGCAAGCCCGTGCTCCACACCGACGTGTGCATCATGGACCGCGAGGGCCGCGTGCTCGGCCCGGACGAGGTCGGCGAGCTGTGCATCCGCGGCGGCAACGTGACCAGCGGCTACTGGAATCGCCCCGAGGCCACAGCCGAGGCGCTGGTGGTCCACCCTGGAACAGAGGGGCGCTGGCTGCACTCCGGCGACGCGGCCAAGTACGACGACGAGGGCTTTTACTACATCGTCGACCGCTGGAAGGACATGTTCATCAGCGGCGGCGAGAACGTCTACCCCGCCGAGGTGGAGAACGTGATCTACCACCATCCCGCCGTGGCCGAGGTAGCCGTCATCGGCGTGCCCCACCCCAAGTGGCAGGAGGTGGGCCGGGCCGTGGTCGCTGTCAAGGAGGGCCAGGCGCTGACCGAGGCGGACGTCGTCGACTTCTGCCGGGGCAAGCTGGCCAAGTACAAGATTCCAAAATCGGTGGTCTTTGTCGAGGCGCTGCCCCGCACGGCGGCGGGCAAGGTGTTGAAGCGGGAGTTGCGCGAGGAATTTGGGTATTAGATGTTGGATATTGCCAATATCCAATATCTAATATCAATTATCGGGTGAAAAGTACAGAAGATGCATTCGTTGGTTTTGACAAAAAAGGTAGACATCGTTGCCATCCTGACGCTGAACCGGGCGGAGCGGCACAATAGCCTGGTGCCGGCGCTGCTGGAGGAGATGCTGGCGGCGCTGGGGGAGATTGCCGGCGACCCGGGGGTGCGGGCCGTGGTCTTGCAGGCGGCGGGGCGCTCGTTTTCGACGGGCGGCGACGTGGCCGGATTCGCCGCGCACCGGGACGACCTGGCCGCCTACGCCGACGAGATCGTCGGCCTGCTGAACCGCGTCATCCTGGCCCTGGTCGAGCTGCCGGCGCCGGTGGTGGCGGCGGTACACGGCATCGTGACCGGCGGGTCGCTGGGGCTGGTGCTGGGCTGCGACGTGGTGCTGGTCGCGCCCGAGGCCAGTCTCACGCCTTATTACACCGTCGTCGGCTTTGGCCCCGACGGTGGCTGGACGGCGATGCTGCCGGCCGTCATCGGGCCGAAGCGGGCCGCCGAGGTGTTGCTGGGCAACCGGACCATCCCCGCCGGGCAGGCTGTGGCCTGGGGATTGGCCAGCCGCGTCGTCCCCGCCGACCGTTTGCGCGACGAGGCGCTGGCCGTGGCCCAGGACCTCGCCGCCAAAAAGCCGGGCAGCGTCCGCCACACCAAGCGGCTGCTGGCTCGCAGTGATCTGGCCGCCCGGCTGGAGGCCGAGCGCGTCCACTTTGTCGAGCAGATTGTGACCAGTGAGGCGCGGCAAGGCATCGCTGCCTTTCTGGAGGGAAGGCGCAGATGAGCATCCAGGTGGGACAAATCGCCAGCATCAAGCGAACTTTCACCCAATCCGATTTCGACCGGTTTGCCGCCCTCAGCGGCGACGACAACCCGATCCACGTCGATCCCGAGTTCTCGGCGCGGACCAAATTTGGCCGGACGGTAGCCCACGGCATGTTCCTCTACAGCGTCGTGTGCGGGGTGCTGAGCAGCCGCCTGCCCGGCCCCGGCACGCGCCAGATCGAGCAGGAGCTGATGTTCCCCAGCGCCACGCCCACCGGCGAAGAGGTCGAGGTCCGCGTAGAGGTCACCGACGTCCAGCCCACCGATGGCCTCGCCGGCCTGTCCACCCAGATCCTCCGTCCCGGCGGCACGCCCGGCCTCCAGGGCCGCACCCGCGTCCAGCTACCGCATCCTTCGACTCCGCTCAGGACAGGATTTCCAAGACATAAGGCACAAGGCACAATTCCCCAATTCCCCAGTTTCCAGATGCCCGATACCCGATTCCCTGATTCCCGCCTCTTCAAAGGCATGACCCTCGGCCAGCGCGCCACCACCCGCCGCACCTTCACCGCCGCCGACCTGGCCGAATACGCCTACCTGACCGGCGACCCCAATCCCCTCTACGTCAAGCCCAAGTACGCCCAGAAGGTGGGCCTGGCGGACGCCCTAGTTCCCGGCGGGCTGCTGGGCGGCCTGTTTTCGTACCTGCTGGGCACCGAGCTGCCCGGCCAGGGGACCAACTATTTGAAGCAGCGGCTGCACTTCCCGGCCCCGGCCTACGTGGACCGGGAGCTGACCGCTTCTGTCGAAATCGTGCGCATCCGAGCGGAGAAGCAGTTGATCAACTTGAGCACCCTGTGCACCGACGCGGCGGACAACGTCGTCTGCCACGGCGAGGCCCTGGTGCTCGTCAGCGACGTGGAACGTGAGACGTAAAACGTATTGCGTGATGCGTGATCCCGTGGCGCTGTGATTCACGCCTCACGCCTCACGAATCACGTCTCACGAAAGGGGGTGATCGAGAGCAAAAACAAGCACTAGACTGAAAGATCGATTTGTGGTAGAATAGGGGCCATCGGCCCCCAAATGGTTCATATACAGGAGGAAAAGAAATGAAAACTCTATACAAGCTCTTTGCGCTGTTGATGGTCCTTGCGCTGCTCGCCGCCTGCGGGCCGACCGAGCCGCCACCCACCGATGTCCCGGAACCCACCGAGGCGGCGCCCGAGCCCACCGAGGAGGCCATGCCTGAGCCGACCGAAGAGGCCATGCCCGAGCCCACGGAGGAGGAGCCGATGGGCGGCCTCACCTGCGACGAGCCGATCAAGATCGGCCTCATCACCGACCTGACCGGGCCGCTGTCCATCTATGGCACCATGATGCAGCGCAGTTTCCTGCTGGGCATGGAGTACATGGCCGGCGCGCCCGGCGACGACGGCGTCTTTCAGATCGACAACTGCGAGGTCGAGGTGCTGATCCGCGACGACCAGGGGAGCGCCGAGACGACGGCGACGCTGGCCCGGGAGCTCATCGAGGTGGACGGCGTGGACCTGTTGGTCGGCACGGTTAGTTCCGGCAGCACGGCGACGCTGCAAGAGATCGCGCTGGAGAACGACGTGGTGTTGATCGTCGCCCCGGCGGCGGCCAACGACATCACGGGCGCCAACTTTAACGACCACACCTTCCGCACGAGCCGAGAGAACTACCAGGACTCGATCAACCTGTGCGAGTACCTGGCCGGGCAGTACGAGACGTTCGTCCAGATCGCGCCGGACTATAGCTTTGGCTATGGCGGGGCGCAGGCCTTCCGCGACGCGTGCACCTACTTTGGGGGCGAGTTCGTGGCGGACGACATCTATGCCCCGCTGGACACCCAGGATTTCACGCCCTACATGGAGCAGATCCTGGACTCTGGGGCCGACGCCTGGATCGTGACCTGGGCCGGGGGTGGGTTTGTGCCCATGTTCCAGGCGGCGTCGGAGCTGGGCGTGATGGACGAGATGGGGCTGGGTGCGTCGTTCTTTGACAACCTGACGATGCAGGCCATCTTCCAGCCGGTGGTGGGGCAGACGAGCGGCATTCTGTACTGCCACCAGTGCCCGGACAACGAGATCAACGACTGGCTGGTGGCCGAGACGCGAGCGCGCTACCAGGTGCCGCCCGACCTCTTTGACGCCGACGGCATGAACGCCGCGATCTTTGCAGTGGAAGCCCTGCGGGCGACGGACGGCGACACCAGCGCCGACGCCCTCATCGACGCGATGGAGGATATGGAGTTCGAGGGGCCAAAGGGCACGATCCGCATCCGGCCCGAGGACCACGTGGCGATCCAGGACATGTACATCGTCACCCTGGACAACCTGGACGACCCCGATTTCAACTTCTACACCGTCGTAGACACCACGCGGCCCGAGCCGCCCTGCCTGCTGCCCGAGGGCATGACCGACCGCTGCGGCGACCTGCCCGTCGGCAGCCTGGCCGAGGTGCCGCCGGCCACGCCCGAACTGACGTGTGACGAGCCGATCAAGGTCGGCCTCATCACCGACCTGACCGGGCCGCTCTCGATCTATGGCTCCATGATGCAGCGCAGCTACCTACTGGGCATGGAGTACGCCACCGGCGCGCCGGGCGACGACGGCACCTTCCTCCTCGACGGCTGTGAGGTCGAGGTGCTGATCCGCGACGACCAGGGGAGCGCCGAGACGACGGCGACGCTGGCCCGGGAGCTCATCGAGGTGGACGGCGTGGACCTGTTGGTCGGCACGGTTAGTTCCGGCAGCACGGCGACGCTGCAAGAGATCGCGCTGGAGAACGACGTGGTGTTGATCGTCGCCCCGGCGGCGGCCAACGACATCACGGGCGCCAACTTTAACGACCACACCTTCCGCACGAGCCGAGAGAACTACCAGGACTCGATCAACCTGTGCGAGTACCTGGCCGGGCAGTACGAGACGTTCGTCCAGATCGCGCCGGACTATAGCTTTGGCTATGGCGGGGCGCAGGCCTTCCGCGACGCGTGCACCTACTTTGGGGGCGAGTTCGTGGCGGACGACATCTATGCCCCGCTGGACACCCAGGATTTCACGCCCTACATGGAGCAGATCCTGGACTCTGGGGCCGACGCCTGGATCGTGACCTGGGCCGGGGGTGGGTTTGTGCCCATGTTCCAGGCGGCGTCGGAGCTGGGCGTGATGGACGAGATGGGGCTGGGTGCGTCGTTCTTTGACAACCTGACGATGCAGGCCATCTTCCAGCCGGTGGTGGGGCAGACGAGCGGCATTCTGTACTGCCACCAGTGCCCGGACAACGAGATCAACGACTGGCTGGTGGCCGAGACGCGAGCGCGCTACCAGGTGCCGCCCGACCTCTTTGACGCCGACGGCATGAACGCCGCGATCTTTGCAGTGGAAGCCCTGCGGGCGACGGACGGCGACACCAGCGCCGACGCCCTCATCGACGCGATGGAGGATATGGAGTTCGAGGGGCCAAAGGGCACGATCCGCATCCGGCCCGAGGACCACGTGGCGATCCAGGACATGTACATCGTCACCCTGGACAACCTGGACGACCCCGATTTCAACTTCTACACCGTCGTGGACACCACGCGGCCCGAGCCGCCCTGCTTGCTGCCCGAGGACATGACCGACCGCTGCGGCGACCTGCCCGTCGGCAGCCTGTCCGGCGAGTAGCCGATTCTTAGACGGATGGTTGGATGGCAGCTATGCCATCCAACCATCCACACACTCTCCAGGAGGGGTACG
Organism: uncultured Anaerolineaceae bacterium; assembly: GCA_964387775.1. GTDB lineage: Bacteria > Chloroflexota > Anaerolineae > JAAYZQ01 > JAAYZQ01 > CAYLZO01. Next base: position 22,402 of record CAYLZO010000044.1, read on the forward strand.
ATGGCGAAGTCATTCCTGGAACGAATGAGAGAACTGGGGGGCGGCCCCCGGCCAATCAAAGTCGGCGTGTTGACGACCCAGATCGGTCCGCTCGACTATTACGGCACGATGCAGGTCCGGGGCCTGGAGCTGGGCGTCGAGTACGCCACCGGCGGCACCGGGCGCGTGGCCGGGCAACCCATCGAGCTAATCGTCGAGGACGACGCCGGCGATCCGACGACGGCCGGCCGCAAGGCGCGGGAGATGATCGAGCAGCGGGGCGTCCACGTCCTGCAAGGCTGCCCCTCCAGCGCGGCGACCCTCGTCGTGGCCGGCATCGCCGAGGAGTACCACCGCCTCCTGCTCGTCGAGCCGGCGGCCGCCGACAGCATCACGGGCGAGCACCGGAACCGCTACGTCTTTCGCACGGCGGCCAGCGTCTGGCAGGACGCCGCCGCCGGGGGCCGCTATGCCGTCGAGCGCCTGGGCCGGACCTTCTGCTTTCTCGCCCCCGATTACGTCTTTGGCCGGCAGAGCTCGGCCGCCTGGCGCCAGGTGATCGAGTCCCACGGCGGCCAGACCCTGTCCGACGTCCTCGTGCCCCCCGATACGACCGACTTTCGCCCCTTCCTGCGCCAGATCCTCGATCGCGGCGGCGACGTGCTGGTCCAGTCCTGGGCCGGGGCGGGCTACCGCGAGCTCTTTGGCCAGATGCGTGAACTGGGCGTCTTTGAGGCGATGACGGTCACGGGCGGCCTGGGCGACCGCGAGGCGCGCCACGCCCTGGGCCTGGACGCCGTGGGCATGGTCGGCATCTGCAAGTATTCCTACATCCTGCCCGACAACCCGGTCAACGACTGGCTGACCGAAAAACACGTCGCGCGCCACGGCGAGCCGCCCGACCTGTTCACTGGCGGCGGCTTTGCGGCCGGCGTCGCCCTGGTCGAGGCGCTGAAGCGCACCGGGGGCGATCCTGACGCCGAGGGGCTGATCCAGGCCATGGAGGGGCTCAGCTTCGAGGGGCCAAAGGGCACCTACACCTTCCGCCGCGAGGACCACCAGGCCCTCCAGCCGATGTACGTCGTCGAGATGGTCCCCGATCCCGAGCAGCCGTGGGCCATCCCCCAGCTCATCCGCGAGGCCGCGCCCGAAGAGACGACCCCGCCGCTGAAAGAAGCGGTGACTGTGACCAAGGACTTTATCATCGAAACCGAGCGCCTGCGCCGCGAGTTCGGCGCGCTGGTGGCCGTGGCCAACGTCAGCATCAAGGTCCGGCCCAATACGATCCACTCCATCATCGGCCCCAACGGCGCGGGCAAGACCACGTTCTTTAACCTGCTCAGCGGCAACCTGGACCCCACCAGCGGCCGCGTCTACTTCAAGGGACGGGACATCACCCGCCTGCCCCTGCACCGCACGGCCCACCTGGGCATCGGCCGCTCCTTCCAGATCACCAACATTTTTCCCAACCTGACCGTGCTGGAAAACATCCGGCTGGCCTGCCAGGCTCTGGGCCGGGGCAATTTCCGAATACTGCGCCACTACCGCCACTTTCGCGAGTACGAGGAGCGGGCCTGGTCCGTCATCCGCCAGGTGGACCTGGAGAAGCAGGCGCTCCACCTGGCGCGCACGCTGCCCCACGGCGGCCAGCGCAAACTGGAGCTGGGCATCATCCTCGCCTCCGACCCGGAGCTGCTGCTGCTGGACGAGCCGACCGCCGGCATGGCCGCCGAACAGGTGCCGGAGCTGATGGCGCTGATCCGCAGCGTGCACGAGTCAGAGAACAAGACGATCATGCTCGTCGAGCACAACATGAACGTCGTGATGAGCATCTCCGATTACATCACCGTCATGCACCAGGGCCAGGTGCTGGCCGAGGGCACGCCCGCCGAGATCGCGGCCAACGAGGTGGTGCAGAGCGCCTACCTGGGCGGGCTCTACGACCTGGGATAGGGATTGGATATTAGAGATTAGATATTGGAGTGCAATATCCAATATCTAATATCCAATATCCACCTGGGAGTGAGACTATGGCAGAGAATCTACTAGAAGTGCGCGACATCCACACCTACATCGGCCAGTTCCACATCTTGCAGGGGGTGACGGTCGAGGTGCCCAGGGGCAGCATCGTCGCTCTGCTGGGGCGCAACGGCGCGGGCAAGACCACGACCCTCAAGTCGGTCCTGGGGCTGACCCCGCCGCGCCGGGGCAAGATCGTCCTGGACGGCCGGGAGATCCAGGGCCAGCGCAGCTTTGACATCGCCTCGATGGGCATCGGTTTCGTGCCCGAGCACCGGGCCATCTTTCGCGACCTGAGCGTGCTCGAAAACCTGCGCATCGCCGAGCGGGAGAAGGGCGACCTGACCCGCAAGGAAGACCTGATCTTTTCCCTCTTTCCCGACCTGAAGCGGCTGATCAAGCTGCCCGGCACCAACCTGTCGGGCGGGCAGCAGCAGATGCTGGCCGTGGCCCGCGCCCTGGTGCCCGACAACAAGTTGCTGCTCATCGACGAGCCCAGCGAGGGCCTGGCCCCGGTCATCATCGAGCAAATGATGGAGGCCATCCGCCAGCTCTCGGCCGAGACGACGGTGCTGCTGGTGGAGCAGAATTTTGTCGTCGCCAGCCAGTTGGCCGAAAGCTACGTCATCATCGAGGAGGGCCAGTCGGTCCAGTCCGGCAAGATGGCCGACCTGGTGGACGACCAGGAGACCATCCACCGCTACCTGGGGGCGGCATAGTGGATAGTGGACAGTGGATAGTGGATAGTGGACAGTGGATAGTGGTTAGTGGTCAGTGGATAGTGGTTAGTGGATAGTGGTTAGTGGTCAGTGACCTCTACCCACTGATCACTAATCACTGATCACTAATCACTGACCACTAAT
>CAYLZO010000045.1:0-25215 GCA_964387775.1 uncultured Anaerolineaceae bacterium
GTTTTCCCCACACGCGTGGGGGTGGACCGGCGTACTCCCAGATTGACGGCGATCTATTCAAACTCTGGATGTCGAGGTGCAGGCATGCAGATGATTTCCAAGAACCGCAGGTCAAAGAAGGTTTGAGCGTTCGTCGGTTTGAGAATAGCCGCCGTGTCCGCACCCCGCCCCGTGCCGCCGACAGCGATCACCGGCGCGCCGGTGCGCACCAGGCTGGCGTCCGCAGCCATCAGGCACAGCTCCGCGACGACTTTGATGCCCTCCCCAAGGGTGCGCAAGGTGTAGGCCATGATCTCGTCCACTTGGTAGGTACCCAGCTTTTTGCGGACCGCTCGGCCCACGCCGCCAAAAGAGTGTTGCGCGGTGAGGATCGTCGCCCCGCCCGCCTCAAGGGCCGCGCGGTTCTCGTCGGTGAGCAACTGGACGTCCGGCCCGCGGAATCCGGTGGACTGGGTGACGACGATGACCTCCAGGCCGCGGAGCATCTCCACGGCCTGGACCCCGGTCGCGCCCCGGGTCGTCGCCACCAGGACCTGGCGAATGCCCAGGGCCTCCGCCCGGGCACCGACCAGTTCTAGCGTTCGCGTCGTATTGGCCGGGCCGGTCTCGCGGAAATAGGTACAGGGGACGGTGATTTCTGAGCTTTCCATCCTCACCCCTCGCCGCACAGGGCCAGCAGCCGCTGCCAGCGCCGATCAACTTCCGCCTGAAGCTCGTCAATCATGTGCTCGTTTTCGGGCCGAAAGAGATGATCGAAGCGGCCCTGTCGCGCCAACCAATCCTTCACCGGCCGCTTTTCTCTGGGCTTGTACGACAGGCGCCATTCGCCATTCTCCACTTCGAACAGGGGCCAGTAGCAGGTGTCCACGGCCAGTTGCGTGATCTCGATCGTCTCATCGGTGCCGTGTCGCCAGCCCCGGTTGCACGAAGAGAGCACGTTCAGGAAGGCCGGCCCGCCACAGGCAATGGCTTTGCGTGTCTTTTTCATCAAGTCCCGCCAGCGGCTGGGCGCAGCCTGGGCCACGTAGGGAATGCCATGCGCAGCCATGATGGCCGTGAGGTCTTTGCGGAACTGCTGCTTCCCCGGAATGGCCCGGCCGGCGGGGGAAGTCGTCGTGTTCGCCCCAAAGGGCGTCGCGCTGGAGCGCTGGATGCCGGTGTTCATGTACGCGCCGTTGTCGTAGCAGACGTACACAAACTGGTGCCCCCGCTCCAGGGCGCCCGAAAGGGACTGTAACCCGATGTCGTAAGTGCCGCCGTCGCCGCCAAAGGCCAGGAACTTGACGTCCTGTTCCGGGATCTTGCCCTGCCGAACCAGGCTGCGGTACGCGGCCTCGACCCCGCCGATGGTGGCGGCGGCGTTCTCGAAGGCGTTGTGGATCCACGGCACGCGCCAGGCCGTGTAGGGATAGATGGTCGTGGCGACCTCCAGGCAGCCCGTGGCGTTGGCGATCACCACCGGCTCGTCGATGGCGGCCAGAACCTGCCGGACGACGATCGAGGCCCCACAGCCGGCACACAGCCTCTGCCCCGGTGCCAGGCGCTCGGGCCGCTTGATCAACTCTCGCGGTGTCAACTTGGTTACCACGTTATCCTCCTCACTCGCGCACCCCCAAGAACGTGACCGGGCGGGGCACCTTGCCCGACTCGGCGATCTCGAACAGGTCGTGGAACACCGACTCGATCTCGGGGAGCGAAATGTCCCGCCCACCGAGGCCATAGACGTAATCTGCGACGGGGACGGTGATTCCCTGCACGGCCAGGGCGGCGACCACTTCCAGAAAGAGGGGGCCGGCGTTGTCGGTTGCACCAAAGGACACAGAACGGTCCAGCACGGCCACCGCACTGACATGGCTGAGTGCCTCTGCCAGCTCCTTCCCGGGGAACGGACGGAACACGCGGGGCTTGAGCAGCCCGACGGCCAACCCCTCGGCCCGCAGCCCGTCGACTACGGCTTTGGCCGTCCCCGCCGTCGAATTCGCCACGACGAGAGCGACCGCCGCATCCTCGAGCCGATAAGCATCAAAGAAGCCATAGTTGCGACCAAACTTCTGGTTGAATTCCTCGGCGACCTCTCGGATCACGGCGCGTGCTCGATCCATGGCCTCGATCTGCTGCCGCTTGTGCTCGTAGTAGTAATCGTAAAAGTCGAGCGGGCCGTAGGTCTTTGGGTGTTCCAGGTCCAAGAGCGGCCATTGGGGACGATATTCGCCGACAAAGGCCCGCACCTGTTCGTCGTCGTAAACCTCCACCCGCTCTATGCCATGGCTGGTGATGAACCCGTCCTGGCAGACGGCCACCGGCAGCAGGACGTCGTCGTGTTCGCCGATTCGCAAAGCCTGGAGCAGGTTGTCGTAAGCTTCCTGGCCATTCTCCGAGAGGAGCACGATCCAGCCGCTATCCCGGATGCCCATCACGTCGGCGTGGTCGCAGTGGATGTTGATCGGGCCGGATAGGGCCCGGTTGACCAGGCTCATCACAATGGGACAACGGTTGGAGGCCGCGATGTAGAGGATCTCCCACATGAGGGCCAGGCCGTTGGCCGCCGTGGCCGTCATCACCCGGGCGCCGGCCGCCGAAGCGCCCACGCAGGCACTCATGGCGCTGTGTTCGCTCTCCACCGTCACAAACTCGGTGTCCACCAACCCCTCGGCGACGAAATCGGCAAAGGCCTGGACGGTAGACGTCTGGGGGGTGATGGGATAGGCCGCCACGACGTCAGGGTTGATCTGGCGCATGGCTGTCGCAATCGCGTCGTTGCCCGACAATGCTTCAAAGCGACTCATGGGTTACTCCTCACCTCTGCCTTCTTTGATCATGCGGATGCACAGGCGCACGTCGTCCCGCGCCAGGTCGTGGCCCTCTTTCCGCGCCACCTTGGCATTGACGGGGCAGACGGCGGCACAGATGCCACAGCCTTTGCAGTGCTCCAGGTCGAAACCCGTCATCTCGCCCCTGTCTGCGTCCACCAGGATGCTAGAGTCGGGACAGAACAGCCAGCACTGAAAGCAATCTGTGCAGTCCGCCTCCCCGCGAACGGGCCGGAAGGCCCGCCAATCGCCGGTCCGATATTCGACGGCGTTGCCTGCTTTGAGGATCATGCCCCCAATCGGGATGTCGCGCCACCCTTTGAGTTTCATGGTCTTCCCCCTACCCTTCTTGAACCTGGGCGGCGCCCCGCTCCACGGCCCGCACGTTGGCTTCTACGACGGCTTCGGCGAGCTTGGAGCCAAACCAAGCCCGCAGTTCTGCCGTCATTTCCTCCACGGGAAAGAGGCCGGTTGCCCGGGCAAAAGCCCCGAGCATCGGGGTGTTGGTGATCTCCCGCCCGATCTCCTCGATGGCGATGTGACTGGCATCCACCGTATAGACCTTGCCGGTGCGGAAGCCGGTGGTTTCGCGCACTTGCTCAGGGCTCATCGTGGTGTTGACCAGCAGGGTCCCCTCTTCTCCCAGCCCGTCTGTGACAGGCACCGTCTCTAGCAACGTCGGATCGAGGACGACGACGATGTCGGGCGATTCGATCTGAGCGTGGATCCGAATGGGCCGGGGGCTGAGGCGGGTGAAGGCCCGGATCGGCGCCCCCATCCGCTCTGGCCCATAGTCGGGGAAGGCCTGAAAATACCGGCCGCTGCTCATCGCGATCTCGGCCAGGAGCTTTCCGGCCGTCACTACGCCCTGGCCGCCCCGGCCGTGCCAGCGTACTTCGGTCAATTCTTCCATGGGTTACTCCGAATCCCTGCGGATGCCCGCCACAGGCGACGTCCGCAAGCTATCTCCCCTTAAAGTCGGGATAGCGCTTCTCCAGAAAGGCCGAGGTCCCTTCGATGCGGTCCTCAGTGGCAAAAAGGATCGTCTGGGCCAACTGCTCGTAGGCGAGGCCGGCCGCCGGACCGTGGTAGACGCCGTTGTCGATGGCCATCTTGGCCAGCCTCACGGCCAGTGGGCCGCGCCGCATGATCTTTTCCGCCAACTCGATGGCCGCGGGCATCAACGCCTCGTGGGCGACCACCCGATTCACCAGGCCGATGCGCTCGGCCTCTGCGGCGTCGATGATGGCCCCGGTAAAGATCAACTCCTTGGCCTTGGCGACGCCCACCAGCCGTGGCAGCCGCTGCGTGCCGCCCCCGGCCGGCAAGATGCCCAGACGGACCTCCGGCTGGCCGAGCTTGGCCCGCTCGCTGGCGATCCGAAGGTCACAGGCTATGGCCAACTCGCAGCCGCCCCCCAGGGCAAAACCGTTCACCGCCGCGATGGAGGGTTTCCAGAGTGCCTCCAGGCTTTGCAGGACCGTCTGCACGGTGCCCTCCAGGGTCGCCAACATGCTGCGGTCGCGGAGCCACTGGACGTCGGCGCCGGCGGCAAAGGCTTCCTCCCCGGCGCCGGTCAAGATCAGGACCTGGACCTCTTCATCCTGAGCCGCGTCCTGGATGGCACGCTGGATCGCGTCCCACGTTGCCGGATTGAGCGCGTTCCGCACCTCCGGGCGGTTGATGGTCAGGGTCGCGATGCCCTTCTGCTTGGTCACGATCAGGGTTTCCTCGGTCATTGGGCTCCCTCCCGGTAGTCGTAGACGCCGCGGCCGGTCTTGCGGCCCAGGCGACCGGCCTGGACGTACTTGACGTGCAGGGGGCAGGGCCTGAACTTTTCGCCGAACATCCTGTGGAGATACTCCAGGTTGCGCAGCCGGACGTCCAGGCCGACCAGATCGGCGAGCTCCAGCGGACCCATCGGGTAGTTGAGGCCCAGCTTGACGGCGCGGTCGATCTCTTCCGCGCTGGCCACGCCCTCCATGAGCATGTAGAACGCCTCGTTGCCGACCAGGGCGCTGATCCGGCTCGTCACAAAACCGGGCGATTCGTTGACCACCACGGTCTCTTTGCCCATCCGGCGGGCGACCGCCAAGACCGTCTCGCGGGTCTCGTCGGAGGTGTCGAGGGAGCGGACGACCTCGACCAGTTTCATGATGTGCACCGGATTAAAGAAATGCATGCCGATGACTTTGTCTGGCCGGCCGGTGGCAGCCCCGATCTCGCCGGGGCTGAGGGTTGAGGTGTTGGTGGCCAGGATGGTGTGAGGCGGACAGAGCGCATCGAGCCGGGCAAAGATCTTTTGTTTCAGCGGCATCTCTTCGGGCACGGCCTCCACGGCCAGGTCGGCTGCCGGGGAAACAGCCTCGACGTCGGTGCTGAAGCTGAGGCGCGAGAGAGTTTCCGCTTTGAGCGCCCCGGACACTTTGCCCAGGCTGACCCCCTTTTCCAGGTTCTTGTTTATCCGCGCCTCGGCAGCGGCCAGTACCTGGCTCTCGACGTCTGTCAAGTGGACGTGATAGCCCCCCATGGCTGCGACCTGGGCAATGCCGTGGCCCATGGTCCCGGCCCCGATTACGACGATGGTCTCGACGTTCATGGTCAATTCCTCACCTTGTTATTTCAGCAGATGTCCAGAGATGATGAGACGCTGGATCTCTGAGGTTCCCTCATAGATCTCCAGGATCCGCTGGTCCCGATAGAGACGTTCGATTGGATACTCTTTCATGTAGCCGTAGCCGCCGTGGATCTGAAGGGCGCGATCCACCACAAAGTGGGCCGTCTCGCTGGCAAAGAGCTTGGCCATGGCGGATTCCTGGCTGAATCGCCCTTTGCCCCGGGTGGCGAGCCGGGCCGCCCGGTAGACCAGGAGCCGGGCGGCGTCGAGTTGAGTCGCCATGTCGGCCAGGGCAAAGCGCGTCGCCTGCAACTCGCTCAGGGGCTCGCCGAACACGACGCGCTCTTTGGCGTAGGCCAGGGCCATGTCCAGGGCCGCCTGGGCGACCCCCAGGGCCTGGGCGCCGACGCCGGGCCGGGCTCGATCCAGGACCATCATGGCCAGCTTGAAGCCATCCCCCTCCCCGCCCAGCCGGTTGTCCGCCGGGACGCGGCAGTCGTCGAAGAGCAGTTGGGCCGTGCTGGTGCCCCGAATGCCCATCTTGTTTTCCTCGCCCGTCACGCTGGCGCCCGGTGTGCCCGCTTCCACCACAAAGGCCGAGATGCCCCGGTGCCCCCTGTCCACGTCGGTCTTGGCAAAGACGACGAGCAGCGAAGCCAGGCCGCCGTTGGTGATGAACTGCTTGACGCCGTTGATCACATAGTCGCCGTTCTGGCGGCCGGCCGTAGCCGCGATGGCCGCCACGTCTGACCCGGTGTTGGCTTCCGTGAGCGCAAAGGCCCCCAACTTCTCCCCCGAGGCCAGTTGGGGGAGATAGCGGGCTTTTTGCGCTTCGGTACCCATCAGCAGCAGGCAGTAGACGGCCAGATTGTGCGCCCCGAGAATGGCGGCTGTGCTCAGGCAGGCGCGCGCGATCTGCTCTGTAGCCAGCATGTAGTGAAAGCCCGTCATGCCCTCGCCATCGTATTCTTCCGGAATCATGAGGCCCAGGTAGCCGTTCCGGGCCAGCACTTCTATACTTTCTTGGCCGAATGCCTCGTTATCATCAGCCTCTGCTGCCCGGGGTGCCAGTTCCTTCAGGGCAAACTCCTGGGCCGTTTTCTGAACCATGCGTTCCATTTCGTCAAATTTGAAATCCATCCTTTTCCCTCCAAGTGCAGATTGTCTCCTTGATGTTTTCCCTGCATACCTTTGACCACCAGTGACGGGGCGTGCTGGGATTGGGCTATGACTCTACTTCCCGTTGCCATTCCTCCGGATCGTACATTGGCATCTCGCACCGCAAGGGGCGGTCCTTGCGATAGCCCAGCACGTACTGGCCCTGCATGACCTCGTGGATCTGGCTGGTGCCTTCGTAGATGCACGCGCCCTTGGCGTTGCGCAGATACCGTTCCACGTCGTACTCGTCCGAATAGCCGTAGCCGCCGTGGATCTGGACCGCGTTGGAGGCCGCCGTGAAGCTGGCCTCGGTGGCAAACCACTTGGCCAGACTGACCTGCCACGTATTGCGCTGTCCCTGGTTCTTGAGCCAGCCGACCCGGAGATAGAGCAAGCGGGCCATTTCGTAATCCCGCTTCATGAGCGCCAGCATCTGCTGGACCAACTGGTGTTGGCCGATCTCCTGGCCAAAGGTGCATCGCTCTCGCGCATACCGGGCCGATGCTTCGAGGCAAGCCCGGATCAGGCCTGTGGCCCCGGCGGCCACCGAGTAGCGCCCGTTATCCAGGCAACTCAACGCGATCTTGAGCCCCTCCCCCTCCTCACCCAGCCGGTTCTCCGCCGGCACGTGCACGTCGTTGAGGCTGATCCAGCCGGTAGAACCGGCGCGCACGCCGAGCTTGCCGTGGATGTCCCCCGTGGTCACCCCCGCCATCTCCCGTTCCACGATGAAGGCGCTGATGCCCCGGTGTGGGGGTTGGGCTTGGGGATCGGTCTTGGCAAAGACGAGGTGGATGTCGGCCAGCGTCGCCAGGCTGATCCACATCTTTTCGCCGTTCAGCGTGTACCCATTGCCCGTTCGCCGCGCCGTCGTATTGAGCGCCGTCGTGTCCGACCCGGCGCCCGGCTCGGTGAGGCCGAAGCAGCCAATCTGCTCTCCCTGGGCCAAGGGCACGAGGAATCGCGCCTTTTGCTCCTCGTTGGCCCATTGGAGAAGGCCGAGGCCCACGAGCGTCAGGTGGCCGCTCAGTATCACGCGCAGCGAGGTATCCACGCGTTCCAGCTCCTCACACGCCAATCCCAGGCTGAGGTAGTCCATGCCCTGTCCTCCGTAGCGGACCGGGATGCACAGTCCTAGGATGCCCAGGTCCTTCATGCGCAGCAGGGCGTCTCGGTTGGGCTTCTGGTTGCGGTCGTGCTCCTTGATGGCAGGGGCCATCTCTTTTTCGGCAAAGTCCCGGACCATGCCGACGATCATGTTGTGCTCTTCTGCCAGTGCAAAATCCATCGATGCGTCTACCTTTCTCTGCGCCTACGTCGCTGTCCTGGACGACTTTGGTTTGCCCTGCTCCGCTCAGACCGCCTCGGCGGCGAGGGCCAGTCCCTGGCCGCCGCTCACACAGAGGCTTGCCAGGCCCAGGCCGACCTCCCGGCGGCGCATCTCGTGCAACAGGGTCACGACGATGCGAGCGCCCGTGGCTCCCACAGGGTGGCCCAGGGCGATGCCGCTGCCGTTGACGTTCAGACGCTCGCGAGGAAGCGCGATCTCGCGATCGACCGCCAGCATCTGGGCGGCAAAGGCTTCGTTGATCTCGACGAGGTCAAAGTCGTCGAGCGTTCTCCCGGTCTGGTCAAAGAGCTCTTGCAGGGCCGGCACCGGCCCGAGCCCCATGTGTCGGGGCTGGACGCCCGCCACCGACTGGCCCACGATCTTGGCCTCGGCGGGAACTCTGAGTTCCCGCGCTTTCTCCGCTGATAGCAGGATCATGCACGCTGCCGCATCGTTGATGCCGCTCGAGTTGCCGGCCGTCACCGACCCTCCCTCGCGAAAGATCGGCCGGAGGTTCGAGAGCTTTTCTACCGTGGTGCCGAAGCGTGGATGTTCGTCGGTGTCGAACGTAATCGGCGGCCCTTTCCGTTGTGGCACAGGGACCGGCACGATCTCGGCCTCGAACCGTCCCCCTTTGATGGCGCGTTCCGCCTTCTGCTGGCTCCAGGCCGCAAACTTGTCTTGCTCTTGGCGGGAGATCTGGTAGAGTTCGGCCAGGACTTCGGCGGTTTCTCCCATCAGCATCTCGGCCAGCGGGCAAAAGACGCCGTCCCGGTACTGTCCGTCCACGAGCACACCGTCGCCGAGGCGATATCCCCAGCGGGCTCTGTCGAGGTAGTACGGAATGCGGCTCTGATTCTCCATTCCCCCGGCCAGGACGATCTCGCACGCCCCGGTCTGAATGGCCTGCGCGCCGAGCTGGATGGCTTTCAGCCCCGAGCCACAAGCCAGGTTGACGGTGAACGCCGTCCTCTCCGAGGGGATGCCGGCCCAGATGGCAACCTGGCGGGCCGGATTCGGCCCCAGGCCTGCCTGGCGAGCATTGCCAAAGATCACTTCGTCCACCTGATGAGGCTCTACGCCCGATCTGGCCAGGGCCTCGACGGCAACGATGCGGCCGAGCTCGGTGGCCGGTACATCCTTCAGCGTTCCCCCAAAGCGGCCAATAGCGGTTCGAACAGGAGCGGCGATGACGACTTTGGACATGCTTCGTACCTCCGTGAGTGACCTACGGATTCTGGCTCCGGGCAATCAGTTGGACTGACTGAGCACCTGATCCACGATCTCTTGGAATTGTTCGTCAGAGATGGCCGACCTTTGGGCGATGGCCGTGCTCTTGACCCGGTCTCGCATCTCGGCGATCTGCTCTTCCGAAGCTTCCAGCCCCAGGGCCTCCAGTTTGAGTTCGATGGAGCGTTTCCCGCTCTTTTTGCCCAGGACCATCGTCATCTCGCGGCCATAGACGCGGGGATGAATCGGCAGGGGGATGGTCGGGTTGCTAAAGATCAAGTCGATGCCGGCCCCCGTCTCGCGGCTGAACGTGATCTCGCCCGACACCGGCTTGTTCATGGCCGTCCGCACGCCTGAGCGTTCTTCTACCAGCTTTGACACCGGCCAGAGCTTGTCGAGTCGCACGTTGTGCGGCACGCCGAGGAGCACCTGGAGGGCTGCGGCCGTTTCTTCCAGGGGCGCGTTGCCCGTGCGCTCCCCCAGGCCGTTGACCGAGACGTGAGCGACGGAAGCGCCGGCGCCCACGGCCGCCAGGGTGCTCCCCACGCTGAGCCCAAAGTCGTTGTGGGTGTGGATCTCGACCGGCCGTCCCCCCGCAAAGCCCTTCATCTGGCGGACCAGGAAAGCCACCGCTTCCGGGATCGCCGAGCCCAGGGTGTCTACGACGGCCACAGCGTCGGGGTCCGCTTGCTCGACGACGCCGGTCACGATCTCGCCCAGGACGTCCAGGTCCGCTCGCGTCGTGTCCCAGGGAAAAAAGACGGTAAAGAGGCCCCGGCTCTTGGCGTATTTGACGGCCTCAACACTTCGCTTCAAGACGTCCCTGGGCTCCCACTTGAGCTGGTATTTGAGGCGAGGCATACTGCTGGGCACTTCGACGACGACGCCTTGAACCCCGCAGTCCAGGGCCTTTTCCACGTCGCTCACAACTACCCGACACAGGGCCATGACCCGGGCATTCAGCCCCAGGTTAGCGACGGCTCGAATGGCATCCATCTCGTCGGACGAGACCGCCGGCATGCCTGCTTCGATGCGATCCACGCCGGCCTCGTCCAAGGCTTGGGCGATGGCGACCTTGTCCTCCTTACCAAAGACCACGCCCGCCGTTTGCTCCCCATCACGCAACGTTGCATCGTGGAACTCGACGTGTGATGGCAGGTCGAGTCGCTCTCGTATCTCTGTCTCGAAATTGTAGGGACTGACCCACCATTCTGGTGTTTTCCAGGGATGTTCTTCGTTATTCACCATATCCTCCTTGACTTGGCCTAATTGACCTGTCTTATGATTTGGCGTTGGGCTGCCGATTGCAATAGTCCGAACGATGACAAGTTCGTGTAGAATTCACTTTCTTTATCTTGGGCTTCTATTCTCATCCTCCTCCCGGACGCTGGTTACCCCTGAGGGTCCAAGACCATATAGGCAAAATCCCCGGGATGCATCCGCACCGGGCCGGAACCGACGAGGGTGATCCGGTTCTCCTCGAAGGGGGCCCGGAACTCTTCCAGCACTTCAAAGGTGTAGGGGCTTACGATCTGGCCCAGTAGCGTATCCCTTGGAACGACCCAGCCGATAGCATTGCCCGATATCTCGGGCTGCAACAGACCCCCGTGGCGGGGCCGCAGGAGGCGCATCTTGCTGCTGACGATTTGGTCGGCCGGGACGGCGACTTCTCCCGGCAGCATCTCGAGGTACCTGAGGCAATTCAGGATCCCGGTCAGACCCTTCTGGATGTAGAATTCGTCACGATACATGCCCCCGCCAAACTCGGCGATGACGATCGGCTTGCCCCGTTCGTGAACGACCGTGGACGACGTGCCCGGGATCACGTTCCACTGGATGACGGCGCTGGATCCGAATGCCTGGGCAAACGCGACGTCCTCAAAGACGTAAGAGTAGTCACAGATGAAGCAGTGCGAGCCGCTGTGCAGGTCGATCACGGCATCGGCCCGGCGCAAAACGTTCTCGTGGATGGCGTGCGCCATCTGCTCCGAGATGGAGCCCGTCGTCCGGCCGGGGAAGAGCCGATTCAAGTTGGCCATATCTATCCACGTGTTGCGCGTCTGAGACTCAAAGCCCAGCGGATTCATCACCGGCACCGCCAGGACCGTCCCGCTCAAATCCGCCTCGTCCAGCTCGTGGACCAATCGGCGGACGACCTCGACGGTGATGGGTTCATCCCCGTGCACGGCAGCCAGGACGGCCACCGTCGGGCCGGGTTTTCCCGTGATGGTGTGCAGGGGCAGCCGGAGCGGGGCGCCGCTGGCCAGCGTGCCCACCGAAAGCCAGGCAAAGGACCTCTGATTCGTCATACCAAACCTCCTGGAATTACAGATTTCGTGAGTTCGGGTGCCTATCACTTCAGGCTCATGGGATCAAAGACGTCACTCAGGCCATCTCCGATGGCGTTGAAGGCGAGTACAGTCAAGAGAATGGCCACGCCGGGGTAGACGGCCAGGACCGGATTGGTGAACACAAACCCCCGGGCATTGTACAGCATATTGCCCCAGCTCGGCATCGGCGGCTGGACGCCCAATCCCAGGTAGCTGAGCGCCGATTCGACCAATATCGCGTAGGCCACGTTCAGGGTGCAAGCGACGACCATGGGGCCAATGACCTGGGGAGTGACGTGGCGATACAGAATCCGCCGCTTGGGCACGCCCAAGGCCCGGGCAGCCAGGATATAGTCCATCTCGCGGATGCGTAGGACTTCACTACGAACGATGCGGGCCACGGACATCCAGGCCGTCAGCCCAATGACAATGACGACGTTGACAAAGCCCCCGCCAATGGCCGCCAGGACCGTGAGCAACAAGAAGTAGAGGGGGATCGACATGAAAGCGTCTGTCACGCGCATGATGATGGTGTCTAGCTTACCGCCCACGTAGCCAGATACCAAGCCCAGGACTCCGCCCACGCCGACCGAGATCAAGGCCGCGATCAGGCCGACGACCAAGGATACGCGACCGCCATGCATGAGCCTGGACAGGACATCCCGGCCATGCTCGTCGGTGCCCAGGGGGTGTTCGGGGCAGATTCCGCTCATCCGATTCAGGAGGTCGATCTCTTCCAGCGAAACCCGCCAGAACAGGGGGCCGACAAAGGCAAACACGAAGAGCAGGACGATAGTCACCAGCCCGGCGAAGGCGAGGCGATGTCGAACGAATTGACGCCATCGGCGACGCCAGATGCTGATTTCCCCCCGCTCCTTCCTTTGGACAGAATAGGAACTCATCTGCTTGACCTTTGTTTGCACCGCCATAGTCCACGTCCTATTCCAGAGTTGAATGCCTCTCTCTTCGAGCCAACCGAGCCTCGGCTCACCTTTTCAGAATACGACAGAACAGCCGGCCTATTAGGGGCCTAATCCATGAAATCCTGACACATTGAGCAAGGATTTTGTGGACAGCGTTTTGCCCTTTTGGTTCCGGCTCTGGCCGGGTTAGGTGAGACGAATTCGAGGATCCAGGGCCGTATACACCAGGTCAACGACGATGTTGGTCGCGACGACCAGCGTGGCGACCAGCATCGTCACCCCCATCACGACGGGGTAGTCACGATTCACGGCCCCCTGGTAGGCCAGCGTTCCCAAGCCGGGCCAGCCGAACACGGTCTCGATGACCACCGTGCCCCCCACCAATCGAGGCATGTAGTAGGCAAAGATTGTGATGACGGGCAGGATCGAGTTCCGCAGCACGTGGCCCAGGAGGACCGTCCGCTCCTTCAGCCCCTTTCCCCTCGCCGTTCGGACATAGTCTTCGCCGAGTTGCGTCGAGATCGTCGCCCGGGCATAGCGCGTGATCTGCGGCACGACCGTCACTCCCAGGACAAAAGCCGGCATGACGAGGTGCTCAAGCCTGTCTACGAGGCTGAATGGTTCGCCAACCGTAAGCATGCCGGCCGACGGCAGCCACTTGAGCTTGGCAGAGAACAAGATAATTAACAAGATGCCGAGCCAAAAGGGCGGTATCGATATGCCGAGGAATGTGGAAACCGTGACCAAATAGTCGGTGATGGAGTAGCGTCGCACCGCCGACACAATGGCAATGGGAATGCCGACAAAGGCTGCCGGCAACATAGCAGCCACCACGAGCAGGAGCGAATTAGGGAGTCGACGCACGATCATGTCCATCACCGGCTCCCGGTTGATGAACGAGCTGCCGAGATCCCCCGTGAGAAAGTTGCCCAACCACCGAAAGTACTGAACCCAGACGGGTTGATCCAGCCCCAGTTGGCGGCGCAGGATTTCGATGGCTTCTTCGTCCAGGCCGGGATACATGAGGATCGAGAGGCCGCCGGGTGCAAGCTGAGTCGTGCTGAAGGTAATGACCGAGACCAACCAGATCACGACCAACCCCAGCACGATTCTTCTTAAAAGATAGCCTCGCATTCGGTCTCTCCTAGCCAGGCGGAGGGAGAAGGCGCCCGTTCAGCGATCGGTTCTCCCTGGACAGACGCCCCTCCGCTCCTACCCCGTTGGCCCACAGGCCAGGCTACTTTTCAAAGTACCACTCTTCCGCAAACTGGAGCGCATCGCGCATCTCCAGGTTGGGGATGCCCATGAGGTTCTTGGCCATGGCGTTGGTCTCGGTCAGATAGTAGAAGATGATCACCGGCGGATCTTTGAGCATGATCTCCTGGATCTGGTGGTAGATCTGGCGCCGCTCCTCGCGGTCGAGGGTTCGCGCTCCCTCTTCAAAGAGGCGATCGACCTCCTCGTTGCAGTAGCGGCTGTAGGGCACGTTCATGGTCCCCTCACAGGACCAATAGGCGGTCTGGTCCGGATCGGTCGGGTGGGCCCAGTAGCCGTTTGTTACCTCTGGCACGCCCCGGAACCTTTCGTAAAGCCACGTCGTCCAGTCCATGATCTCCAGCTTGGCGTCGATGCCGATGGCCCGCCAGTACTGTTGGGCGATGACGGCGTTCTCCCGCCGGTCTGAGGCGACGTTGTCGGCGGCGATGGTGAAGCTGAGGGGTTGGCCGTCCTTCTCCCAAAACTTTTCGCCCATGGTAAAGCCCGCTTCCTCAAGCAGTTCTTTCGCCTTCTCCGGATCGTAGGAAATGGGCTCCAGGTCGTCGGCAAAGGCCCAGTCGATGCTCTTCGGAATGGTTGCAATGGGCATGTCGGCCCGGCCCATCATCACGCTGTCGATCATGGCTTGCCGGTCCAGGGCGTAGATCAGGGCCAGGCGCACGAGGCGATCTCCGAGCACCGGGTCGTCGTGGTTGATCATGCTGTGGTTGTACTTGGTCGTGGGCGAACTGATGACCTTCAGGTGATCCTGCTGTTCCAGGATGGCCAGGTGTCGGCCCGGGGCGACTTCGTGCAGGTCGAGTTCGCCGGCGATGAGCTGCGCCACGACAGTCTCCGGGTCCTCGGTGATGGTCACCACGATCTCGTCCAGGTAGGGGCGACCCAGGTAATAATCCTCAAAGGCTTCGTAGCGGATGAACCCCTCGCCTACTTCGACGACCTTGAAGGGGCCGTTGCCGATGGGATTCTTGAGGTTGAAATCGTCGTTGTCCAGGAAGTTGCCTTCCAGGATGTGTTTGGGTGAGATGTAGACGAAATAGCAGAGCATGTTCAGGAGGGGGGCGTACGGATAGGCGGTGTGGATGCGCACCGTATGGGGATCCACGACCTCGACGTCGTCGATGGCCGCCAGGTTGGACCTGTAGCGCCAGGCATTCTCTTCCTTACGCAGCTCGTCCAGCGTGAACTTGACGTCCTCGGCGGTGCAGGGCTCGCCATCGTGCCATTTCATGTTCTCGTGCAGGTAGAACGTCCAGGTGAGACCGTCTTCGGACACCTCCCAGCTCTTGGCCATCTGGCCGACCGGTTCCAGTTGCTCATTCATGCGGGTTAGGGAGTCGAAGGCCAGTTTCATGGCGTGGGCAGAGGGGCGTGGCGTGCTGTGGACCGGGTTAAAGATCACGTCGTCTTCGACGGACCATCTCAAGGTGCCGCCATATTTCGACGACTCGTCGGACGCTGGCGGCTCGGTTGGCTCTTCCGCCACCTCAGTAGGCTCAACCTGTTCTTCTGTGGGCTGAACAGCTTCTTCCGTGGGTGCCGTGGTGGGTTCTGTCACATCCCCGCAGGCCGACAGAACCACTGCCAAGGCAGCAAGTAGGACCAGAAATCGTTTAAACACCTCTACCTCCTTTGGTTCTCTGAACCGAAAGCTTCTTTGCATGCTATTGGACGACGACCCACTCCTCTTTTCTGAGATCTACCTCCTTTCTGTCGTTCGACACAAGCCGCTAAGAAGCCAGACCCACAGTTCCCCCTGCCTGTGCTGACTCGTAGGCGGCAAGCATCACCTCCGTCGTGTGCCGGCTCTCCTCCAGGGTGACGATGTGTGGCGTATCATCCAGCACACAATCCACAAAATGAGCCACGGATTCTTTCAGTTGCCCGAACATCCGCTGCCCATTGAGAAATCCCATGCTCGTACTCGGCAGTGGATAGCCACCCAAGTTGGGGATCGCGCCGAAATAGGGATCCATCAGTGGATCGCTATAGACCTCGACCCCGCCGTGGGTGTGGTCCACCTCAATGACCGCTTTCGTGCCGACCAGGCGCATGTGCTGATCGACGTAAGACTTGGCACTCAGCGGCAGGCACCAGCCAGCTTCCACAATGAGTGTCCCCCCGCCCTTCAAGCTGAGAAAAGCCAGTACATAGTCGTCCGTGTCGATCCCCTGGCTGGCGAGGAAGCCCCGGTGGGCGACCGCCCTGACTTCGGCGACCTGTTCCCCCGTGACCCAGAGCAGGGCGTCGATGATGTGAATGCCCACAAAAAAGAGGGGAGAACTCTGGGCCGCCCAGCCGAGCATGCTCTGCGGAACGTGGACCACGTCGTGAAAGCGCCCCTCGCCGAGCAGCACGTCCCCCAGGTAGCCGTGCTTGACCGCATCGCGCGCCTTGGCGTAACGGGGCGACCAGCGCATCATATAGTTGACGGCGAATAGGTTCCGGCTGCTTGCCGCCCTGTCGAGAATGGCATCCAGGTCTACCTGGTTCGTCGCCAGGGGCTTCTCGACCAGGACGGCGACGTCCGCGTCCACGCAAGCCTCGACCAGCTCCCGATGCAGGAAATCGGGTGTGACGATGGAAACAGCGTCGAGCTTGGCCTCTTTGAGCATGCGCCGATAGTCGCCAAAGACCTGCTCGGCCCCGCATTGCTCTGCGACCTTGGCCGCACGCGTCCGGTCCACGTCGCAGATGGCCACCACTTCGGAGCGAGGATAGGTCGCATAGGCGCGAGCGTGGTTCTGCCCCCAGACGCCAACTCCAATGACCGCCGTGCGCAATTTCGTCATGCTCTGTCTCCTCCGTACTTGTAGATCTCGACTCGCTCCATGTCGTGCAAGAATTCGAGATACGTCTCCTTTGTCATCGGCGGCCTCGATCTCGCCAGGATGTCCTGGGCTCGAGACGCACCGCCGGACAGCAGATCGATCACCGTCATGGCCATGGCTTTGGCCGGCCGCAGCACGCTTGCCTCACACGCACCCGCGTGCCAGGTCGTCCCATGGGCATTGCCCGTCGCTCCCCCGGCGAAGGGATGGATGGCGGGCATGATGAGGCTGAGGTCCCCCAGGTCGGTCGAGCCCCCCTTGTGCGGCACAGTGGACACGTTTTCTTTGCCCACCAGCAACTCTGCATTCTCCCAAAATACCGCGTCCAGTTCTGGATAGGGCAGGATCGGCATGTAACCCGGCAGCGTCTCGATCTCGACTTCGGCCCCCGTCGCCATGGCTCCTGCCTTCAGGCAGAGGTCTATGGCTGCGTCGGAAGCGGCCAGGGCGTCTGTCGTCCGGGCCCGGACAAACATCTCGATCCGCACTTCGTCGGGCACGACGTTCACGGCGGCGCCGCCCTTGGTGATGATCCAGTGGATGCGGACCGAGTCCTCGTCGCGGAACGTCTCCCGCCGGGCATGAATGGCGTGGAACGCCAGGTTGGCCGCGTTCAGGGCGTTCACGCCCTGCCACGGCGCAGCCCCCGCGTGGGCGCCTCGCCCCCTGTAGACAACGGTTTTCATCACGCAGCCGTTCAAGGTCGTGCCCACCCCCAGGACGAGGTCGGCCGGCGTGCCCGTGTTGTGGACCATCATGCACATGTCAACGCCGTCAAAAGCTCCCAACCGGATGAGTTCCGGCTTGCCCACCAGGTACCGGATCTTGCCCTCTCGCTTGAGGCCCTGCCGGTATTCGAGATCGACGAGTTCCTCGGCCGGGACGTGGAAACAGACGACCTCCCCGTTCAATTCGGGCAGCACCCCCGCCTCCATCAGGCCGGTGGCCGCCGCCACGACCATGGCCGTCTGGGCATTGTGGCCGCAGGCGTGGGCCGCTCCCGTCTTTGGATTCGCGTCGGGGTGCTCGGCAATGGGCAGACCGTCCAGCTCACCGATGACGGCGACCTGGGGGCCAGGTCCGGCGCCTCCCGGGAGGATGGCCTTGACGCCCGTGAGGGCCAGCCCACTTTCGTATACGATGCCGAGACGGTCATACTGCAGTTGAACCAGCGCGGATGTTTCGTTTTCACAGTATCCGAGCTCGGCGTTTCTGAGCACCTGCTCTGTGAACACGGCAATTTCCTCCCGACGGGCATCCATTGCCCGGCAGACCCGATCCTTGAGTTCTTGTGTCGTATGCATGGCTGTTTCCTCGATTGTCCTCTAGTCTCGCTCGTAGACGACGTTGCCGTCCAGGACCGTCATATCTACTTTGAGGTGGCGGAGCGCCTCGGCCGGCGTAGCCAGGATGTCGCCGCTCAAGACCGCGAGGTCCGCCAGTTTGCCCGGCTCGATGCTCCCCTTCGATCCTTCCTCAAAACCGGCGTACGCGGCGTCAATGGTGTGGGCGCGGATGGCCTGCATGACGCTGACCCGCTCGTCCGGGCCCAGGACCTGCCCCCCTTTGGTGCGGCGGGTCACGGCCATCTCGATGCTCATCAGCGGATCGGGGGACACAATGGGGGTGTCGGAGGTGTAGGCACACCGCACGCCTTTCTTGGCGTACAATCCGGTCTGGAACATGCGGTCGGCCCGGTCCTGGCCATAATCGCGGACGTACACGTCGCCAAAGGTCCACAAAAAGACCGGGTTCACGATGGGCACGATGCCAAGCGCCGCGATGCGATCCACCATCGCCTCGTCGGTCATGGCACAATGCTCGATGCGATGACGGTGATCTTGGCGTGGATTCTGGGACAGCGCATACTCGATGGCGTTGATACACATCTCCACGGCCTTGTCGCCCATGGCGTGGGCCGTCACCTGAAAGCCCGCCTCGTTGGCCCGGCTGAAGGTCTCGTTGAGCTCCTCCTGGTCTACGTACAGGATACCCGTGTTGTCCGGTTCCACGACATTGGGCTCAAAGGTGGCCATCGTGCGCGCCGAGGCGGCACCGTCCACGACGTACTTGAAAGGCCCCAGGCGCAGGCGCTCGTTGCCAAAGCCCGTCCTGAGCCCCGTCGTCAGGTATGGGTCTTGGAATGTGTCGTTGGCATACATGGCCCGGATGACCTGGATTACGCGCATGCGCAACGGGTCTTGGGACGTGAGGCGGATCAGAGCCTGCATCTGGGGCGCACCGTAGCCGGCCATGTCGTGGATGGACGTGATGCCAAAGCGATTCAGATCCTCCATGGCCAGCGCGATGGCCGACTCTAATTCCTGCACCGTGGGCGCCGCCTTTTGCCAGGCGATGCGCCGGGCTTCCTCGCGCAGAACGCCCGTGAGCTCGCCATTTTCCCGGTCCAGTTGTCCTCCTTTGGGGTCGGGAGTGTCGTTGTCGATGCCGATCAGTTCCAGCGCCTTGCTGTTGAGCACGGCGATGTGGGCACAGGTTCTCATGACAAAGACCGGCTGATCGGGCACCACCGCATCCAAATCCCAGCGGGTCGGATGCCGTTCCTCCTCCAGCTCGTTGTGGTTGTAGCCCCATCCTCGGATCCATTCGCCAGGAGGTGTCTGCTGCGCCCGTTCCTTGATCGCCGCCTGGAGGTCGGCGATATTCTGCACGTGGGGCGGACCGCACTGTACGGCACTCTCGACGATGCCATAGATGCCCAGGTGGGCGTGGGCCTCGACAAAGCCCGGCAGCAGGGTCCGGCCCTTGAGGTCGACCACGCGCGTGGTAGAGCCACGCCAGGCATCGATCTCGGTCGCCGCCCCCACGGCCGCGATCCGGTTGCCCACGACGGCCACGGCCTCGGCCGTGGAGTTGTGGGGGTCAACGGTGAGAACTTGGCCATTCTTAAAGATGATTTCCGCTTTGAACATGATGTCTCAACTCCTTGTGCAGACTCGATTCTTCTCCTGGCAGCTTGTCGGAGAGCCCCGTTTGTAGTGCGCGCTTCAGCGCGTTTCTGCGGCGTTAAAGCGTCTACTACGAACTCAAAAGACTCTCTCCGACAGCCTGCTAGACCAGAACTGCCGGGTTAACCAGCGTGCGCGGGACCTGACCGTTGAGCGCATCTCGGGCGGCTTTGGCCAGCCACATTCTGGACTTGATGATCGCTTCTTCTGAAAATCCGGCCACGTGAGGCGATACTATCACGTTGTCCAGGGCAAAGAGGGGCGAGTCCGGCGATGGAGGTTCTGTGGAAAACACGTCCAGGCCGGCTCCGGCCAGGTGGTCAGAGCGCAGTGCTTCGATCAGCGCCGTCTCTTCCACGACCCCGCCCCGGGCCAGGTTAAAGAAGAACGCCCCTTTCTTCATGCTCGCGAACTCCTTGGCGCCCAGCAGCCCCTCGGTAGCCGGCACGAGGGGCACGTGGACCGTTACGACATCACTTTCCGCGAGCAGGTCCTGGAGCGAGACGTAGGTGAGCCCCACCGCGCGGGCGAATTCCAGATCGGGGGCAACGTCGTAGCCCAGGATCTTCATGTCAAACCCCCGAGCACGACGCGCGACGGCCCGGCCGATGGCGCCGGTCCCAACGATACCGATGGTTTTTTGCCAGAGCTCGCCACCAATTACGGGCGGCCAGCGGTCCCAGCCTTTGCCATTGCGCGTCAGAGCGTCCAAGAAGGGCATCTGCCGGAGCACGGCCAGAATCAGGGCATAGGTGTGGTCGGCAACCGCTTCGGCGTTGGAGCCGGCCGTATTGCAGACCACGATCCCCCGGCGCGTCGCTTCCTCCACGTCGATGTTGTCCACCCCGGCTCCAGGTTTGCCAATGAGCTTCAGCTTTGGGCCTGCCTCGATGACAGAGGCGTCCACTTGCTCCAGGCCCACGATGAGGCCCTCGGCATCGGCTACCAAGCCGATGAGCTTCTCTTTCTCTACAGCGTCGTGCATGCGGCCATCCACGACCCGCAATCCGGCTTTTTGCAGGAGCGCGATGGCCGGGTTCCAGCTATTCCACATCAGGCCGGGATTGGCGCGAATGGATATGAGTACGGTCTTGCTCATCTGATTCCCCCTCGGTCTTTTCAGGATAGGTAGGGCCGTGGGTCGGCCAACCGGCCTGCCACACACGATGCAGCGACGACGGCGGCATTCGCCAAGTAAATGTCGGCCGACAGACTCCCCATCCGCCCCTGGATGTTCTGGGTCGAGTTGGCGACGCATACCTCGCCGTCGTCGAGGGCCCCGGTGAGCCCCATGCAGGCCCCACAGCCTGGCGAGGACAGGGTTGCTCCTGCGGACACAAAGACCTCGGCCAGGCCCTCCCTGATCAGTTGGAGATGGATCTCACGAGAGGCAGGTGTGATCAGCAGGCGAGTTCGCGGGTGGATGTGGCGGCCTTGCAACACCTTTGCCGCGACCCTCATCTCGTCCATGCGGCCTCCTGCGCACGAGCCGATGAATCCCTGATCGACGGACCTGGGCTCCATTTCTGAAATAGGCACCGCATCCAGTGGATCAGGCGGCAGGCACACCAGGGGAACCAGCCCATCAAGGGTCAGCCGGACCTCCCGGACCACCGGCGCTTCCGGGTCAGTTTCGATGGCAGGCCAAGAATCTCGAGTCCGTGCAGAGAGATAGCTAGCCGTAATGGCATCGGGTTCCACAATCGCGTTGGACGCACCGGCCAAAGGGGCCAGGTCACATAGCGTCATCCGTTGATCGACGTCCATGTCAGCCACCGCCGGTCCGGTGAACCACATGCTCATCTCCAGGGCGCCATCCACCCCGATCTCGTTCACGAGTCCGGTAAAAATGTCACGGGCAGTAACCCCCAGCGGCAGTTGCCC
This sequence comes from uncultured Anaerolineaceae bacterium, assembly GCA_964387775.1. GTDB lineage: Bacteria > Chloroflexota > Anaerolineae > JAAYZQ01 > JAAYZQ01 > CAYLZO01. The sequence continues at coordinate 21,361 of CAYLZO010000045.1, forward strand.
ATCCAGTGTAATCCGAAGGGTCTCCGGAACCTGGTACCAGGTTTCTCCGGTGAGGACGAGTTCCAACTGGGTTTGGCTGCCGAGGGTTGGAGCAAAGGCACCCAAGCCGCCATATGCGGTCACGTGCGGATCCCCATTGGCCACGAACATGCCGGGACGCACGAGGCCGAGTTCTGCAGCGATCTGGTGGCTGATGCCATTGCCCATGTCGTAGAAATGCTCAATGCCCTGTTGGCGGACCCACTCCCGTGCCCGGCGGTGCTTCTCAGCCCATTTGGTGCTGGGCGCGGGGGCTGCGTGGTCAAAGACGACCATGGTCCGCTCGGGATCCCATATGCGATCCAGGCCCAGTTTTTCCATGGTCTGGATGGTTTGGGGATAGATAAAGAACTCGTGCATGATCAGGAGATCGGGCCGAATCGTGATGTACTCGCCAGGACGGACCGGGCGTTGTCCCGAGACCCGCGCTAAAATACGTTCCACAGCCGTCAAAGGAAGCCTCCTTCTCTGTCCAGGCTAAGGTCGGTCCCCAACTACATTACCTCTATCTATGGCAAGTCTCGTCTATGACCCCAGAAAGCAGTTGAAAAGTGGGCTGACGGTTTGATACCTTTGGCATCGGGCTATTCTACCCGATCCAGCTTGTGCGCCAAATAAGTGAGATGATCACCGGCTTCATAGTAAGGCACCAATGCTTCCGGCAGCCGCTCGCAGTGGATAACCTCATCCTTGGTCTCATTCGTGATCTCGCCGGCCAAGAAGTCTATGCGGAGTTGATGCCCCGTTTTGACTCGCTCGGTGAGGTTCGAACAACGGAGAAACGGAATACCATAGGTAGGAAATGCTCTGCGCAAGAAGGGCTGGAACGACTCGGCAACGACGCCGCCAATCCCAAAGCCATATAGGGCCAGATACACTTGCTGGTGGGCTTTGCTATAGCCAAAGTTTCGCCCCGCAACAATGAAATCGCCTGGACGGGCACGAGCCATGAAATCTGGATCCACGCCCTCCATCAGAAGCTTGGCCAGCACGTCAGGGGCGTAGATGTCATTCGTGACCGCCTCAGGACCTCCGATGAGGTCATCGCCAACGATGTGGTCTCCATAGACCCAGGCCGTTCCGCGTCGAATCCATTGCATCTCAATACCCCTTTGTTGGATAGGCAACTGCAGTTATGGCACCCGGTGTGCCATCCGAAAATATACTACCGCAATAGCATATCCTTATGTTTGTAGCGATCACCTCGGTACAGAGATTCTGAGAGGCCGACGGGCTGACCTTCCACATCATACATGCAAAGCGTGACCAACAACATCGGCGCGCCAGGCTCGGTTTGCAATAGACCAGCTGCCTCGTCAGAAGCCAGGGTGGCCTCTATTGTCCTTTCTGCTCGTACCAGCGAAATCCCGCACTTTTTTTCCAGCAATGGGATGGCCGACTCGCTTTCGAGTTCCTCGCGAGAGAAGAGGATGCCATCGGGTACGTTGAAGTGGGCGTTCACCAGGACAAGGGCTTCACCATCAGCATAGATCAGCCTCTTGATGAACAGCAAAGGCTGGTCCGAACTGACACACAACCTCTTGCTGATGCGCCCGGAGCCCATCAACCGTCCTAGCTGGAGAATCTGTGATTCAGGTTCAAAGCCTTGATCTCTCAATGCATCGAAAAAGCCACCCAATCGGTTGTGTTGCAGACGCACCTTCGGTGTTCGGACAAAGGAGCCCCGTCCGGGCTGACGGACGATGTACCCTTCCGTTGCCAGATCATTCAGCGCTCGTCGTACGGTTATCTGACTTACGCCATAAAGTTCCTCCAATTCCCGTTCACCAGGAATCAGTTGGCCCGGCACGTAATGTCCCTGCTGGATAGCTTGGAGCAGGATTTGCTTCAGTTGATGGTACAACGGAACAGGACCGTTGCGGTCTAGCACGGCAGGAAGCAGAAATTTGTCATCAGACATGGCACCACATCCTCATAACTTTATAATCGTATACTATTATACCATAGCCTGGCACTTTTGTCAATACCCTTCAGGACGCTTAATCCCTGTGTGTGCTGCTTGGTCCTCCCTCACCAACCTGTCCAGGGCCGGCTGCCCGGCCAGATGGAGAATGTGCCGCGTCACCCCGGTGGCGGTTTGTCCCTGTTCGGTCAGCAGGTAGAGGGCTTTGGACGGTATCAAATCCGCAAGCCGTTGCGGATTTGAAGACCCCGGCTACGTTCATAAGTTATGGGCTGTCCGTTCACTCCACTCAAACTCGCTGCGCAGCCACGCACCAAAGTGACCGTGGCCCAACTTTTCCTCGTGGATGGATATGATCGTGATCATATCACCCTTGTCAAAGTAATGATATCATTGCTTCAGGATTGAACAAGATCGATAGAGAAAAGCAACACGCAGTGCGTGGAGTAGAGTAGTCTGGAGACCTGGCAGATGAATCTTCGACGTTGGCTTCAGGACCACCCCCGCCCGCTGGAGTGGGCCTATCGTCTCACCGAGCGGCTCTTCCGCGCCCTCGACCCGCTCATTGCCCGGCTGGGCTACGAACGCGTCGAACGCCTTATCCTGCCCCTGGAACGATTCAGCAAGGAGCTGATTTTTGACTGCCGCATGTGTGGTCAGTGCATCCTGCGCCTGACGGGCATGACCTGCCCTATGACGTGTCCAAAACTCATGCGGAATGGGCCATGCGGCGGGGTGCGACCGGGTGGCTACTGTGAAGTATATCCCGAGAAATATTGCGTCTGGACGGACGGTTATAATCGCTCACTCAAGATGCGGATCTATGGCAAGGGTATCCTGGACGTGCAGCCGGCCGCGGACTGGCGGCTGGAGGGCACCTCGGCTTGGATCAACCTGCTCACCGGGGCGGACCGGCAGAGATAGGGTAGGGGCAAGAGCTACAACTCTTCGGCGATGGCGACCAATTCGTGGGGCTGGAGGAGGACAATGTGCCCTTCTTGGGTGTCGAGCCAGCCTTGCTTCTGAAACTTGCTCAGGGTGCGAATGGCCGTCTCGACGACGGTGCCGGCCATGTCGGCGATGTCCTGGCGGCTGAGCGGCAGGCTGATGCGCACCGCACCCGGCGGATCGCCGTCCAGGCGCTCGCCGGCGGTGTTGGCCATGCGCAGCAACACGCGGGCCACGCGCCGCTCCACCTTTTCGACGGCCATGCTGCGGATCGCCTCGTGGGCGCGTTGCAAGCGGCGGCCCAGTTCGGCGATGAGCGCCCAGGCCAGGTCGGGATGGCCGCGTACCAGGTTGGCGTACTCGTCGCGGCGCAGGCTGAGGGTGACCGTCGGCTCCAGGGCCTGGGCCGTGGCCGGATACCCCTCGCCGATGAGCACGCCCACCTCGCCCACGATCTGGCCCGGGCCAAAGGTGGCCAGGATCGTTTCGCGGCCACTCTCCGAGTGCTTGATCATCTTGACCCGGCCCGTCGCGACGAACACCAGCCACTCGGCCTGGTCGCCCTCAAAAAAGAGGTACTCGTCCTTCTCGTAGCGCTGCCGGACCATCTGTTGGGCCAGCCGCTCTCTCTCCCGGTCAGAAAGGGGTGCGAAGAGCGGGCTCTGTTTGAGCAGCATTGATTCCTTCATCGTCAAGATTGTGTTACGTCCTCTCCCAGCTCGCGGAATGCAAAGAGATGGCTGTTCTCGTTGTGCCACACCCTAGGCCTTCCGGGCGAACGCCCCGAGAATCAAGGCAATGTGCTTGATCCCCTGTCTCAAATCCTCCAGGCGACCGTCTCGGGCAGGTGATCGTCGATGTACTTCAAAATATCGTCCACGCACTCCTCCTTCAGGAACTCTTTGATTATAACAGACCTTTGGGGTTTTGGAAACCCTCAAGAC
>CAYLZO010000046.1:0-25200 GCA_964387775.1 uncultured Anaerolineaceae bacterium
TCCGGCACATAGCCGACTACCTTGCGTCGCGTATAGTCCAGATACTGCTCCAGCGACAACTGCTCGCCGGTGGCCTCCACCAGGAAGGTGGCTTCGTCGGCGATGGTCACCTCCAGGCCCTCGATGCGGATCCGTTCCCTCGTCTTGGCCTCGATGCGCAGCTCCACCACCAGCGTTGTCGTCTCGCCCGCCGCCGTCGCCACCTTGATCTGCCGCCGGCGGAACCCGGCCCCGCCGACGAGGAGGGTCACACCGCCGGCCGGCAGGTGGTCGAAGTGGAAACAGCCTTCCTCGTCGGTCAGGATCGGCCCCTGCTGCTCGTTGGGGCCGGTCAGCACCGTGACCTGGGCGCCGACGATTGGCGCGCCTGACTCGGCGAATACTACCTGGCCTTCCAGCGCCGCCGTGCGCGGGCCGCCGTGCGCTTCGGGCGGCGGGCCGGGTGGGCGGTCCCACTCGTCGAACAGGCGCGTGGCCCCGGTATAGTCCACGATGCGGAACCACAGCTTGCCGGTGGCGGGGTCCACCCGGCTGCCCCGGCCGATGATCTGTTTAAACAGCAGGGGCGAGGCCAGGGTCTTCATAAAGACGACGTTGCGGCAGGAGGGCACGTCCACGCCGGTGGACAGCAGCTCGGCCGTGGTGGCCACCACCGGCACCTTCCTGTCGCTGTCCTGGAACTGCTCCAGGACGCGGCGACCCTCCTCCCCTTCCTCGGAGATGATGGGCACGGCATAGTTGTCGTAGCCCAGGTGGCTGAAATGGTTCTGCAACGTCTCGGCCACCAGGCGGGCGTGGGCCATGTCCACGCAAAAGACCATCGTCCGATCCATGGGATCGGTGCGCCGTAGCAGCCCGGCCAGGTGTTCGCACATCGCCTCGGTGCGGTCGGGCAGCGTGATCTCGCGCTCGAACTGGGGCGTGTGATAAACGTCGCGCAGGTCGGCCCCTTCGGGCACATAGATCTCGGCGCCCTGCACCAGCGCGTCCTGGACGTGCAGGCCCTCGCGGTCCACCGTGGTGCGCACCTTGTGCACCTTGTAGGTCGCCAGGAAGCCATCCTCGATGCCCTGGCCCAGGCTGTACTGGTAGGCCGGGGGATGCCAGGTGCCCCGGGTCGGATCCTCGGCGTCGACGAATACCTCCGGCTCTTCCCGGCAAAAGTAGTCGTAGGTGTCCACGCTCTCGTCCTGCTTGGGCGTGGCCGTCATGCCCAGGTGGATGGCCGTCTCGAAATGGTCCAGGATCTCGCGCCAGGTGCCGAACCCGGAGCGGTGGCACTCGTCGATAATCACCAGGTCAAAAAAGTCGCTGGGAAAGCGCTGGAACAGCCGCCGGCCCTGCTCCGGCAGGCGCGACTCGTCCTCCGTCCACAGCGACTGGTAGATGCCAAAATAGAGGTCGCGGTTGGGGCGACCGCGAGGGTCGCCCGTACCGATGACGGCGCGGGGATCGCTCGTGCCGTCGGCGAATGGGGAGAAGCTGTTGTAGGCCTGGTCGCGGAGCACCACCCGGTCGGCCAGAAAGAGGATACGGCCGGGCCGGTCCCCGTGCAACCGGTTGAGCCAGCCCGAAGCGCTCAGCTTCCAGGCGATCTGGAAGGCGACGAAGGTCTTGCCCGTGCCGGTGGCCATGGTCAGCAGGACGCGGCTCTGGCCGCGCATCAAGCGCTGCACGACCCCGGTGATGGCTGCCTCTTGGAAGTAGAACGGTTCCTTACCACAGCGGCTCCTGGGGCAGTAGGGGTGCAGGAGGGGATTCTCAAACCGGCTCGAGGCAAAGCGCTCCCTGGCGTCGTGGATGGCTCGCAGCCCGTTGCCCACCCCTTTCCCTGAAGGTAGGGAGGCCAGGCCCGTATTACGCTGCCAACGCTGCCAGAGCTCAACCGGTGGGGGAAAGGCTTCCACATTGCGGCTGCCGTGGGTGAAAAAGTCGTACTCGACGATGCCATGCCCGTTGGTCGAGTAGGCAAAGGCCAGGCCCAGGTCCTGGGCGTAGCGCTTGGCCTGCTCCAGCCCGGCGTTGGCCGTCTGGCCCTCGTCCTTGGCCTCGACGACGGCGATGGGAAAGGCGTCGGTGTAGCGCAGCAGGTAGTCCACTCGCCGCGGCTCGCGGCGGCGGGCGTCGTCACCGATCAGGTAAATGCGCCCGGCGGTGTAGCGATGATCGCGCCGGTAGAAATGCTCACGTGTGATCAGGCTGTCGCTCCAGCCGGCGGTCTTGAGTTGGGGCTCTATGAGCACCGCCCGGGTGTCGGCTTCGTTGAGGGACATGGACTACCCTGCCCCCGATCGGCCAAGGGACTTGACCGCACGGGCAAGACCTAACGTCCGTATCTTGGTCCTGTTTGGGAGTCTCATCTATGCCACTCCACGCGATTGGTGTGCCCCGGTACCCGAGAAGGCGGGTGGACGATTGTTCGGGATCGATAGCCAAAACGGACACGGTGTCCGAAATGCTCTGCCCCTTTCCCGATCTCGACGCAACACCGGGACAGGCCCCCTGCTCAAAGCCAACTGGTTTCCATTATACCCTGATTTGACATAGCTGGCAAATAGAGCATCCTGATTCCAACGGTTTGTGGTGGTTGCCTGAACCCCAGATTCACTTCCCGCCGTGCCGCGATGGCAACTGCCAGGAAGACATGTCCATCCAGCCCCATCGCTGAGCCGACCTCTGGCGTTCACGTCTTGCCGTTTGGGGTAGAAGGTGCTAGAATAGCGCCTATCCATAGGGGCAGGAGGTGCGTGGATCCATGATACCGATTATGAACTCAGAGAAGAGCTTCCCGCTGAAGGGAGACCTTCTGGGCTTTGCCGAGTGGATGAGAGGCCACACAAGGGACGTGTATCTGCGAAGATACCCTGCACCGGAAGGATACATCTCCTTCCATCCGGCCCGCTACCAAGAGGGTCCCCTCAATGTCGAGGGACCCATCCTGCTGGAGTTTGACGCCTTGTACGAGCATCATCAACGGCAATACGACGAGGACGATCCCCACGGACTCTCGGGGTTCTCGACCTCGATCTCCAACTATGTCTTGCCGGGCATGATCCAGATCACCATCGAGCCCATGCCTTTGAAACGGATGATGGTGACGATCAAAACAGACCATGAGCTTGCCAGGAGCTTTGTAACCGAATTGTTGGTGGCCATCGCCAAGCGCTGCCCGGAAGCACGGGAAGCGATCCCATTGCCGGCTCACTTGCTTACCGAACTCGGCTCAAGTGCAAATGGTGAGAGGAGGCAGCCGATGCTCTCCTGGCTGCCACGCGACCCGGCCCCAGCCCCTGAATCAACAGGCTCTGAGGCCTCGCCCAAGTCACAGTCAGAGGACTCCCCAACAGAGGCAGAGATCGCGCCCTCGCCGGGCGGGCCGCCGCCAAAGCCTGCCGAGCCATCGACCGAAGATCCGTTGAGCGAGTGGTTTGACTGGTACCACGAGTGCAAGAGAGCGGGCTACAAGGTGACCCTGCAAGACCTGGCCGACCGGTGCGGCTATTCGCTGTCGACCGTGAAGAAAGAACACGTCTTGTACAAGGCCGAGCGAGGGCTGGAGTAACCCCCCTTTCCCCTAACTGAAGGCGGCACCAAAATGAACCTCAAGATTCTACCAAACTGAACCGAGCCTTATGCCTGAATGATCCCACAGGCACACGACAGAGCCGGTGCCGTGTGGTAGGAAACACACAGCGCCCCGTGGACGAAATACTCGAGCTCCAGGGAGGTGCGGGCGCGATGGCCCGGATCTGGTCCAGGCTCAGCTCGCGGGCCAGGATGACGCGGCGGAAGCCGATGGCTTCCAGGAAGGCGACGCGCTCGGGGGTGTGGTTGTGCATCTGGGTGCTGGCGATGAGGGGCAGGGGCGGCTCGTGGTCGTAGAGCAGGGTGTTGACGGTGACATAGACCCGTGCCCAGTAGCTGTGGGCGTGCCGCACCAGGGCGGCGATGTCCTGGAGCGAATTGCCGGCCCGGGCGCGGGCGCCGAACTGGGGCGCGCCGCTGTCGATCTCAAAAGGGTGCAGTTGCTCTCATCTACCACCATCAGGTCGACACCACCTTCTTGTGAAAATCTCGCGGTTTCTAGGGAAGCCAGTCATCAATCGCAACCTGGGCACGACTCAAATCAGCGTGTTTCTCCCGTTTTACTGGTGTGGGAGATAGGAGCAACTGCACCCATCTCAAAAGCTGACCGGACGTGAATCCATGTGGCAAGAATGCACCTATCATGCCGATTCTTCTTTGGCCAGAGCATGGCTCCATTCTGCAAAAGTATTCACATTACAAAAAGAGCTCAGATCTGGATCCAAGTGAGCAATGTCGCTGGGAGTCACATAGTGGGTGTGTACCTGGTCGTAGAACGAGAATGCACAGCGTTCGCCCGCCTGGACGACAACTTTGATGGCCGGCAGGCAGCTCTTGCAATAGACAGCGTGTAGCGGCTCCAACCACTCCCCATGCCTGAGTACCGCCAGGTCATAACCCTCTACCGCCTCCGCGAACCAGGCCAGCAGGGCAGGGTTCAGGAACGGCATATCGCAGCCGACCACCAGCGCCCGATTGTGCCGGGCTGCCTGCAACCCGGCGTGAATGCCCCCCAGCGTGCCCACGCCCGCAAAGATATCGGCTACCCAGCGGTCGGCAAAGGGGGCATAGCGCTGGCCATTGTCGGCCACCACGAGCACCTCGTCGGCTACGGCCCGTAGCCGCCCGGCAACGACCGAGATCAAGGGCCGCCCTCCAAAGTCAAGAAAAGCCTTGTCCTGGCCCATGCGGCGGCTAGCCCCACCGGCCAGGATGATGCCAGATACCCCCCGGACCTGAGTCATAACAGCGTCTCGACCAGATCGGCCAGGCCTGGTGCATCCTCCAGTTCGAATCTTGGCACATCGTAGGCGATCTCTACATCGGTCACCAGGGCCAGGAGTTCGTCAGGCGTGCAGAGCGGTTCACAGCTCCGCGCGGCGCGGACCACCTCGATCTTGATCTGGCCGGTTCGTTTGTAGCCTTCGGCCAGGATGACGTCCACGTCGCGCATAGTTGCGGTGATCTCTTCCAGCGTCGGCTCGCGGTCTACCCGGCGGATGGAAGCCACCCGATCCGGCGCGGCGATGACCACGTGGTCGCTGCCGGCCTGGGCGTGGCGCCAGGTATCCTTGCCGGGCCGGTCGATCTCGATGCCGGCGTGCGAGTGATGTTTGACCGTCCCGACCCGGAAGCCCCGTCGTTTCAGTTCGTGGATCAACTTTTCCAGCAGCGTCGTCTTGCCCGAGCCGGAGCGCCCGACGATGCAGATGACAGGCGGCGTTGTCATAATCGACCAGACTCCGAGGGCCGCGCCCCCTGAAAGCCCCGCGCCTCGGCGGCGCATACCACGTCGTCGCCGTAACGCAGGGCATTGACCAGGAGGGTCACCAGCAGCAGGCGCAAGGCGCGCAGCCGATGCCGGCGAAAGCCGCCCCGCAGCCGCATGGCTGCCAGGGTGTTGCTTGCCGTCTGCTGGATGACCGGCAACAGGTTGAGGGCCAAACCCAGCACAAAACCCAGCTCGCCAACCCCCAACCGCTCCAGCAACGCCGCCATGTCGCTCACCGAGGCTTGCCGGGTGAAAACGCCCATAGCCACGAGGATGACCGTGGCCCGGGCCGCCATCTGCAACCCCAGCCCCAGCCCGGCGCTGGACAGGGCCACGGCGCCCACGGCCAGGTCGCGCTGCCCGTCCAGGGCCAGCCCGCCCAGCAGCACAAACGAGGCGACCAGCACCCAGGTGCGGCGCCTGAGCAACGAGCGCAGCGCCGCCGGGCAGCTCAGGGCCGCGACGGCCAGCGCTGCCCCCAGCACAAGCGCCGTCGCCCAGCCCCGGGCGACGACTGCCGCTGTCACCGCCCCCACCAGAAACAGCAGCGCCCCATACAGCCCACCCTCCCTATCTCCCATCTCTATCCCCCATCCTTGGCGGTGATGCGGCTCACAAATTTGACCTGGAGCTTGGTGCCCTCGCCCGGAGATAGCATTCGCACCCGGCCCATCTCGCCCGGCAGCGGCGCGCCATCCATGCGGTAGACCAGCACCGACGTATCGCGCAGGGCCAGCTCGCGGGGATAGGTCGCCAGAAACCCATCCTCGGCCTCGACCTCGACCGTCTCCAGGGTGTCCAGATCGGCTCCGGCGGCGGCCAGCAGGTCGCGCAGCCGCACGCCCCGGTAGCCGTTTTCCTGGCCCGTCTCTTTGGATGCATACCGGATCTCGGCGGCCGGCATCGCCTCCAGGTCGGCCAGGCTGAAGCGCTGCTCCGCGCCGGCGGCGACGACCGTCAAGGTCCAAGAGGCTGCCGCCGGGTCGCCAGCATCGCCGCCGCAGCTCCCCAAAGCCAGACTCAGCCCCACCAGTCCCAGGATGACCAACCACCTTCTCATCCTATTCATCATCTTTTACCTCCAACTTACCAGTCTACCATCGGCTCTGCAACCACCCGCCGCCGGAGCACCGCCCGGCTCACCTCCCAGCCCAGGTGTCCGGCGGCCAGCCCGCCGATCACTTTTATGCCCAGCAGCAGGCCAAAGAGCAGCCAGCCGTACCCGCTCGGCAGCCCGAACATCTGCTCCGCACCGTGCACCAGCCAGCGATAGACGCGCACCAGGCCCCAGCCGGCCAGCAGCCCCTGGGTGAGAAAGGGATGGACGAAATTCCACGACGAGCCGAGCACCCCGGCCAGCAGGAACGCCCCACGCCCGCTGCCGGCCAGCCTCAGCCCGGCCTCGGTCAAGGCCGCCTCCATGACGATGGCCAGCATGGGATTGATCACGATGCCGCCCAGGGAGAACATCTTGACGAACGCCGCCGTGACCCCCATCATCAGCACTGCCCCGCGCCGGGGCACCAGGCTGTGGCCGGTGAGCAGGATGACGATGCCGATGGCAGCCAGGATCGTGCCCGTCTGGGGTACGTTCAGCACGTGGAGCAGCGAGCCCAGGCTCATCTCCACCGCCCCCCACACCGCGCCGAACACAGCCACGTACACCAGCTCGCGCGTCGAATATCGCATCTTTACTCCCTCCCACTCAGTTCCAACGGGCCGTATCGGCGACGACGCGCCCCTGTGCCAGGCGCACCACCCGCCGCGCGTAGGTCTGCACCACGTCGGCGTCGTGGGTAATCAGCACCACCGTCGTCCCTTGCCGGTTCAGCCCGTCTACGAAGGCCATCAGGCGGCTCAGGTGGCCCCAGTCCTGCCCCAGGGCCGGCTCGTCGAGGATGAGCACCTCCGGCGTCAGGGCCAACACCGAGGCCAGGGCCAGCCGTTGCTGTTCGCCGGCACTGAGGGCTACCACGCGGCAGCTCCGCTTGTGCTCCAGGCCGGTGACGCTCAACGCTCGCCTGACGTTGTCTCGCACCGGCAGCCGATAGTTCTCTAGGCCAAAGGCGATCTCTTCGTTCACCGTGTCGCAGAACAGTTGCTCCAGCGGGTTTTGCAGCAGCAACCCCACCTCGCGCCCGGCCAGCAGCCGTCTCTTGCCTGAACGCACCCAGACCGCACCTTGCTGCGGGCGCAGCAGGCCCAGGATCAGCCGGGCCAGGGTGCTCTTGCCGGCCCCGTTGTCGCCCGTCAGGGCCACGAATTCACCCTGGCCGATGGTCAGCGACACGTCCTCCAGCACCGGCTCGCGGCGGCGGTAGCCAAAGCGCACCCCTTTCAGGCGGATGGACGGCGCGGCGTGTCGCCGCTCGGCAGCCGGCGGCGCATGTGACCGGGGAGGCGGGCCGGGCAGGCGCACACCCAGCTCGCGGAGGTACGCTTGCTCGGCAAACACGGTTTCCGGCTGCCCGTCGCGCACGATGCGCCCCCGGTCCATGATCAGCACCCGGTCGGCCAGGGGCAGGATGGCCCCCGTCTTGTGCTCGATGACCAGCACCGCCAGCCCGGTTTCGCGGTGCAGGCGGCGCAGGCTGTCCAGCACCAGGGCCGCCCCGGCGGCGTCCAGGTTGGCCAGCGGCTCGTCCAACACCAGCACGGCGGGCCGCATAGCCAGCACCGAAGCGATGGCCACCCGCTGCTTTTCCCCGCCCGACAGTTCGCACACGGCCCGCTGCCGAAAGCCCTCGATGCCCACCGCCGCCAGCGCCCAGGCCACCCGTTCGGCTGTCTCCTCGCCGCTCAGCCCCAGATTGCGCGGTCCAAAGGCCACTTCATCCTCCACGGTGCGGTTAAAGAGCTGCGTCTCTGGGATCTGAAAGACCAGGCCCACCTGGGTGGCCAGCGCGGCCACCGGGTGGTGGCGCGTGTCCAGGCCGTGGACCCGCACCGCGCCGCGCAGCGCGCCGGGGATGACGTGGGGGATCAGGCCGTTGAGCAGCCGGGCCAGGGTGCTCTTGCCGCAGCCGCTGGGGCCGGTCAGCAGGACGAACTCGCCGGGGGCGATGCGCAGATCCATCGCTCGCAGCGCCTCGTCCGGGGCGGCGGGGTAACGGAAGTGCACGTCTCGCAACTCGATCATGGGTTTCTTTGGCGTGATTTCTGCCTGTGTTGGCAGACAAAACAGAGCGGTTCCCCATGCCCATGGGTACAGGGGACCCCACAACCTCGACAGGCTGCCAGGTGGCCAGCCTGCAAGACCTGGGGTGCATCCGCCACCAGACCTCTGACATCCACTTCTGGCCGAAAGGTCACAGCCTTGTTGGGGCAGATCAGGGTGCAAATGGTACACCCCAGGCAGTCAATCGGGCTGAAACGAAGGGCGAAATAGCGGTCGTCACGGTCAAAGGCCAGCGCTCCGCTGGGACAGAGGCGGGCGCAGAGGCCGCAGGCGGTGCAGTCCTCGTTGATGCGTACCGTCCCCAGCGACAGGCCGCTCGTTTCGATGCGCTCGACTGCCGGCTGGCCCAGGTGGTTCAGGACGTGGGCCAGAAAACGGCGGCTCGACGGCAGATGGTGCGGCAGTTTCTGTTCCACCTCTGTCGGTGCTTTTCCGGCCCTGCTCTCGACCACCAGGCCGGCCAAGGCACGCCCGGTTTGGCCGCGCAGCGAGCGGAAAAAAGCGCGCCGCGAGTAGTGAGGGGTATCCCCCTGCACCACCGGTCGTTTGCGTGGCTCTGGGGCCAAAAGCACCGGCGAGCCGTGATAGGTATAGATCTTGGTCCCCAGGCCAAGGGCGCTCAACAGCCGATTGGCTCCTGTTACTGTTCGATGCACCTCGCCCTGCACAGCCCCGATGGGGCAGGTCTGGCAAGGTTCATCGTTCAGCCAGATTTTGGTCGCCCGCCCGGTGGGGCTGCTGGCTTTTTTGGGGAGCGCGGCTGCCAGGAGCGTGGACAACGAAAGACTGGCCAGACAGGCTTTTGTATTGACCACGTAGGCGACGCCGGCCCTGGACAAAGGCATATCGCTCTTCCGCTGGCAGGCCAGTTCGATGTCGCCCTCGTCGAGCGAGCCCAGAACCCGCAGCAGCTTGCCTGCGCGGTTGCCCGAGCCCCGGAAAGCTTCGGTCGGGCAAATGTGCAGGCACAGGCCGCAATCCAGGCAGCGCTCGGCATCGAGGGCAACAGGCTCTCCCGGCCTGATCGCGCCGGCCGGACAGGCATCCAGGCAACGCCGGCAGGGAGCATCCTTGTGACGCCGTTGCAGGCATCGCTCAGGGGCCAGGCTGATCGGAGCGGTTTCGATCTGTTCTGCCACTCGAATCAGACTATCCAAACTCACCATCGCTGACCTGCCCGGCTCTTTCTACACAGCCGCAGCCTGAGCAGACAGCTCGGCCATGGATAGGGTCGAGATGCTGTCAAGGTCGTGATGGGCAAAGGTCCTGGTAGCCCCGGCAATGTCTCTGTAAAAGGCTGTGGCCGCGTTTTTTTCGACCTCGTCGGCAAACTCGGCCACCCAGACGCCCAAATGGTCTCGCAGAAACGACTGCTGCATTTTTATAAAGTCCAGAGCGCCTGCAAAGTCGGCATTCGATACGGCTTCGAGTTCCTTGAAAACAAGGTAGTACAGAAACTCTAATTCTATGGCGATGTGGTCGGGCGCCTCTTTGAAGGTCTCTGCCTGACCCAGCCCGGCCTGGCTATACCTTTGCTCAACGTCGGTGGTCGAATCGCCCATGAGCCGCCGGCCCTTGCCGTCCAGGTAGACCGAGCCGTAGGGCGGAGCCAGCAGCTCGAACGGCCCCACAAAGAGGCGGGCGTGATCGACCTGCAACTGCTCGAGGTGGATCTCGTCGGCCGCCAGGCTCGCGATCTGGTCGGCGGCCTGCGGGCAGGCCACAGATAGCGCATCTCGCAGCACGGGCAAGTTTTTCAGAGTTTCGGGCTCGGGCAGGTGATAGCAGGCCGAGAGCAGCCTGTACGCATCTCTTCTGTTTTCTTCATGCTGTAGCCAGGTAGTCATATTTCCCCCTGGTGTTGATTGGACACGATGAGGGGCAACCGCTGACGCTAGTGAGCCGCCGTTTCGGGCGCGGCGTCGAGTTTGAGATAGCGTTCGCCCAGGGCATAGATCAGCAGGGCGACCGCCAGGGAAAAGACAACCACGAGCCAGGCCCAGATGGTGCTGTGTGGTTCTACAAAAGGCGGATACTCGACGGCCCGGGGACCGACCGGCACCATCAACCCAACTGTGACCAGCTCAAAGCGGCCGATGAACATGCCCAGTATGACCAGCACCGCGGCCACGATCTTGCCGGCACTGGTCTTGCGCACGGCCGGGATGGCCATCATCAGAAAGGGCACCACCTGCCCCAGCCACAGTTGAGCCTGGAAGGCAAGGCTGCCAAAGATGTGCCCAAAGACCTCCGATCCGGCGCCGCCGTTGTACAGTCCGTTCACGGTCTTCCAAAAGGTAAAAAGCAGCAAGACCGCCAGCAGGCCGGCAAAGAGGGAGGCGATCCAGTTGTACATTTTCGTCTGCTCTCCGCTCAGCCCTCCATTGGCCAGCATGTGCCAGAGCAGATTGAACAGAATGGCCGCGGCCAGGCCCGTCGCCAGGGCCGCGACGGGAAAGTAGAGCGAATTGACGGCGCCGCTGTAAGCGGGGCGATGGTTTCTTTGACATAGTGTGCGTATACTCCCCTTGATTTTTCTGGATGGAGGTTTACTCCCCGGCCCCGTGCAACTTGGAGGCCGGTCCGTTCAAATGACATCCCAGGCAAACTCTTCGATCCACCGGTCCTGGTGCATCACTGGACGGCTGTGCAACCTCGTACGGAGCCTCCTGCACATGACATTGAGTACACTCCATCTCGATAGCCTGAGCATGGATTCGATGGAACCGCTGGTCGAGAGCCATCCCTTGCTCGTCACCGACATCGATCTCCCCTGCCCTGATTTTCTCAGCGAGGGTGGATAAGGATAGCATCGTTGGGGCCTCTTCCTCCACGACCCGGGTGACTTCGATCTCTTTGACCACCTCTTCCTCCACGACCCGGGTGACTTCGATCTCTTTGACCACCTCTTTTTCAACGATGCGGGTGACTTCAACCTCTTCGACTGGCCCACAGGCGATTAGCAAAGAGGCCAATACGAGCCAGCCCACGAGCCCTGTAAATAGTCTGCGGTTCACCCCAGACCTCCTTTCGTTTTCTCATAACCGCCCGGACGGAAACTTCGGATATAGTAGACCTTGGGTTCAGTCCCCATTTCTTCTCTAAGGCGGAAGGACCGGTACTTGCCCAGAATCATGTTGACCTCGCTGTTGGGGTCGTCCAGGTCGCCAAAGATGCGGGCGTTGGTGGGGCAGGCTTCCACGCAGTAGGGCAGCTCGCCCTTGCGGACTCGGTGGTCGCACATGGTGCATTTTTCCACGACGCCCTTGGGCCGGATGCCGGGATAGGTCTCTGCCCGCGCCGGGTTGTAGTAAGGAATGACGTTTCCCCCCACTTTTTCTGTCATCTCGTTTGGAGATGCTGTGACTCCTTCGATCAGCGCTTCGTCAGAACGCCAGGCCTTGTGTGGGGTTTCCCAGTTGAAAAAGATGACGCCGTAGGGGCATTGGGCCATGCAATAGCGGCAGCCGATGCACTTGTCGGTGTCGTGCAGGGTAAGCCCGCCCTCCCCCTTGTGCATGGCCCGAGTCGGACAGCCCTTGACACAGGGCGCGTGCTCGCAGTGATTGCAAAGCGTGGGGATGTAGGTGTAACGCACGTTGGGAAACGTGCCCGCCGTCTCGTTGATTCGATTGGACCAGGCCACCCCATCCTGCAGGTTGTTCTCGTTCTTGCAGGTGATGATGCAGGAACCGCACCCGGTGCAGCGGTGAAGGTCGATTACCATCGCATACTTGGTCATGATTTACCCCCTAGACTTTTACGACCTTGACCCGGGCCGTGCCATAGTAGGCCGAGCTGCCGCTCAACCGGTCATAGTCCGCCGGGATGATGTCGTTGTTGTTTCCGCCCCTCGGAACCTGGCCAAACTCCTGGGCGGCAATCCGGCCGTAGGCCCAGTGGCCCTGGCCATAGGCCTTGGCCACGGTTCCCGGCCGGACCCCCTCCCACAACTTGGCCGTGCATTCGAGTTCCCCCGTCTTGGACACCAACTTGATTCTGTCGCCGTTCTCGATGCCCAGAGATCTGGCGTCTATGGGATTCAACTTGGCGACGTCGCTCCAGGCTTCGTCTCCTGGGTCCAGGTCCTTCAATTCCTGGTACCAGGAGCAGTTGGCCGAGCGGCCTTCTCGATTGAAGCGCGATTTGTAGTCCACGAACACAAAGGGATACTCGGCCTCGTCGCCCCACATGTAGGGCTCTTCGTAGTGGGGCACAAAGGCCACTTTACCCCGGGCCTGATAGTTGCAGGTTTCCAGAATGTCGTCCACGCTCGTTTCGTGTTTTTCGGCGTGCCCCTCGAGAGCTGCTTTGAGCGTCTCGCTATAGAACTCGAACTTTTCGGTGGCGGTTTTCATGGCCCCCCACCTCTTGCGATAGGGGTAGGGGTCCGAGTTCCAGACGCCGACGGCCCTGAACTCTTCCCAGCCGTTGAATTTGTCTCCGCCTTCATATACAGCCGGGTCCCAGAGCTTGTGCGTGGCATGTTTGAGGGCGAACAGGGCAAACTCCTGGGCATTGGTTGGAGCCTGGCCGGTTTCGGGATCTAGATATGCCTGGTAATGTCGTAGCAGATTGTCGAACTCCCGCTCGGCCAGCTTTTCGGCCAGCAGCCAGGGGATTTCGGTCTCGTCGGTCCAGACGTCCCACACCGGCTCGATGACCGGCTGGTTCAGCGTGACGTGGCGGTAGCCGTTGCCGTGGACCTTGACGTAGCCCCACTTTTCGAACATGTGGTGCGTGGAGGGCAGGACGATGTCGGCGAACCAGGTGAACTCGGAGGCGTGGGTGGTGATGTGGACGAGGAAGGGAATCTTGGACAGGGCGCGGTACCATCGCTCGGTCTGGGGTGCAGAGAAGGCAAAGTTGTTCATGTAGGCGATGGCGACCTTGATCTCGTTGGGGTCCTCGTTGATGATGCCGTCGGCGGCATTGTTGGTGACCACACCCCCACCCGATTCTCCGGCGTTGAGGGCCGGAAACTCTTTGCGGCCTCGATGGTCGATCTTTTTGTGTCCCTTGCCCTCGGTGGCGATCTCGTCCATGTAATCTTCATAGCCGGGGAAGGATTGGGTATATTCCTTGTTGGCCTTGAGGGTCCCGCCGACGTTATCCACGGCGCCCACGAGCCCATTGAGGGCGTGAGCGGCCATGCTGGCGTAGGCACCCCGGACCTGCATCACGGGGCCGCCACCAACCCAGGAGATGGCGTGGGGCGCAGCCTTGCCATAGGCGATGCCCACCTTTCTGATCTGTTCCGCCGGCAGGCCGGTCCTCTCGGCTGCCCACTCGGGCGTCTTGTCCTTCAACTCCAGGTTCCACCACTTGACCAAGCCGTGGGTATGGATCTCTTCAAAGCTGTCTTCGTCCACTTTTTGCCCGGCTACAAACAGGTTGGCGCCGTCCTTGAAATCGCCCACAAACGGCTTGTACCACAAGCCCTCGGTGAGGATCACGTGGGCCAGGGCCACGGCCAGGGCGCCATCCTGTCCGGGCTTGATGGGTAACCACTCGTCCGCCTTGGCCGCCGTGGCCGACAGCCGGGGATCGACGACCACGGCCTGCGCCCTGTCCAGGGCGTCGCCCCAGGCGCTCAAATAGTAAGAGACCTGGCGATTGGCCGAGAGAGGATCGGCGCCCCAGAGGAGGATACAGTTTGTATTCAGGATGTCGTACTGCCGGTAGGTCCACTCCCCCTCGGTATAGTAGGGGCCAAACTTTTCCGCCTCGGCGC
The DNA here is from genome assembly GCA_964387775.1 of uncultured Anaerolineaceae bacterium. Taxonomy (GTDB): domain Bacteria; phylum Chloroflexota; class Anaerolineae; order JAAYZQ01; family JAAYZQ01; genus CAYLZO01. The sequence goes on from CAYLZO010000046.1 coordinate 14,269, forward strand.
AGATGGCGCTGTGGGAGATGTTGTTGGGCGAGCCAATGATCTTGGTCATGCGGTCGTAGATAATATCGCGCATGTACGAATACCGGCCGCGCATCAGCATGTACTTGTACGTCTCGTTGTTTGCCCGGAGCTCCATGATCTTGTCGGCGATGGTGTTGAGGGCCTCGTCCCAGGAAATGGGCACAAACCTCGGGTCCTCGTCCTTGCCCTTGTTGGGGTTGATCCGTTTCATGGGCGTTTTGACCCGGTCGGGGTCATAGACCTGTTGCAACGCCAGGTGGGCGCGAGGGCAACTGGCTTCGCCGTTCACCCTAGAGTGAGGGTTGCCCCGGACCTTGATGGCCCGGCCCTCAACCACGTATACCTGTTTGGCGCACCAGGAGGTACAGCCCTGGCAGGTGGTGGGGTGCCACTCGCCACCCGCCGAGATCGAGGGTGCGGCTTTCTCGGTGAGCGCGCGCAATTCGGGGCCTGCTGCCACGCCCAACACGGTCGCCGTCCCGGCCACGGCCCCCGTCATCTTGAGGAAGGTCCGTCTCGGCATGGATGTCGCCGAGACGCCTCCATTTCTTTGATCTTTCATGTCTTGTCTCGCTCCTTTCGCCGTTGAATGTGCTGCTCAAAAGCGTCACAAACAGAGGGTGCCCGCCGCCAGCACTCTTCTCACCTGCCCGACCCGCAACTGGGGCAGACCTATTTCTTCCATTATATCAGTTTGAGCAGGGGGGTGGTAGCAGGAACTCCCTGATCTTGAGTCGGGGAAATCAAGATAGTTTCGTAGTGTGGCCGTCGGGGATTCCCTGACAAAGAGAAAGGGGGCACCCCCGATCAGGAGTTTTGCAAATCACGTGGGCCGATCAACCACTCTCTTCTTCGAGGATGCCCAGGCGCAGCGCGTAGCGGACCAGGGCCGCCCGCCCCTTCAGCCCCAACTTGTCCATCAACCGGGCCCTGTAGGTTTCAATCGTTTTAACGCTCAGGTAGAGCATGTCGGCCACCTGCTGGTTGGTGTGGCCCAGGGCCACCAGGCGGAGCACCTGGCGCTCGCGCTGGCTGAGCCGCTCGTACGAGTCGTCGCCCTCCGGCTCTGGAGTGAGAATGGGCTCCTCCAGCAGGACGCGGACGTGTTCGGGATGGAGGTAGGTGCCACCCTGCCACACCGCCCGGATGGCCGACAGCAGCTCGGTGTCGGCCGCACCCTTGAGGACATAGCCGGCGCCACCCGATTCAAGGACGGCCCGGAGATACCCCTCGTCGTCGTGCATGGTCAGGACCAAGACCCGAGCCTCGGGCCGTGAATCCTTGATGCGGCGGATGGCCCCCAGTCCGGCCGGCCCTGCACTCTCGTCCCCGGCGCAGGAAGGCAGGGTCAGATCCATCAAGACCACGTCGGGGCCAAGTTCCAGATCCAGGGCTATGGCCTGATCTGCTGTCTCTGCTTCGCCCACCACGGTCATGTCGGCCTGGGCGTCCAGCAACATACGCAACCCCGCCCGTAGTACGGCGTGGTCATCGGCGATCAGCAAGTGGATCGGTTCCTGATCCGTCATTTGTGCGTTATCCTTTTTGCTCTGGTTCGCCTTCAAGGCCAACGGGGACCTCGGCAAAAACCGTGGTGCCCGTCCCTGGAGACGATTCGATGGTCAACGTGCCCCCCAGGAGCTCTGCCCGCTCGCGCATGCCGTGCAGCCCCAGCCAATGCTCGCTCAACTGGCCATGCATGAGCCGATCCACTTCAAAGCCACGGCCATCGTCCTCGACGATGGCCACCACCATCGTGCCCCGTGCCTCCAGCAGCACGCTCACCTGATCTGCTTGTGCGTGGCGGACCACGTTGGTCAGCGCCTCCTGGATGATGCGATAGAGGGCCGTCTCGATCGGGGAGGGCAACCGTACCCCTTCCAGGCCCATGGCGTGAAAGTCAATGACCAGATCGTGGCGTCCGGCCCAGACACGTACATAATGCTGCAAAGCAGGCACCAACCCCAGGTCGTCCAGCACGCTGGGGCGCAGTTCCAGGGCCAGGTCCCGGACCTCGTCCAGTGTGCCGGTCACGATGGCTTTCAAGTCTTGGATGCGGGCCGGATCAGCCTCGCCTTCCAACGTGCGCAGCCCGACCAGGATGGAGGTCAGCGCCTGGCCGGTCTGGTCGTGCAGCTCGCGGGCGATGCGTTTGCGCTCCTCCTCCTGGGCGGCGATGATCTGCTCCAGCAGTTGGCCGCGCAGCGCCTCCCGCTGCTTCAGCTCCTCCCACAGGCGGGTGTTTTCAATGGCTACCCCCAACTGGCGGCCGATGGCGTTGAGCAGCGTCAACTCCGATTCGTCAAAGCGGGCCGGGTCGTCGCTGGCGATGTTGAGCACGCCCAGGACGCGGGCGCGGGTCAGCAGCGGCACGGTGACGTGGCAGGTTGGCCGGCGGCCCCCGCCCAGGTCCACCGGCCGGATGGGGCAGGCGGGGTCCAAAGGATGGATGACCAGCGGCTGTCGAGTGTTCAGGACCTGGGCGCATTCGCAGCCGGGGAAACGAAAGTCGGCATCCTGCCGGGCGATCTCGCCTGGCAGGCCGAGCCAACTGTTCAAAGATGCGTGGCGCCCTTCTTCCGTCAGGAGCATGATCCAGCCGGCTTGCAGGCCGGTGACCTCCAGGACCACCCGCAAGGCCCGCTCCAACGTTCCGCTCAGGTCCAGTTGCGCGCTGGAGACGGCCTGGGCCACGGCCGCCGTGGCGGCCAGCTCGCGGTTACGGCGCAAAAGCTGGCGGTTGAAGGCTTCGCTTTCGGCCTGAGCCTGGGCCAGTTTCTCGACCATGGTATTGAACGAGTTGCCCAATGCGCCGATCTCGTCGTCGGCCCAGCGTGGGGCGCGCCGGCTCAGATCGCCCCGGGCCACGGCCTGGGTCACTTCCACCAACGCTTTGACCGGGCGGGTCAACACCAGGGTCAGCAGGAACCCACCCAACACCCCGCCCAGCGAGACCAGCAGAGTGATAAAGGCCAGTTGCCGGATAGTGGTCGCCATCTGGGCCCGCAGGCGCTGCTCTGAGAGGCCGACGCGGGCCGTCCCCGCCCGCCCATCAAAGATGGGCACGGCCACGTCGTGGATCAAGCCCTCCTCGCTGTCCAGGATTTGCAGCCGGTGATGTTCGTCGGAACGGACGGGATTGACGGTCAACAGGTCGGGCGGCACGCCCAGGTCGAAGGAATGCACCAGCACCCGCCCCTCGACGTCCAGGACAAAAGCGTAACGCAGATCGTCGTTGTTGGCCGCTGTGTCGCGCAGCAGCTCATGGAGGGCGTAGAGGTTGTTGGTCAGGATCAGGTCGGCGGCGCGGGCGGCCAGGTCGCGGGTAATGGACACGGCGCGCTGGTCCAGCTCGCGGCTGAGGGTGCGGGCCATGGTCGCCCGCACCTGGATCGTCACCCCGGCGCCCAGCAGCAGCACCAGGCTCAGGACGATGCCCATAATCTTGGCGCGCACACTGACGGCGCCAATCAGCTCCCAGGCGCGTCGCAGGTAGAGCCGGGTTCGCGCCTTCATGGCAATTCTCCCACCTTTTCCAGGGCCTCCCGCACCGAGTCGTAGGCGTCGTCGGCGATGGGCACAAAGCGGTCAATGAGCAGCTCGTCGAGCACCGCCTGCCCCGTCTCGTCCTGGTGCATGGTCAGCAGCACGTCGCGCAGGGCCGCCTTGAGGTCGGCCGCCAGGCCGGGCGGGACGACGACCGGCGGCATGCCGCACGGCTCCGAGCGGGCGACGACGCGCACCCGGTCGGCCAGGGCCGGGTCGCGGGCCAGGGCATACTCGTAGACCAAGCTGTCTACGGCCGCGCCGTCCACCAGGCCCTCGGCCACGGCGTTGAGCGAGTTGTCGTGGCTGTAGGTGTACAGTGTCCGCTCGAAAAATGCCTCCGGCGTCTCGCCCATCTTCCACAGCAAGTAGACGGGCATCAGGCGGCCCGAGTTGGACAGTGGGTCGGTGAAGGCAAAGACCTGGCCTCGCAGATCGGCCAGGCTCCGGGCCGGGCTGGAGGCGGGGACGATGATGTAGGAGTAATAGACCGTCTCCCCGCCGACCTGGGGCGCGGCCAGCAATTCCATGCCGGACTCGCGGCGGCCCTCGACGTAAGCGCCGGTGCAGACCAGGGCCAGGTCCACGTCGCCGTCGCGCACCAGGTCGTTAACCTCGGCGTAGGTCTGGCGCTGAACCAGTTCTACTGTGCGGCCGGTGCGTCGGGCCAGGTAATCGAGGAAAGGGGTATAACTCTCGATGGTGCCCTTGGGCGAGATGACGGCGGCGATGGCCACGCGCAGGGGGGCCTCACGCCCGCTGCTGGCCGTAGTCGTGATGGGTATAGGCGATGGTTGGGCCTCGGCCAAGCTGACGCGCGCGTATTCGGGACTCGCGCCACAACCGGCTAGCACGGGGGCCAGCAAGAGCAAGCCCAGCAGCAGGCAGCGTAACGGGTCTTTCATCGGCTCATCCTTCCATTTCCAGATGGGTCTCGAGTCTGGATCGGACCACGCGCCCTCATTTTACCCCATATCGGACAGTCCGTCCAGCGGGGAAATCCTGATCTGGGGCGGGGAGGAGTGTCAGGTTTTTCCTGACAAAGTGTTGGGCCTTACCGGTCCCGCTGTTTGGCATTGTCACGGCTTGATGATACTATGACAACGTTTTTCTTGAGGGGGTAGATGCACATCCAAAGAATTGAGAGTCTTGCTCAGCACCTTTGCCCTGCTCTTTGTGGCCGAACTCGGTGACAAGACCCAACTGGCCGTGATCAGCATGACGGCCAAACACAAGATGCCCTTCTGGATTTTTGTCGGCGCCGCCCTGGCCCTGGCTGCCGTCACCCTGTTAGGCGTACTGGGTGGAGAGCTGCTCACCCGCTTCATCCCCGAGATGGTCTTGCGCAAGGTGGCTGCCGTGTTGTTCGTGGGCATGGGGTTGTTGATGTGGTTTGACAAACTGAGAGTTCTGCATAAAAAACCTAGCCAAGCGCAGGCCGTGACCTGCGCCAACTGAAAACTTGGAGGATGGACACATCTCCGGCACAATAGGTTCGCTGAAACCAAAGCAACCGGAGGTGTGTCCACCATGAGTGTATCACAAACAGCGTCCCGTGTCCAAGAAGCCCAGGCTCTGCGCGAAGCCGGGCAAGTCGAGGAGGCCATCTGTCTCTTGACCGAGATTCTTGAGCAAGAACCCAACGACATGAGAGCTCGTGAATTGCTCGGCGACATCTACTACGACCTCAACGACTACAAGCGAGCCCGCCGGCAGTACCGGTACGTCTTTGACCGGCGTCGGCACGAGGTGAGAATTGCCTTGAAAGGCGTGGGCGACCAGCGCATCAAAAACGGGGAGGACGGAGAAAAACAAAAAGCGCGAAGACTCCCGCGCTTTTTGTCTGTGGTGGGCAGGGAAGGATTTGAACCTCCGAAGGCTGAGCCAGCGAATTTACAGTCCGCCCCCTTTGGCCACTTGGGTACCTGCCCATTCAGCAGCGCCTATTATACTCATCTCGTGGGAATTGTCAACCCTCGGCCTGGGCTTTGCGGCAATTCCCTTGGCCACACCGACCCGACAGGTTTTTTCGGGATCTTGCAAGTGCGGCATCTGAGAGCAGTCTGTGAGCATCCCAAGCCTCACGCATGAAGCAAAAACCTGTCAGGTCTTGTTTATGTTCAAGAGGGCTACTGGGCTTTGCGGCCCAGGAAGAACCGGCTAAAGTTCTGGAGATAGTCAGGCAGCCGGCGCCAGGTATCGGGGTCCACGGCCTTGCGCCAGATGCGGCTGGGGCGCAGGTAGAAGCGGCGGTAGGCTTCGTGCCACTTGCGCTCGACCAGCTCCGGCGGCAGCGACGGCAGCTCGTAGCGGGCCTTTTCGTCGTGGATGGCATAATCGCGCCAGTCGGTGCTGAACAGTCGGCCGTCGCGCCGGGCGATCTCCCACAGCTCGGTGCCGGGATAGGGCGCGGCGATCATGAAATTCGCCAGGTCGGGGTCCAGCTCCAGGGCGAACTCGATGGTGTCGTCCATCGTGGCCTCGGTGTCGGCCGGCAGGCCAAAGATGAAAAAGCCCATGGTCTGGAGCCCGGCGGACTCGGCCCCCCGGAAGGCGCGGCGCACGTCGTCCAGCGACTGCCGTTTTTTGATGGAATCGAGCACGGCCTGGTTGCCGCTCTCCACGCCAAAGCCGACGCGCTTGCAGCCGGCCTGCTTCATGAGGTGAAAGAGCTCGGCGTCGGTGTGGTCGGCGCGCATGCCGTGGACCGTGATCCAGGGCACGTCGGCCAGCCCCTCGGCGATGAGAAGGCGGCAGATCGCCTTGGCCCGATCCAGCTTCAGGTTCCACACGTCGTCGGTGATGCCGATCTCGGTGGCGCCCAGCTCGCGGACCAGGTAGCGCCACTCGGCCACCACGTCCTCGGGCGGGCGGGCGCGCCAGGTGTGGCCCGTGACCGGCTTGGAGCAGTAGATGCACTGGTAGGGGCAGCCCCGGCTGGTGACCAGGGTGTAGGCCCGGGCGTTGGGGTCCAAGCCGTCGGTCAGCGGCTGCAAGTTGGTGTAGCGCTCGATCTTGAATAGATGATAGGCGGGCCAGGGGATATTCTCGACGTCCTTGCGCAAAGGGCGGTTGGGATTGTGGATGACTTGGCCAGAGGTGTCCTTCCAACTCAACCCCTGAATCGGCTCAAAGTTGCAAGTTGCAAGTTGCAAGTGGAGGATTCTCACTTGCAACTCGCGCACGATTTCGATCAGGGTCTCCTCGGCCTCCCCGCGCACCACCAGATCGACCTCGGGGCGCGCCAGCGACTCGTCGGGCATGAGGGTGGGATGCGGGCCGCCGAGGATGGTCACCGCGCCCTGCGCTTTGGCCTGGGCCGCCGCCTCCCAGGCTTCGTAGATCAGGGGCGTGGGGCTGGAAATGCCCACGACGTCGTATTTCTGTCGCGACAGGTGCGCCGCCACCGTCTCGTCCTCGTCCTCGACCTCGGCGTCAAAGACCGTCACGTCGTCGTAGCCGGCGGCGATCAGCGCCCCGGCCAGATAGCCGAGTCCCATGTGGATGTGCTTCCGCGAGTTCCATACGCTCGATTTGGGGCTGATTAACAGAATCTTCATGTGGATTTCGTAGTCTCCAATTCCAGATCTCTGGCTTGCATTCTACCACAGAAGCAATCCGCTGCAAATCCCGGCGTTGTCAGCGACTCAATCCCGGTCGAACAGATGCTCCTGCCGGTTGACGTACTGTAGATTCCAGCGGCCTTCCCCCCAGCGCAGGCAGTGGACGGCCGCCAGCTCGGTGCGCACCAGCAGGGTGTGGCTACCCAGGATGAGGCGCAGCAGGGTCCCCAGCGTGCCGCCGTGGGCCACGACCAGCACCTGGCCCTCGGCGTGGGCGTCGAGGATGCGGGCCGTGGCGCGGGCCACCCGCCGGCGCATCTGCTCGTATTCGGCCGCAAAGGGCGACGGGGGCTCGTCGGTCAGCGGATCGGCACGTTGGGGCAGGGCGTGCAGGTAGGGCACCTCGGTCTCGCGCAGGTCGGCGTCGACGATCAACTCCAGCCCATAGTGCTCGTTGATGATGGCCGCCGTCTGCCGGGCGCGGCGCATGGAGCTGCAATAGAGGGCTGTGAAGTCGTAGCCCTCGGCCACCAGCCAGCCGGCCAGGCGGGCGGCCTGCTGGCGGCCCAGGTCGGTCAGGTCGGTGTCGGGGCCGAGGGCGCGGTCCAGGTTGGTGTACGATTGCCCGTGGCGGGCCAAAACCAATTCGAGCATCTCAGCGTTGCCTCCGCCGGCCTCTCAAATAGGCCATCACCTCGTCGTAGAAGCCGGTCTCGTTGTTCGGGCCGAAGCTCATGGATAGACCCTCACCTTTGTCAGCCGCGCCCGGTCGCCCCGGGGCTGGCCGTCGGCGCCGAGCAGGGGCAGCGCCGCCCCCGTGGCCGGATCGGCGACGAGCACCTCCAGGTCGTAGGCGCCGGGCGGGGCGCCGGCGGGCAGCGTCAAGCTGTAGCGTGTCTGACTCGAATCCCCGCCCGCCTGGACGGCCACCGCTCCCTGCTCACCCACCAGTTGGACGGTGACGTCCGCTGGTCCGTCGCCGTCCCAGCGCAGCGTCACGCCCAGCGTCTCGCCGGGCCGCAGCGCCAGGCGGTCCAGGTCGTAGCCGGCCAGGGTCACGGGGCCAAAGTCGAGGCGCAGCGCGCCACGCTTCACTGGGCGGGCGGCGGGCCGGATGGCGACCTCGCCAAAGCGCACGTTGTCGCCGCCACCGGTGGCCAGGTACAGCCGCCGGCCGGTCGCCGCGTCGTAAAGGCCCACCTCCCAGACGGCCTCGTCGGGCGCGTAGGCGGCCTCGGGCAGGGCCAGCAGGTAGGGGTCGGCCACCACCTGGCCCGGCGTCCAGCCGCTGGTCGGGCGGGCGCCCAGGCCCGGCGCGGCGTCGCGCTGAGCCAGCACCCGGTCGTGCCGGCCCAGGAGATGGACAAAGACGGTATAGTCGCGGGCCGGCGGCGCCGCCGCCTGCCAGTAGAGGATCAGGGCCAGGACGTCGCCGGGCTGGGCCGCGTCGGCGCCGGTCACGGCGCCCAGCAGGTGGATCTGCCCGTCGAACTCGGCGTCGAGGTGGATCGCCCCGGCGGGCAGGCCGTCGGCGCCCGATTCGGCCAGCGGCCTGCGCTCGACCTGCCGCCGGTAGATGGTCAGCGGCGCGCCCCAGAAGCGCGCGTCGTCGAAGGTCTGGACCGGGGCGTAGGCCGCCTGGAACCAGGGGTCGGCGCGTAGATCGTAGGCGTAGAGCGGCGAGACGGCGGTCAGGGCCAGATAGTCGGGCTGGTAGTGGAGCAGCGCCCATGTCAGGTCGCCCCGCGCCAGGGCGTCGGCCACGTCGGGCTTCAGCAGGCCCAGGAAATCGACCATGGGCCGCTCGGCGTAGTAGCCCATGACGCCCACCTCGGTCACGCCGACCCGGGCGCCGGGCGGCGTGTTGGCCCGCAGCCAGCGGCCCGCCCGCTCGTAGACGTCCACCTTGGCCTCGGGCAGCACCTTGCTCACCACGTCGTCGGGCGGCGGCAGCGGGCCGTCGAGGGCCTGCACCAGCGCCCAATCCGACCAAACCAGGGCCAGCAGCAGCAACCCGGCCCAAACTGTCCCGATTCCCCGTTTTCCCGATTCCCCGATTCCCATTCCCCCCAACCAGCGCACGCCCTCGACGACGCCCAGGGCCGCCGCGGCGGCCAGCCCCGGCACCAGCGGCGCATAGTACCAGTAGTAGGGCGTCACACCCAGGAGGGTGTAGCCCAGCAGTTGGGCGGCGCCCCAGGCGGCGAGCAGGCGGACCCAACCCGCCTTGCGCCAGAGGGCAACGAGGCCAATGACGATCGCCGGGACGAAGAGCAGGTAGAGGGGCGTCTGGGCCAGGCGGGCGCGGGCCAGGATGGTCAAGCCCTCCAGGTAGGTGGTGTGGGCGTAAAAGCCGGTGATGCCCAACTCGGCCTGGGCGCGCTTGGCGGCCAGGGTGGCCGGCAGCGGCGAGCCAAAGCGCCACGTCAGCCAGGCGAGCAGGGGCAGCATCACGGCGACGTAGAGCGCCGCCGCGCCAAGGGCCGACCGTAGGGCAAATTGCCAATTTGCTCTACGAGTGGGAGCGGGCCGTAGGGCAAATTGGCAATTTGCCCTACAGTAGTCGGCGGCGAGGACGGCGGCCAGGACCAGGCCGTCGGCGCGGGTGAGGGTCGCCAGGGCGAGCAGGACGGCGGCCAGGTAGAGCCGGCCGCCCCGGTAGGCCAGGACCGCACCCAGGGCGAGGGCCAGAAAGGTGGCGGTCTCTAGGCCGAGGCTGAGCCAGAGCAAGGGACCAGTGACAAGGAACAAGGCAGAAAGCACGCCAACCCCCGGTGCGTCTTTGCGGCGGCCCAGGAGAAAGAGAAAGACAGCGCCCACGGCCAACGCGACGGCGGACAGGGCATTGGCCAGGGCGGGAATGCTTTGCCCTGGGGCACTCGAAGGGTCGGGCAAGACAAGCGCACCGGCGCCCAGGGCCAGCGCCCAGAGCGGGGCCGTCGTGCTCAGCACCGGATCGCCGGGGTTGTAGGTGAACCCGTGGCCCGTCGCCAGGTTGTGGGCGTAGCGGTAGGTGATAAAGGCGTCGTCCACGGCCAGGGGATGGAGGGCGACGCCCAGGGCCAGGGCGATGACGGTAGGGGCGAGGCATCCCAGCCAGAAGCTAACCGCCCGAACTCGCTGGCTATTGCCCATCGCTATTCCCGCGAGAAAATGGTTTCATGGGATGCCTCGCCCTTACTTGATCCAGCCCTTCAGCAGGGCGCGGGTGACGAGGGGGTCCACCACCCAGACGAAAAAGCCCCACACCAGGTCAAAGAGGTAGAATACGCCAAAGAGCAGCGCCAGGCCGGGGTTGGTCCAGCCGGTGAGGCAGCAGGTGACGAAGGAAAAGAGCGTGACCGCCGTCCAAAAGACGCGGTGCGAGAGGCTGGTCTGGCCGTAGCGCCACATCACGCCGATGACGGGCAGCCTGGCCTCGTCGGCGTGGCGGAGGGCGGCGGCCCAGCGGTTGGTGCTGAGCAGGAAGCGGGCGTAGCGCGTGTGAAAGGCGGCGACCGTCGGCGCCAGGGCGACGGCCCGCTCGTGGTGCTCGCGGGCCTCCTGGCGCTTGCCCCGGCTGCCGAGCACCAGGGCCCGGGTGCTGTGGGCGTCGTTGGGCGCCGGGCGACGTTCTGCAAGCGCAGCGCCAGCTCTGGCGACAATTCCACTTGCCAATCTGTTTTCACCCAGGCAGAACCCAATCCGCTCATGTTGGCCTCTCTTTCTGAGACGCATTATAACATGGCTTGCGCTTGGGGACAACCTGCGACTCGAAGAAAAGTGCTTGGCCTTCACCGCGAAGGCACAGAGAACACAGAGA
>CAYLZO010000047.1:0-25101 GCA_964387775.1 uncultured Anaerolineaceae bacterium
GGCGGCTGGCTCGTCGCCGAGGGCACGCCCGAGGAGGTGGCCCGCGTGCGGAAATCGTACACGGGCCAGTTCCTGCGCAAGACACTGCAAATCTGAAAGGTTGTAGGCAAGTTTGGAGATCGAAGAGATCCTGAATCGTATCCTGCCCACCGTCAGCAAGCCGGCGCGTTACACGGGGGGCGAATGGAATAGCATCGTCAAGGATTGGGACGCCATCGCCGACCCTGAGGGCGTGCGCTGGGCGCTGGTCTTTCCCGACACCTACGAGATCGGCATGTCGAACCAGGGGCTGGCCATCCTCTACGACCAGATTAACCGCCGGGCGGACGCCCTGGCGGAGCGGGCCTTTGCCCCCTGGGTGGACATGGAGACAGTCATGCGCGCCGAGGGCCTGCCCCTCTTTAGCCTGGAGAGCCGCCACCCCCTGGCCGAGTTCGACGTCCTGGGCTTTAGCCTGCCCTACGAGCAGCTCTACACCAACCTGCTGAACCTGCTCGACCTGGCCGGACTGCCGGCCCGGGCCGCCGAGCGCGACCGGTTGGCGGACTCGCGGCACGTCCCGCTGGTCATCGCCGGGGGCGGGGGGACCTTCAACCCGGAGCCGGTGGCCGATTTCGTGGACGCTTTCGTCATCGGCGAGGGCGAGGAGGTGGTCCACGACGTCACCGAGGCCGTCAGCGAGGCCAAGCAACGCGGCTGGGGGCGCGAGGCCCAGTTGCGGCGCCTGGCCGAGGTCCCGGGCGTGTACGTGCCTCGCTTCTATAAAGTCGCCTATCACGACGACGGAACCCTCGCCAGGGTGCAGCCCACCGTGCCCGAGGCGCAGATGCCGGTGCGCAAGCGGCTGGCCGCCACGCTGCCGCCGCCGGTGACGCGGCCCATCGTGCCCTTCCTCGACACAGTCCACAACCGGGCCGCCATCGAGATCCAGCGGGGATGCGGGCGGGGCTGCCGTTTCTGCCACGCGGGCATGATCTACCGCCCCGTGCGCGAGCGGCCGGTTGAAGAGATCGTGGCGGCCGTGGACGAGATCGTGGCCAACACCGGCTACGAAGAGATCGCGCTCCTGTCGCTCAGTTCGAGCGATTACACCCAGATCGAGCGGCTGGTGGGCGAGTTGGTGGCCCGCCACGGCGGCGAGGGCCGGGGTTCCCGGCCGGGACACCTCTCCATTTCGCTGCCCAGTCTACGCATCGAGTCAGTGTCGGTGAGCCTGATGGAGCAGTTGCAGGCGACGGGCCGGCGCTCCAGCTTCACCTTCGCCCCCGAGGCCGCCACCGAGCGGCTGCGGGGCGTCATCAACAAGCCGATAGACAACCACAAGCTGCTGTCCGTGGCCGAGGAGGTCTATGGCCGGGGCTGGCGGACGATCAAGCTCTATTTCATGATCGGCCACCCGACCCAGGCGCTGGAGGACGTGGCCGCCATCGTCGATCTGGCCGTGGCCGTGCGTGACGTGGGCCGGCGGGTGATGGGCCGCAAGGCCCAGGTCAACGTCGGCGTCTCGACGCTGGTGCCCAAGCCCCACACCCCTTTCCAGTGGCTGCCTCTGGCCGACGAGGACGAGGTCCGCGCCCAGCAGGACTATTTGAAGGAGCACCTGCGCGGGCCGGGCCTGAAGCTGAATTGGAACAACTACCAGGAGACCTTGCTGGAGGCCGTCCTGGCCCGTGGCGACCGGCGCCTGGGGGCCGTCGTCCAGCGGGCCTGGGAGCTGGGTGCCCGGTTCGACGGCTGGAGCGACCAATTCAAAGCGGAGGCCTGGCGGCAGGCCTTCCGCGAGACGGGCCTGGACGTCGGTTTCTACGCCTGGCGGCCCCGGTCTCTGGACGAGATCTTGCCTTGGGACCCCATCGACGCCGGCGTCAGCAAGCGATACCTGGCCCGCGACTACGAAGCTTCGCTGCGGGGCGAGACCCGCCTCGACTGCCGGGAGCAGTGCTACGCCTGCGGCATCGTCACCGCCTTCCGCGATCTGCAGGCCGGCCTGCCGGGGGACGGCTGGGTGTGCCCACCGGTAAAAGCACAACGACGAATGACCAATGACCAATGACCCATTGCCAAAGCAGCGGTTGAGGATCGAGTTTGCCGAGCAGGGCACGCTCAAATACATCTCGCACCTGGACCTGAACCGGACCTGGGAGCGGGTTTTTCGCCGGGCGGGGCTGCCGGTGGCCTATTCGCAGGGCTACAATCCGCGGCCCCGATTCCAGATCGCGTCGGCGTTACCCGTGGGCGTCGCGGGCCGGGCCGAGTTGCTGGACGTGTGGCTGACCGAGGCCCTGGACCCCGAGGAGACCCTGGCCCGGCTCCGGCCCGTATTGCCCGCCGGCCTGTTGGTCTCGGCCGTCTCCGAGACGGAGCTGAGAGGACCGTCGCTCCAGTCGCAGATGCGTGCCGCCGAGTACCGGGCCGTGGTCCACAGCCCGGAGCCCATCGAGTCGCTGCGCGCCCGGGTGGCAGCGATGCTGGCGGCGCCCACCCTGCCCCGCCAGCGCCACCACAAGGGCAAACTCAAGACCTACGACCTGCGGCCGCGCATCCACGACCTGGCCGTGGAGCCGGGGCCGGATGGCGCTCACGTTCTGACCATGCGCCTGCAAGCCAGCCCCCAGGGTGCGGGACGCGCCGACAAAGTGCTCGACGCGCTGGGGCTCTCGGTGCTGCCCCACACGCTGGAGCGGACCAAGCTCCACTTTGAGTTTGACAAATAGCACAGAGATGGTATAATCGGCTTTCGCAAGCTCAGCGGCGGGGTCCGGGCCTGCAATCCAGGTCCCACCGCTTGTTGATGTCGCGGAACGGCGTTCCGCAGGTGGGAGGACAGGCCTCATGTATGCAGTTGTTCGAACAGGTGGCAAGCAATACCGGGTCAGCCCCGGCGACACGATTGACGTCGAAAAGCTGCCCTACGAAGTGGGCGAGCAGATCGACCTGGACGAGGTGCTCCTGGTGGTCAACGGCGACGAGCCCCAGATTGGCCAGCCGATGGTGGATGGAGCAAAAGTCAAGGCGACGGTGACCCGGCAGACCAAGGGTCCCAAGCTGATTATTTTCACATATCGGCCCAGCAAGCGCTACCGGCGCAAGAAGGGGCACCGACAGCCCTATACGCGGCTTCGCATCGACGAGATCGTGGCCTGAGGCTGGGTTGGAAGGAGTAGGTTGAGATGGCACACAAAAAAGGTGGAGGCAGCACCCGCAACGGACGAGACAGTCGTTCGCAACGGTTGGGTGTAAAACGCTTCGACGGCCAGTTGGTGACGGCGGGCAGCATCCTCGTCCGCCAGCGGGGGACCAAGTTCAGGCCGGGCTATAACGTCGGGCGCGGCGGCGACGACACACTCTTTGCCACGACGGACGGGTACGTCAAGTTCGAGACGGTCCGCGGCAAACGCAAGCGCGTCAGCGTCTACCCCGAAGAAGTGTTGGCGTAGAGGCGCAGACGATGAAAGAAGGCATCCATCCCAAGTACTTTCCCAAAGCCACGGTGGTCTGTGCCTGCGGCAACACCTGGACGACGGGTGCGACGCAGGAAGAGATCCGCACCGACGTTTGCTCGGCGTGCCACCCCTTCTTTACCGGCGAGCAGCGGATCGTGGACACCGCCGGCCAGGTGGAGCGCTTTATGCGGCGCCTGGAGAAAAAGGTGGATCTGACCGGCGAGGAAGAGGCCCAAGAAGAAGTTCAGGAGCAAGTCGAGGAGCAGGCCGAAGAAGAGGTTTCCGAGGCCGCTTAACGTGCACGTAGGCCATAAGGAGGGGCAGAGTGAAAACTTTGCCCCTCTTTCTTTTTCACTCCTGCGGCAGAAGGGGCACACCAACGCTCACACCGGACGGTATACTCGCCCGGAGCGATAAGTGTGACTTTGCCCTCATGCCTTTTGAGTATCACCAGGGAGAGCACGATGCGTCATAGTTACAACGGCGGTTGGATCGAGGTCGTATGTGGCAGCATGTTCAGCGGCAAGACCGAGGAAATGATCCGCCGGGTGCGCCGGGCCCGCATCGCCAGGCAGAAGGTCCAGGTCTTTAAGCCGGCCCTGGACGATCGCTATCACGATCAGCAGGTTTCTTCGCACAACGGCCTGCATTGGGAGGCGGTGCCCGTCGCAAGTGCCCGCGAGATCCTCGACCTTTTGGAGCCCGAGACGACGGTGGTGGCCGTGGACGAGGCCCAGTTTTTTGACTGGGAGATCTCGGCGGTGTGCAAGGAACTGGCCGAGCGCGGTCAACGCATCATCGTCGCCGGGTTGGACATGGACTTTCGGGGCGAGCCCTTTGGCCCCATGCCACTGCTCATGGCCGAAGCCGAAGAAGTGACCAAGCTCCAGGCCATCTGCGTGGTGTGCGGGGCGCCGGCCAGCCGCACCCAGCGCCTCATCGACGACCAGCCGGCGGCCTACGACGATCCGATCATCCTGGTCGGCGGCAGCGAGTCGTACGAGGCCCGCTGCCGGCACTGCCATCAAGTCCCTCGAAAGTGACCAAGAAGACCTTTTCTGATTCCACGATGAGAATCGCTTGAGGGCCGAGCGTCCAAGTTGACGCCCGGCCCTCTTTTTGTTACAATGAGTTCCGTTGTTAATCACCTGTCTTCGGACGGTGGTAGTGGCTACGTGTAGCCACTACCCGGACGGTTTGCCAAAGGGATGGGAATGCGCAGAATAGCCATCGTTGGATTCAAGGGCGGGATCGGCAAGACGACGACGTGCGTGAGCATTGGGGCGGCCCTAGCCCGGCATGGGCGGCGCGTCCTGCTCATCGACACCGACACCCAGGCGAACCTCTCCCTGGCCCTCGGCATCCAGGACTATGACCACTCCCTGGCCGAGGTCTTGATGCGCAAGGTCGCCGCCGAGGACTGCGTATTGCCTGCGCGGGAGAACCTCGACTTGCTGCCCAGCAGCCTGGCCTTGTTCAAGGCCCAGCAGCGCATGGTCCTGGAGATGGCCCGCGAGGAGATCTTTAAGGAACTCTTTTCCGGTCTGACCGGTTACGACTACCAGTTGCTGGACTGCGCACCCTCCGTGTCGCTGCTGACGGTCAACGCCGTGGCCTACGTCGAAGAAGTCTTTATCCCCGTCTCGATGGAAATGCTGGCCCTGGCCGGCGCCCGCTACTTTATGCGTTATCTGCGGGACATCAGCCGCATGCTGGGGGGCGGCGCCCGCATCCGCCTCATCGTGCCCACCTTTTACGATCCGCGCCGCCGGGTGAGCGAAATGGTCTTGCAGAGCCTCATCCAGGATTTTGGTTCGCGGGTCACGCATCCGATCCGCATCGACACCAAGCTGTCAGAAGCGCCGGGCGTGGGACAGACGATCTTTGAATACGCGCCCGGCGGACGAGGCGCGACCGACTATGCCAAGTTGGCCGATCTGGTCGAACAGTTGCCGCCCGTCGAGGCATAACATTCCCGTGTGTTTGCCTTGAGAAACAACAGATTGGAGGCGACAGATGACGCGAGTGATTGCCGTTGCGAATCAAAAAGGTGGCGTGGGCAAGACGACGACGGTGGTCAACCTGGGGGTCGTTCTGGCCCAGATGCAGAAAAAGACCCTGGTGGTGGACCTGGACCCCCAGGGCGCCCTGTCGGTCGGGCTGGGCGTCGATGGCTACGCGTTGAGCGAGACGGTCTATACGGCCATGACCGATCCAGACCTGCCTGTCAGCCGCATCATCTACCCCGTCAAGACCTACCTGGACCTGATCCCGGCCAACATTGACCTGGCCTCTGCCGAAATGGAGCTGATCGCCGAGATCCGGCGCGAGTTTATCCTGCGGCGCATCCTGGAACCTCTCCATCCGTGGTACGAATACATCCTGATCGACTGTCCCCCGAGCCTGGGCCTCCTCACCGTGAACGCCCTGTGCGCCGGCCGGGAGGTTCTGGTGCCCATGCAGGCCGAGTATTTTGCCATGCGCGGCATCCGGCTCCTGCTCGACGCGATAAATCGAGTCAAGTCGCGTCTCAACCCGGACCTCGAACTGGGCGGAATCCTGGCCACGTTGTACGCGACGAATACCATCCACGCCCGCGAGGTCTTGGAAGAGATCCGCTCCGTTTTTGGCGACAAGGTGTTCGACGTGGTCGTCTACAAGAGCATCCGCTTCGCCGAGGCGTCGGTGGCCAGCCAGGCCATCGTCGAGTATGCCAGCAAACACAAGGGGGCCCGGGCTTACCAGAAACTGGCAAAAGAAGTCGTGGCCCAGGAAACAGGGGAATCTGGATAGGCGGCTACGGCTCGCTGCTTCTCCGCACGCGCAAACGAAAGCCCTCCACCGCGACGATCTCCACGGGCTCGCCCCGCTCGATGGGGCCGCCTACCGCCGTCGCGTCCCACAGCTCCCCCTTGACAAAGACTGTGCCCTGGGGGTCCAACTCGGTCCGGGCCTGGGCGACGAGGCCAATGAGGCCCTCCTTGCCGGTCACGGCTGGCTTTTTCTGGGCCTGGACCACCTTGGCGATGGCAAAGGCAAAAAAGGCCCCCGAGACCAGGGCCACCGAGACCACCGCCGCGATGGACACCCGGTAGAGGGGCGAGTTGAACAGGATCAGCGCCCCGGCGACCAGCGAAACGATGCCGCCCACGGTCAGCGCCCCGTGGGTCGGGGCTTTGATGTCGATGACAAAGAGAATAAAGGCCAGGCCGATGAAAATCAGTCCGGCATAGTTGACGGGCAGCACGCCCAGGGCGTAGAACGCCAGCAACAGGCAGATGGCGCCGACGACGCCGGCCACGTAGCCGCCCGGGCTGGACAGCTCAAAGATCAGGGCGTTGAGGCCCAGTGTCAGCAGGATGAAGGCGATGGTCGGGTTGGTGATGATATGCAGGAACTGCTCAGCGAAGGTCATGGGTAGCTCCTGGGCCGAGGCGTCGGTCGTTTGCAGCGTCACGTCCTCGCCGCCCACGGCGACCTGGAGGCCGTCCATCTGGGCCAGCAGGTCGTCCAGGTCGTCGGCGACGAAATCAATGACGCCCAGCTCCAGGGCCTCCCGGGCGTTGATGGCCTTGGCCTCCTCGATGGCCGATTCGGCCCAGGCCACCGCCTCTTCGCCCCGCCGCCCGGCCAGCGCCCGGGCCTGGGCTTTGAGATCCTCCTTGATCTTGGCGTCAATCGTCTCTTCCAGGTCCTGGCCCTCGCTACCCACCGGGCTGGCCGCGCCGATGGTCGTGCCGGGGGCCATGGCTGCCACGTGGGCGCCCAGGGTGATGAGCGTCCCCGCCGAGGCCGCGTAGGCGCCCCGGGGATAGACATAGACGGCGACCGGCACGTTGGCGTCGAGCAGGGCCTGGACGATCTTTTTCATCTGGTCGATCTGGCCGCCGGGCGTGTCGAGCTTGATGACCAGCGCCTCGGCGCCGTCGCCCTCCGACGTGCGGATGCCCCGCTCGATGTAGCTGATCATGATCGGCGTGACGGGGCCCTCGATTTCCAGCACGTTCACGTGGCGCGCGTCCTGCGCTCCGGCGCCGCTCACTGTCGAGAGGAGCAAGGCCAGTCCCAACAGGATGTGAACTCGCATCGTCTTTTTTCTCCTCATACTGCGGATCCTATCTCACCTTCGGCGCTCACAAAAGCCCGCGAAATTCATCCACACCAATGTCCGCATCACGCAGGATAGCACGCAGCGTACCGATGGGAATGATCCGCCCTCGGTGAACTGGTATCGTGACTCGCTTCCCGTCAAACGCCCGGTACATGTGCAAATGGCTTCCGCGTTGTCTCTGTTCCTCAAAGCCAGCGCGCTTCAAGGCTCGAATCAATCTCCGAGAATCCACGCGCGGCAGTTTCGGGCTCATGCCGCCGCCGGCACAGATAGACGCGTGACGAAAAGCGGCTCTCGCTCGACCGGGATCGATTCCCCCGCTTCCAGCATGCTGTCGATGTGCAATTCCATAGCCTCCGCGATGTTGCTGCGAGTTTCGTCGAGCGTCGCGCCGAACGTATGGCATCCCGGCAGAGCTGGCACATAGGCATGGAATGCATCTTCGTCCGGTTCTATGACGACGGTAAATTGCCAAGACTTCATCTACTTGCCTCCGCTAGCTTTTCTGTTCCAACCCCATTATACTTCAACTTGGGCCGAAAAACAAGACCTCCGGGACCTAGCGGTCCCGGAGGTCTTGTTTTTACTTGCGACAGGCTCCGGCTACTCGGCCAGGACCCTCTCGAACTCTTTCTCCATGGCCGGCACCACCTCGAACAGGTCGGCGACGATGCCATAGTTGGCCAGCTTAAAGATCGGCGCCTCGGGGTCGGTGTTGACGGCGACGATGACCTTGGCGGTCTTCATGCCGGCCAGGTGCTGGATGGCGCCCGAGATGCCAAAGGCCAGGTAGAGGTTGGGCGTGACCGTCTTGCCGGTCTGGCCCACCTGGTGGGCGTGCTCGATCCAGCCGGCGTCGACGGCGGCGCGGGAGGCGCCCACAGCCGCGCCCAGCGTCTTGGCCAGGCTGCGGATGGGCGCAAAGCCCTCCGGCCCGCCGACGCCCCGCCCGCCAGAGACGATAACGTCGGCCTCGGCGACGTCGAGCTCTCCCTCGCCCGAGCCGACGACGTCCACGACCCTGGCCCGCACGTCACCGACGGCGGCTGCCACCGGCTCCACAGCAGCGGATGCGGCCTCCGCCGGCTCGGGAGCGGCCAGCACGTTGGGCCGCACCGAGGCCATCTGCGGGTCGCCGTTAAGCTTGACCCAGGCCAGGGCCTTGCCGGCAAAGATGGGCCGCGTGGCCAGCAGCCGCCCGCCGTCGATCTCCAGCGCGGTGCAGTCGGTGGCCAAGCCCACACCCAGCCGCGCCGCCAGCCGGGGCGCCAGGTCGCGGCCCATGGCCGTCGCGCCGAAGAGAATGATGGCCGGCTCGACCTTGCCCAGGAACGCGGCCAGGGTGTTGGTGTAGCCCTCGCTGGAGTAGGTGGCCAGCGACTCGTCGTCGGCGACGTAGACCTTGGTTGCGCCGTATTGGGCCAGGGTGTCGGGCAGGCTTTGCCCTGAGGAACTCGAAGGGCCGTCCGACCCTGAACCCAGCAGCACCGCTTCGACGCTCCCGCCCAGCTCGGCCGCCAGCGCGGCGCCGGCGCCCAGCAGTTCGAAGGCGACCTTTTTCAAGATTCCATCCCGCTGTTCTGCGAAAATCAAGACGTTGTTTCCCATAGTTTCCTCCTCGTAGCAGGTATCGGGTAGCAGGTATCGGGTATCGGGTACCTGGTACCCGGTACCTGATCCCTAGATCACCTTCGCTTCGTCGCGCAGTAGGCGCACGACTTCTTTGGCCGCTTCGGCGGGCTCGCCTTCGACGATGCGCCCGGGCGGCCGCTCGGGCGGCGGCGTGACCTCGACGACTTCCAGCTTGGCGCCCGCCGCGCCGACCTCGCCGGGATCCAGGCCCACGTCGCCCGGCGCCCAGGTATTGAACGGCTTGCGCCGCGCCTGGCGGATGCCCCGGAAGGACGGGTAGCGCGGCTCGTTGAGCCCCTTCTGGGCGGTAAACACCGCCGGCAGCGACGTCTCGACCACTTCCTTGCCGCCCTCGATGTCGCGCTCGGCCCGGGCCGTCTTGGTCCCGGCGTCGATCTCGAGCTTGGAGACGACCGAGACGTGGGGCAGGTCCAGCAGCTCGGCGAGCATGATGCCCACGGCGGCGCTGTCGTCGTCGACGGCCTGCTTGCCGCAAAAGACGGCGTCGTACTCGCCCAGGCTCTCGATGGCCGCCGCCAGCGCCTTGGCCGTGGCGTAGGCGTCGCCGCCCAGGAAGGCCGGGGCGGAGAGGTGATAGACCTCGTCGGCGCCCATGGCCAGGCCCTTGAGGATGCTTTCCCGGGCGCGCTCCGGCCCCAGGCTGACCAGCGTCACCTGGCCGCCGTGCTCTTCCTGCCAGGTGAGGGCTTCTTCCAGGGCGTACTCGTCGTAAGGATTGACCACGTACTGGATCCCCTCCTCGACGACGGCCCCGTCCCGCACCTCGATGCGCGTCTCGGTGTCGGGGACTTCTTTTAGACAGACGATTGAGTTCATTGTACCTCCTTCGAGTCGATTATGTGGATTGCTTTGTTTTCGCAGCTGGCCAAACTCTCAGGTGTTCTGCACCATGAGGGATGCTGTGCACCCACGTTGCCAAGAAAAGCTAGTTCTCGACGCAGTCAAGGCCGAGGTAACTCATATCATCCCGAACAAACAGCTTCCAGTTTCCATTCTCCTTCACTGAGAAAAACTCAATTCCCCAATCCTGCCAATCTTTGTTGCTGGAGCGGCGCAGAGCAAAACGAACCGTGAAATGCTCCCTTGCCGTGATGCCGTTGGCCCTTTCAGCGGGGCTAATCTCCGATCCTGGAAAAAAATCGTCCCTGACTACTTCCATTTCTGTTACATCCCAACCTCTCTCCTCTGCCCAGTTGCGTATACATTTTTCCGCAACGGATGCTGCTCCGGGTTGAGTAAAGGCACAGCATACGAGAAACAGAGACACAAAGATCCAGACACCACAAAACCACATAACTCTGCCCTTCATACTCTCTCCCTCATCGCGCTCTGCTCCCCACCTCTACGACTCGAACTGAAGCACCAACTCGCGACCGTCATCGAGCAGAATGTGATGGCCTTCCACGGTTAGTGGGCTTGCCTCTGGCACGGTCACGATGGGCTGGGGTGTATCCAGGCGCACGTGAATCGTCAGCGGTTCGGCTTTGCGGGCCAGATCGGCCCAGATGCCGAAAAAGACGTCAGCTGGCAAGTCGCCATGCCACGTTTTTCCCCAGGCCAGGTGAGAAGCAACAGCCTCTTGCCATTCGCGCTCAGCAAGCTCGTCAATTGTCTCTTCAAACATGTCATTTCCCTTCAGATTGTCGCCCTCGCACGAGTTTCTTCCACAGGGCATAGTCGGCGATGATGACCTCAAGGTCCGAAATCCGCGCACGAGCCACATCTGGCAGTACGTCGGCGAGACCATCCAGACTGGTCAGGATGGTCTCGCCGTCAATGACCTCCCACATCACCTGGCGCATCAAGACCACCAGCGTTCGCGTGCGGCTTGCTGCCGTCAGGCGCGTAATGTAGAAAACATAGGGCAATCGCCGCCCCCGCGACGTTTGCAGAAAAGAGAGGCTACGCTTGATGTCGCCCCGGAAGCCCAAAACTTCCAGGTCCCACGGTGACATACGCTCCTGGCGGACGGTGAGATCGTGAGCAGCAAATTGCACACCGCTTTCGGTCAGGTCGCGCAGTATCTCGACTTCAAAGATATATCCATGGGCAAAGGCATACCACCAGTAGAGACAATAAGCAACCAGTAGCCGGGCAGCCGGCTGGTTGGGTGGCGTGAATCCGGCTTGATGTAGTGCAGAGGGAATCGTCTGAGCAATTCTAGCCCAGGCTCGAGTTCCAACTGACTCTATTTGATCGGCTTTGAGAAGACTTCTGATGAAATCATCCGAGTGCGGTTCGTCTATGTAACGGTAGTAGATGGCTGGAAAAGGCTGGATGCCTGACGGCGTTGCGACAGCCGCCTCTTTGAGCAAATCAAAGGCGCGGATCGCAACCTGCCACTCGCCGTGGCTGAACTCATATCCCCTGCGCACCCAGGCCAACGCTGCGCGGCGATGAATGTCTTGAAACTCAGCTGGCAGTAAAATCCGTACGGACACCAGGCTTACCCTGTCAACTGCTTCCGCGCATCAACTTTGAGCATGAGCATGATGTGCTCGATCTGTTCGATTTCGTCTAATTCGGTTTGTTCTTCCTCCGACAGCCACCCGGCCTCGTTCAGGGCCAGGAGACGGCGCAAGCGCTGCTGTGCCTTGTCCGAGACGGTGCAGGCCGCCACTTCTTGCGGAGTGGGACCGGCGGACAGGAAGGCGATGAGTTCGGAGGCGGTTTGCACGGCCCTGGTCTTGAAGCCGACCAGGCTCAGCTCCAGCACGGTCGGCAACCAGGGCGACAGGGGCCGCAGCCGCTCGGCCAGTCGATCCGGCACTTGTAGGGTCATCACTTCAGACATCTGGACTCACCTCTTTTCATCGCCACTCTACCCTATTCTTGCTCATGCGCCCACCCTTTTCGAGTCACTGTCGCCTGGCCCGCCCTCGTTCACTCCCGGGGCGGATGCCAACCGGCCAGGGCCCAGTGCCGGCGAGCGGGCAGGATGAATTCGTTGTTCAACTGCAAAGCCAATACCGTGGCCCGACCGGTTGGCGTCAGGCCGACGATTTGCAGGCCATCCTCGCTCCAGCGAAAGTGGTCTGTCCAGCGTTGGGTGCGGGGATTGAACAGGGGAGCTTTTTCGCCCGTCACCGGATCAGCGGCGTGGGTTTTCGCTCCTTTGTAGCTGTTGCACCAGGCGCAGGCCAGCCACAGGTTTTCCTCATCGGACGTGCCGCCCCGCGAGAGGGGGACGATGTGCTCGATGTGCATTTGAGCGCCGCTGATCCGCTGCAACGTCAGACAGTACCCACAGCGATGGCGGGCCTCGGCCGCGATCTTGTGCCGGAGCGATTGGGGGATCGACGTGCGCGGCGAGGGGTCAGTCATCGGTCAACAGGGATCGGCCGCTCCGGAGGCTGAGGAGAGCGTAGGCTCGCGCTTTGCGCAGAGTGGCACGCCCATACTCCCGGCGCAGAGCTTCCAGGGTCTCCCATTCTTCCCGGGTTAGCGGGCGCTCGGTCTGGATGTGAGTCAACTCGCTCAGTTGCCGCTGCTGTTCTTGCGGCATCTGGCCGTGCGCAATCGTCCACAGATCCCGGTCATTCAGCCAGGTCATGCGCACCAGCTCGGCTCTCATGTCCGCGGGAACGTCCTCGACATCGGGCAGAGCCGCAGCCACCAGGTCCGCAAGCACCTCTTCTACGGGGCGTTGCAGGGCGCGGGCCGATTGTTCCGCGCGTTGCATCGCTCCCGGCGGCAGATGGAGTGTGACGCTTTGTGCGCTCATCGGTCTCTCGACCTCCCTTCTTGAGTTTGACAACCTACTGTCATCTATGACCGACTCTGTTTCGATTTCTACCAAATTCTCCACGACTTTGGCTATTTGAAACCTCCGCCTCTACTTTCACCCGCGCAGTAATTCTCGCTCAATCTCTTCAATCAAAAAGGGCAGATTCGGCTCCTCAAAACTGAGACCCGGCGCCGGGATGCGGTTGTGTTTGATGCTCTGCCCTGAAGCGGACGAGATGTCCGTGGTCGAAGGGTCGGGGTGAACGTGCTTGTGATGCGGATGCGTGCTGGCCAGCGTGGGATCGCCGGGATGGGGTTGGGGGTCGTACCACCACAGTTTCCGCCCGCCTTGCCAGACCTCGTAACCGTACTTGGTCATCCTGCCCTGCCCTGCAAAGTCGATGGCCTCAGCAACAACCAGGACGATGCCTTGCTCAAATTCGACTTGGCCGCGTACCTCGGCGACGGTCAAGCCGTAGCGGATCAACACGAGCGTCGAGCGAAGGATAGCTGAATAACGATTGGGCAAGTCGTAGACGAAATGATCGTATCGCTCCAGGGAGGACAGCATCAAGCAGGCTCCAACGCGGGCGAGTGGCTGATGATCTGGGCAACTCCGTCTTGTTGTTTCAGGGCCTCCTGAAGCAGCTCGTCGTATCTTTTTTCACGCTTCTGTCTGATCTCGTACAACCCGGCCCACATGGAGAAGTCGAGCACCCAGGCATCGTCTTCGGGTTCGTGTCCCTGGATGTACCACTCGTAGAAAACCTCCGAGAGCAGCCCATACTTTTTCTCGTATTGGGCCAGCTGTTCATTCAGAGCGTGAATGTCAACCAAAAGCTCGTACATCGTCATCTCACGTCCACCTCACTCATCCGTTGCGCCTATTCTACCACAATCCCTCTATCCCGCCAACCCTCAGCCCAACATCGCGTCGAGCATGGCCAGCGTCTGCTTTTGCGTGAAGTGCCCCAGCGTGATGGCCTTCGACGGGCAGGCCACCGAGCAGGCGCCGCAGCCCTTGCATAGCACCTCGTTGATGGTCATGATCCCACGCCAGGCGTGCAGGCTCAGCGCGCCGTAGGGACACTGGGGCTCGCACAGGCCGCAGCCGACGCACAGGTCGCGGTCCACGGTGCTGACAATGGCCTCCACGTCGGCCACGCCCCGCGACAGGGGGATCAGGGCCGACGAGGCCGCCGCCTTGGCCTGGGCCACCGTGTCGGGGATGTCCTTCGGCCCCTGGCAGGTGCCGGCCAGAAAGATGCCGTCGCTGGTGGTGTCCACCGGGCGCAGCTTGGGATGGGCCTCCGCCAGGAACCGGTCGCCCGTGCACGACAGCTTGAGCATCTTGGCGATGGCCTCGCCGCCGCCGCCCGGCTCCAGGCCGATGGCCAGGACGACCAGGTCGGCCTCGACCTCGATGGTGCGGCGCAGCAGCGTGTCCTCAGAGCGGACGACCAACTCGCCACCGGCGCGCTCCGCGTGATCGCCCCGCTTGTAGACCTCCGACGGGTTGCCGCGCCGGTAGCGGGCGCCCCGCGCCCGGGCTCGGTCGTAGAACTCCTCACCGCCCTTGGTAAAGGCGCGCACGTCCATGTAGAACACGGTCACGCGAGCGTCGGGCAGTTGGTCGAGGACGACGTTGGCCTGTTTGGCCGTGTACATGCAGCACACGCGCGAGCAGTACTCGTTGCCGAGCTGTTTGTCGCGGGAGCCGACGCAGTGGATAAAGACCACGTGCTCGGGCTCTCGCCCTTCGACCCGCCCAGAGGGCGTCAGGGTGCCATCCGGGCCGGGGACGATGATGCGCCCGCCGGTCGGGCCGTTCTCGGCCGCCAGCCGCTCGAACTCGAGCGCCGAGATGACGCCCGGATACTGCCCGTAGCCGAACTCGGGCTTGCGCTGGGGATCGAAGGGGTCGTAGCCGGTGGCGACGATGATGGCGCCGACCTTGAGGGTCCGCTCCTCCGCCTGCTGCCCGAAATCGACGGCCCCCTCGGGGCAGGCCAGGGCGCAGGGTGGGCCGCCTTCACACTTTCCGTCGGTGAGCAGCAGGCAGTGGGCCGGATCGACGGTGTAGGTGTCCGGTAGTGCCTCGGGGAACAGGCGGTAGATGGCCGCCCGTTTACCCAGGCCCACCTGGAACTCGTCGGCGACCTGGCCACTCAGGACGCAGGCTTTGGCGCACTGGTTGCAGGCCGTGCACCGGTCCGCGTCCACGAAGCGAGGCTTCTGCCGGACCGTCACCTCGAAATTGCCGACGTAGCCCTCGACGTCCACGACCTCGCTGTAGGCCAGCACCTCGACGTTGGGGTGCTCCATGGCCCGTTCCATCTCGGAGACGACCAGCGCCCCGGCGTCCTCCATCCGGGGAAAGGTCTTGTTGAGCTGGGCCATCCGCCCGCCGAGGCTGGGCTGCCGCTCGACCAGGTAGGTCTGGTAGCCCGCGTCGGCAATGTCCAGCGCCGCCTCCAGCCCGGCGATGCCGCCGCCGATGACCAGCGCCGCCGGGGTGACGTCCACCTGCCGCTCCTCCAGCGGCTCCAGCAGCGCCGCCTTGGCCACCGTGCCGGCGATCAGCTCCTTGGCCTTTTGCGTGCCGGTCGCCCGGTCGGCGTGGACCCACGACACCTGCTCGCGGATGTTGGCCATCTCAAAGTAGTAGGGGTTGACGCCGACTTCTTCGATGACGGTGCGGAAGGTCGTCTCGTGCATGCGCGGCGAGCAGGAGGCGACGACGACGCGGTTCAGGCCAAAGTCGCGCACGTCCTGCTGGATCATCTCCTGGCCGGGGTCGGAGCACATGTACACGTAGTCGCGGGCGACGACCACGTGGGGCAGCCCCTCCGCATAGTCGGCCACCGCCCGCACGTCGACCGTCGCGCCGATGTTGATCCCGCAATGGCAGACGTATACGCCGATTCTTGACGCCATCTGTTCTCCTCTACGCAGTTTCCAGGTTAGCCTGACGCTCCTCGCTCAACCGGTCCGCCACCCACTTTTGAATCAGAACCTGGTAGGGAACGTGCTCCTGCTCGGCGAAACGTTTGACTTCGTCCAGCAGGTAGGGGTAGAAGCGAAGCGTCACCAGGTGCTTGGGCGGGCGCGGCAGGTCGATGCGCACGTCCTCTACCGGCTCCATCTCTTCCCAGTAGTCGGCCATGCTATGGCTCTCGAAAAACTCGTATGCCTCTTGGTCATTCTTGAATTTCGGTAACTTGGCCATTTCCCTCACTCCTTATACATCCATCGTTCGCCCGGGTCCATGTCCCGCGCGGTGATTACCTTGACCCGGCCCTCCCCCAAGGGCCGAAAGGCGACCATCAGATACCGCCCGGCGAACGTCCGTCCCAGTGCCGCGTAGGTTCCTCGGACCTTTTGACTCCGGCGAATCAGCAGCGGGTCCTCGTCATTCCAGAAAACCTCATAGACCTCCGCAGTCATGATACCATGTTTCGAGGCAATCTTGTCTTCGACCCATTCGCTGATTTCAAGTTCACGGATGTCCATGAAAAACTTCCATGTGAATTGGGTACTTTTTGTACTCAAATGGGTACAAAAAGTACCCATTTCCTACTCCTCCATCGCCAGCGCCACCAACTCCATGATGTCCATGACCTGAATCTGGTCGTCCAGCCCCAAAATCTTGACCGCGTCCTCCAGGGTCAGCAGGCAGAAGGGGCAGGCCACGGCCAGCACCTCGGCGCCCAGGGCCACGGCATCGCGGACGCGCTGGTGGGCCAGCCGCTCCTCGATGTTGGTGCCCTCGGCCCACATCCGGCCGCCGCCGCCCTCGCAGCAGACGCTCCGCTCCCGGCTGCGGTCCAGGTCCTCGAACTCGACGCCGGGGATGCTGCGCAGAATGTGGCGCGGCTCGTCATAGATCTGGTTGTGTTTGCCCAGGAAGCAGGGGTCGTGGTAGGTGACTTTTTTGCCTACGGCGGTGGGCATCGCCAGTTGGCCGCCCTCCAGCAGCTCGACCAGGAGCTGGGTGTAGTGCTGCACCGGCCAGGGCATCTCGCCGTACTCGTTCTGGAAGGCGTTGTAGCAGTGGGGCGAGACGGCCACCATGCGCTGCGCCTCGAATTCCTTGAACATCTCGTGGTACTCTTCGGCCATCGAGTCGGCCCCCTCCGCCTCGCCGATGCGCCGCACCTCGTGGCCGCAGCAGAACTCGTCCAGGCCCATGATGCCAAAGTCGAGCCCGGCCCGCTGGAACACCGTCGCCAGGGCGCGCGTCACCGGCTGGATGCGGGGATCGTAGGATGGCGTGCAGCCGACGTAGAACCACAGGTCGGTCTGGCCCGCGTCAAAGACGTTCTGGACCTCAAAGTCCAGCCCCTCGACCCAGGCTTCGCGGTCCTCGGCGGCAAAGCCCAGGGTGTTGCCCCGGGTGAAGGCGCTCATCAGCGCGTCGCGGACGCGGGGCGGCACCCCCTTGCCCTCGCCGACGATGTAGCCCCGCAGGCCGATGATCACGTCGGCCGGCTTGATGTCCTTGGGGCAGCGGGTGGTGCAGGTCAGGCAGTTGGTGCAGTCCCACAGCACATCCATGAGGCTGGGATCGACGAAATCCTCGATCAGGGCCTCGTAGATGATGCCCCGGATGTTGAGGGCCGTTTTCATCGACACCGGGCAGCCGCCGGTGCAGCGCCCGCATTGGATGCACTCTAACAAGGTGTATTCTTGGACAAAGTCCCGGGTGTTGACTTTCATGCTACCCCCTTGGCGTATCAATCCGTTGCATTTCAAATACGCTCTAGTCTCTCACTTGCGCATCAACTCGGCGAACCTGCCGGCATCGAACCAGTGCTTGCCGTCCTTGTCCATCGTCCACACGTCGCTCACTTCCCGCTGGAGCGGCAAGACCTGGGCGTCCGGCTCGCCCTTGAGCACCTGCTTTACCACGCGCCGCAGCCGCCGGTTGGCGAGCTGCTTGTCCCACTTCTCGCTGGCGGCGGTGGTGATGCCCATAATCGGCGTCTGGCGGTAGGAGCGGCTCATTTTCAGGCAACAGCTAGCGACAACTCCGCCTGTTGCCCCGTAGCCTCGTTGACCACCAGGAACCGGCCCGCGTCCTCGCGCTGCAACTGCTCGTTGGCGTTCAACAACTCGATGCCATAGACGGTGCCGTCGGGAGCCATGTCCACCACCAACTCGTCGCTGAGCCGAATAGCCTCCACCTCGGCCCGTTTCTCTTGAAAATGCAAATAGGCAACGTTGTAGCGCGGATCGTAACTCAATTTCATCGTACCACTCCCCTTCCTGCCACTCAGAAATAACGGGTGATGACCGTGATCACCAGCCAATCGGGACCTTCCCGAACGGCAAAGGCTTCCACCTGCTTGGTCCCGTAATGCCGGCCGCGCCACTCGTCGTCGAAGGGAAAGTTGCGCCGAAAGCCGGTGCGCTCGTACTTGGCCGGGAACTGCTCACCCTGCTCAACCGTGACCGTGACCTCGGCCTCCGTCGCGCCCCGCTCGACCATGCGCTCCTGGGCGTGTGGATGAAAACGAACCGTCATCGTTCGACTCTTTTCTCCAATTATACACCAAGAACTAAGCCCAAATC
Source organism: uncultured Anaerolineaceae bacterium (assembly GCA_964387775.1). Lineage (GTDB taxonomy): Bacteria > Chloroflexota > Anaerolineae > JAAYZQ01 > JAAYZQ01 > CAYLZO01. Next base: position 18,508 of record CAYLZO010000047.1, read on the forward strand.
AATCCGCTCCCGCCGCACCCGCGACAACGCCACAATCGCCCGCGAGGCCGCCCCGATTCGCGGCAATAGGCCGCGCTCTCGGCGATGACCGCTTCCGGGCTGCGAACCGGCGCCTCGGCGCCGCTTTCGGCAAGCAACACCGCGCCGCCCAGTTGATGCCATCCTTGAAACAGCCGGTCTAGGGGATTCCCCATCGCGCTAATTCTCCCACTTGAGGAAGGTTTCTTTTTCCGCGTGCAGCCGCCACATCATAATGCCTGCAGAGGAAGCCCGAACCACCGCGCCCATACGCCTGGCCTGGGTGCGAAACTCTGGGTGACGCAGCACACGCTGGATATAGACAGCCGCTTCTTGCTTTTTGACGGCCATACACACCAGGCAGTACCCCGCATGACACAAATCTCGCTTGTAGAAACCGATGTCGAGAGTGAAGAAGGTCGGGCGGCGCAACTGGTGCAAGAAAGGGATGATTGATTCGTCCTGCATCCCTTTCCGCCCCGTTTCGTACCCAATCTGGCGAATTGGTATCCGCCAACTCTTTAGAAGCTGTCTCTGGTTGTCTGGGATGTTCTCGTCTAAAATGTTCACGCAGCCGTAGGCTCCAGAACGTACTCTGGCGCAGTATACTCTTCAGCGTGCTCTAAAAAAGCCTGGCTGGCCAGGCGCACCGCTTCGGCAATGGCGTCCTCGGTGATGCTGCCACGCCATTCCGCACTGATCGCCTCCCAGGCCATGCCTTCGGAAACCTGTTCCAGGACATGCTTGACCATGATGCGGGTGCCGCGAAAAGTCGGCTCGCCATGGCATATCCTGGGATCGGCAACAATATAACGCCCCATCAGTTTTGCGCTCATACAAATACCTCCTCCACCCGTTTATCCCATTATACACCAGGAGACCGGGCCAAATCAACCCCGCTCCCGCCGCACCCGCGACAACGCCACAATCGCCCGCGAAGCCGCCGCCCTGGCCTGGGCCACCGGCACTACAGCGGATGGAGAAAGGAACGGATTCTGCTCCTTGGTGCAACCATCCGTTTCATTCCAAATCCGCTGTAGCCTCTCGCTTCTCACTGGCGGCGGTGGTGATGCCCCGAATCGGCGTCTTGCGGTAGGAGCGGCTCATCTCTCACACCCATCGCCCGTCCTGTCCCAAAGGCAGCTATCTACGCCGCACTATCCAGGTAGCGCAGCTCGCTGCACAAAAAGTTCCAACGGCGAAACAGATCCAACGCCCGATCTCGCGTCAGTCGCAAGGCCAGCGGGCTGCGCGCCACTCGATGGAAGAAGGGTTCCAGCTTGTCGTGAGGCGCACAGGCAGCCATGATCCGCTCGAACTTGGGATGCGGCTTCCGCTGGTGGGCGGCCTCGCTCAACACGCCCAGGACCGAAAGCTCTCCCGATTCCTCCGTCTCCCGGAGCAGCGTTTCTTCATCAACCTCCTCGACGTGCTGAATCAGCCAGTCGAGCACCACCCAGGTCAGCCGTCCCGATTCGCGGCAATGGGCCGTGCTCTCGGCGATGATCTCTTCCGGGCTGCGAACTGGCATCTCGGGCCCACGCTCGGCAAGCAACACCGCGCCGCCCAATTGGTGCCACTCTCGAAACAGCCGGTCTAGGGAATCTCCCATCCCTGCTCCTCCAGGAAATACTGAATCCTCTGCGCCCAATCCAGCCGGAATCGGCTCACGTGCTGCATAATTGCCAGCAACACGCCCTTGTCCTCCTCGGAAAGCTGAGGCAACAGCAATTCCAGGTCTTCCAAATCTTGCTCCCGCAAAGCCACGATCTTCATCGCCACCTGTTCGGGACGACCGAGCACGTAGACCCGCAGGTTTTGCAGCGACAGGTCCAAAGGCACGAGACGATGGTAAAAGTCGGGCGGCAGCACGTCGGCGAAGCCCTTGGCCGCGTCGTTGATCCAGTCTGCAGGCAAATCGTGCTCACGGGCAAGGACGGAGGCCGCCTCTCGCAGTTCCGCCAGATCCCCCCGGAGCACCAGTACATCCATGTCGCGTGTCGCGCGGCGGGCCCCGAAGTGCAGGATCATCGCTGCACCACCGACCAGCACAATGTCACTCGGCACAGTCAACCTGTTGTCCAGTGCTTGTAACGCAGATGTCAACTCATTCTTGTCCATCGTCTTTACTCTCTGCTGCTAGCCAGAGCCTTGGTGCACCAGCCGCCGGTTGGCGAGCTGCTTGTCCCGCTTCTCGCTGGTGGCGGGGGTGATGCCCCGAATCGGCGTCTTGCGGTAGGAGCGGCTCATATCTCCTGCTCGCCCTATCCACCAATGGCTTGTACAGCCGCGTACTGAGGCACGGCCAGATACCGCTCCGGCCGGTGGCGATGATGCTCGTCCAAAAAGTGATCGAGTTGCTCAGAGACGTGCGCCAAGATATAAGCCTCGCCACACTGCTGGCAAACGTCGGCCGGCACGTCCCGAATGACGATCAGTTCTTCCCCACGCCAGATTTCTAGCACAGTCGTGCCGGGCTTTAGTTCGCCACCACATAGATCACATCGATCGGTTGAATCGCTCATTTCTTCACCTTTCGCGTTCTGTAGTCGCCCTCCCACAGGGCATCGTCGGGCTCGTACACCGTGACGATGCGCAGCGCAGGCTCAAAGTCACCTCTTGAACAGACTACGTGCAACGAATCTCCCGACGCCAGCCAGCCAAGCACGAGACAGGCTGGATAGGGCTGATCATCTGGATACCGCTCGATAATCTCGCCGGTCAGCAACGCTTGCTCAAGAGCAGAAACCGAGATGCCGCGTTCCAGGCGGATGATGGTCACGTGCTTTGTCAGACGATAACGCTTGGCGCGGATGTGCTCACGGACAAAGCGCATACTGGGTGATTCGGGCACTGTCTACTGTCTCCGTGCAGTTGGTTCTGCCGTGAACTCGCCCCAGTGTTTCAGAAACGCTTCTCCTGCCTGTTTGACCGTCTCCGCAATCGCTTCTTCGGAGACGCTGCCGCGTCACTCCGCTTCACCCGCGACAGCGCCACAGCCGCCCGCGAGGCCGCGGCCTTGGCCTGGGCCCACCATGTCGCGCTTTCAAACCGCACGGTAGACGTCCCGGCGATGCCGGACGTAGTGGATTGTTACCACCTTGGCATCCGTATCTACTTCGTACACAAGGCGATAGTCGCCCACCCGGATTCGGTACAATCGTTCGGCATTGGACAGCTTGACAACTCGCGGTGGCAAGGGATCGTCTGTCAGGCTCTCGATCCGTGCTACGATACGAGCAATGACTGTCTTGGGTAGCCGCCTCAGATCTTTGTGAACCGATGGCCGAAAGACGATCTCAAAGGAGTCCATCTTCAGCCAATCGCTGCTTCATCTCGTCCAAGCTAATGGGCGCTTCCTCCCGCCGTTCCGCAACCATGGCAAGATCGTGTAGATCCTCTTGCATCTGCTGGTATTGCTCAAAGGGAAGGAGCACGCCGACCTTTTTTCCCTGGCGATCCACGACGAACTGCTCTTGGAAGCCAATACTCGGGGCAATGCTCCCCGGATCATCAACGTCATATGCCAAACGAGCTTCTTTTGCCTTGTCTGGCTTATTGTTCATCATCTCCTCCATCTATCCTGTCTTTCGAGTTTCGCCGCACCCGCGACAGCTCCACAATCGCCCGCGAGGCCGCCGCCTTGGCCTGGGCCACCGTGTCGGGGATGTCCTTGGGCGCCTGGCAGGTGCCGGCCAGGTAGACGCCGCGCCGCTGGGTGTCCACCGGGCGCAATTCGGGATGGGCCTCGGCGAAAAAGCCGTCGGCCGAGAATTCCAGGCCCAGCATCCCGGCCACTTGGTCGGCGTCGTGGCGGGGCTGGACGCCGGTGGCCAGCACCACCAGGTCGGCCGGCACCTCGACCGTCTTGCCCAGCAGCGTATCCTCGGCGCGGACGATGAGCTTGTCGCCCCGCTTGCGGAGTGCCGCGCCCTTTGCGGCGTAGATTTCCGACGGGTTGCCGCGCCGGTAGGTGATGCCCTCGGCCCGCACCCGGTCGTAAAACTCCTCGAACCCCTTGCCAAAGGCGCGCACGTCCATGTAAAACACCGTGATCTTGGCCCCCTCGACCTTGTCGTGGGCCAGGTGGGCCTGCTTGGCCGTGTACATGCAGCAGATGCGCGAGCAGTATTCCTCGCCCTCCAATTTGTCCCGCGAGCCGACGCAGTGGACGAACACGATCTCTTTGGGCTCTTTGCCGTTGATCTTGATTTTGCCCGCCGTCGGCCCCGAGGCCGAGGCCAGCCGCTCGAACTCCAGCCCCGAGATGACGTTGGGATAACGCCCGTAGCCGAACTCGGGTTTCTTCGTGGCGTCAAAGGGGTCGAACCCGGTGGCGACGATGACGGCGCCCACATCCAGCTCGACCACCTGGTCGCGCATGTCGTGGTCGATGGCCTCGGCCTGGCAGGCCACGACGCACTGGCGGCACTCGGAGCAGACGGCGCAGTTGAGGCAGCGTAACGCCTCGGCCACGGCCTGTTCCTCGCTGAAGCCCAACTCCACCTCGGCGAAATCGGCGGTGCGCGATTCGTGGGCCAATTTGGGCATGGCTGCCCGCGCCTGCTTGCGCGCCCGCCGCAGATCGACCTCCTCCAGGGGGACCACGGGCAGGCCCTCGGCGGGACCGGCCAACGCCTCCCCCTGCAAATAGCGGTGGATGCTCCGCGCCGCCCGCGAGCCGGCGGCGATGGCCTCGATGGCCGTGTCCGGCCCGCTGACGGCGTCACCGCCGGCAAAGATACCCGGTACCCCGGTCGCCAGCGTGTCGGGGTCGGCGGCCAGCGTGCCCCAGCGGGTGACCGGCAGGTCCCCATCGTCCATGAAGCCTAGGTCGGGCAGCTGGCCGATGGCGGGGATGACCATGTCCACCTCCAGCACAAACTCGGAGCCTTCGAGGGGAATAGGCCGGCGGCGGCCACTGGCGTCAGGCTCGCCCAGTTCCATGCGCACGCACTCGACGCCAACCACGCGCCCATTCCTTCGACCATGCTCAGGACAGGCCCTGCCCAGGATGCGGATCGGGTTGGCCAGAAAGTGAAAGCGAACGCCCTCCTCCTCGGCGTCCTCGATCTCCCAGGGGTTGGCCGGCATCTCGGCCCGCGAGCGGCGGTAGACGATGGTCACTTCTCCGGCGCCCAGCCGCAGCGCCGAGCGGGCGGCGTCGATGGCCGCGTTCCCGCCGCCCACCACCGCCACCTTTTTTGCAGCAAGTTGCAAGTTGCAAGTTGCAAGTTCTCGCTGCTGGCTGCTGGCTGCTTGCTGCCTCAAGTTCAACGCACGTAAGAAAAGGGCACCAGGTACAACACCTTCCAGGTCTTCGCCCTCGATGCGGAGCTGACGCTCCAGGTGGGCGCCGACGCCGATGAACACGGCGTCAAAATCGCGGCGCAGGTCGTCCAGCATCGGGCCGCCTTCGCCGCCGACGGGTGTGTTCAGCTTGATCTCGACGCCCAGCGCCTCGATGCGGGCAATCTCGCCATCCAGCACGTCGCGGGGCAGGCGGTAGTCGGGGATGCCCACGGCCAGCATCCCGCCGGCCACGGGCAGCGCCTCGAAGACAGTCACGCCGTAGCCTTGCAGCGCCAGATCATGAGCAGCGGTCAGTCCCGCCGGCCCGGCGCCGATGATTGCGATTTTTGGTAGATTGGTAGATTGGGGATTGGTAGATTGGGACTCGTGCCCCAATTTACCAGTTTCCCAATCTACCGATTCCCAGTCGGCGACGAAGCGCTTGAGGGCGCAGATGGCGATGGGCTGGTCGTACTCGCCGCGATTGCAAGCTACCTCGCAGGGATGGTTGCACACTCGGCCGATCACGCCGGGGAAGGGGATGGTCTGGCGGATGAGGGCCAGCGACTCGGCGAATTTGCCCTGGCCGACGAGGGCCACGTAGCCCTGGACGTCGATGTGGGCCGGGCAGGCGTCCTTGCAGGGCGGCCAGCCGTGCTTGTCGATGGTGTACTTGTTGGGCACGGCCTGGGGAAAGGGCACGTAGACGGCGTGGCGGTCGGCCAGCTCCATGTCGAACTCGTTGGGCACGACCACCGGGCAGACCTTGGCGCAGTCGCCACAGCCGGTGCACTTGTCCAGGTCCACGTAGCGCGCTTTTTGTCGGATGGTGATCTGGAAATCGGGTATCGGGTATCGGGTATCGGGTATCGGGGGATCAAGCTGGCCGTTTTCCTGATACCTGGTTCCCTGATTCCTCGATACCGAGATCACCTCGGCGTAGGTCAGCATCTCGATGTTGGGGTGCCGGGCCACGTCGACCATCTTGGGCGTCATGATGCACGCCGAGCAGTCCAGCGTGGGAAAGGTCTTGTCCAATTGGGCCATGTGCCCGCCGATGCTCGGCTCTCGCTCGACCAGGTAGACCTTGAACCCGGCGTCGGCAATGTCCAGCGCGGCCTGGATGCCGGCGATGCCGGCGCCGATGATCAGGGCGGCGGGTTGGTTTCCGTTTTCGCTCATGTGCTACTCCGTGGCAGGTATCAGGGAACGGGTATCAGGTATCAGGCTCCCCGATTTCCTAATGCGGCCTCTCGCCCAGGGCCGTCAACTCGTCCTCGCGAA
>CAYLZO010000048.1:0-10541 GCA_964387775.1 uncultured Anaerolineaceae bacterium
TGACCTCCCCACGTCAACCTCCTTTCGATTTTGTCACAGTACACTTTTTTGAATCACGAATGGCACCAATGAACGAATAGCACGAATTTGATCGAAGCAGCATCCGTGGCATTCGCGGATTCGTAAAATGCGTGCTTGAAACCTGACGGTCAATAAAAAAAGCCCCCCGTGCCCGGGAGGCTCTGCCCTCGATGGTAAGCGGTGACTACACGACCCACGCTCCCACTTCTCCCCAGCACGACTCATCGCCCCTCCCAAGGAGGAGCTGCTCAAGGAGAAGCGCCAAAGCGAATTTTCGTCGGTTCTTGACTCTTGTCTCTTTCATCTTGATCTCCGTGGCCCCAGTGTACCATAGTTTCCCAACCTGGTCAAGCATTTTTTCGAAAACTTGCCTGTTTGGTGTATAATGGTCGGTGACATGGGAGAAAGGAGCTAAGAACAATGCCAGAACTGCGCAAAGATCCGGTGTTGGGCCGCTGGGTCATCATCGCCACCGAGCGGGCCAAGCGCCCCTCGGACTTTGGGGTCCAACGGGAGGAGAAAAAGCCGGGGCCGTGTCCTTTTTGCGAGGGGCAGGAAGCCAAGACGCCCACCGAGATCTATTCTGTGCGGGAACCCGGCACGGCACCCGGTACGCCCGGCTGGCAGGTCCGCGTCATCCCCAACAAGTTCCCAGCCCTGACCAACCACGGCGCGCTTGACCGCGAGGGGGTAGGGCTCTGTGACATGATGAACGGCGTCGGCGAACACGAAGTTATCGTCGAGACGCCGGACCACGACCAAGATCTGGCCGACCTCACGGCTGAGCAGACCGCCGGCGTCTTGGAGACCTATCGGCGGCGCATCGTAGACCTGGCTGCGGACGAGCGGCTCAAGTACGTCCTGATCTTTAAGAATCAGGGCAAGATCGCCGGTGCCTCACTGCAACACGCTCACTCCCAGCTCATTGCCACACCCATCACACCCAAGCGGGTCAAGGAAAAGCTGAATGGAGCCAGGGAGTATTTCGAGTACAAGCACCGCTGCCTCTTCTGCGACTATATCAAGCAAGAGAGCGAGTGGTTCGGGGAGCGGCTGGTGGCCGAGACGGATCACTTTGTCGCCCTCGCGCCCTTTGCCGCCCGCTTCCCTTTTGAGACGTGGTTCCTGCCCAGGCGCCACGCCTGCGATTTCACCTACATCGAGGATGACGAGATCGCGGATCTGTCCCACCTACTCAAGCTGATTTTGGGCAAGGTTCGCGCCGCGCTGAACGATCCGCCTTTCAACTACGTGCTGCACACGGCGCCCTTCCGCCGGCCGCGCGGCGGCTATTGGACGACCATCGAGGAGGACTATCATTGGCACATCGAGCTGATCCCACGCCTAACCCGCGTCGCCGGCTTTGAGTGGGGATCGGGCTTTTACATCAACCCCACGCCGCCGGAGGACGCCGCCCAGATCCTGCGCGAAACAGAAGCCTGAGCGATAGAGCTACCCGGAAAGTGAATTGTCATGTCGACCATTGCCATCGTCACCGATACTGACGCCAGCCTGCCAGACGAGTTGGCGGCCCGACACGGCATCCGCCAGGTGCCCATCAACGTGCACTTTGGCGAGGAGACGCTGCGGGCAGGCGTGGATATCGACGATGGCGCCCTCTTTGCCCGCGTGGAGCGCGAGGGCCGGTTGCCGACGACGTCAGCGCCCTCTCCGGGGCAGTTCGCCGAGGCATATCGGGCCGCGTTGGCGGCCGGCGCGGAGCGGGTCGTCTGCTTTTGCGTCAGCGGGGCAGTCAGCGCCACCTACAACGCTGCCGTGCTCGCCTGTGACCTCGTGCCTGAGGGTGACGTCACCGTCGTGGACACGCGTAACCTATCCATGGGGCAGGGGTTCATGGTCCTGGCTGCCGCCGAGGCCGCCGAAGCGGGCGCCTCCGTGGAAGAGATTATCGCCCGGGCCCGGGAAGTGGGCGCCCGGACGCACATCTATGGCACGCTGTCTACCCTCAAGTACCTGGTCATGAGCGGTCGCATCGGCCATCTGGCCGCCGGCATGGGCACGCTGCTCAACGTCAAGCCGATCCTGACCCTGCGCGACGCCAGGCTCGACCTGCTGGAGCGGGTCCGCACCCGGCGCAGGGCCTGGGCGCGCGTCATCGAGTTGACGGCCCAGGCCGCCGGTGGGCGGCCCCCATCGAGCGGCTGGCCGTGGTCCACGTGGATGCCCCAGACGAGGCGCGTCGGTTCCAGGCGCAGCTCTGCGCCTCCCTGCCCTGCCCCGATCGGGTGTTGATGGCCGAACTGACGCCGGGCCTGTCCGTTCACGCGGGGGCCGGCATGGTGGGTGTAGCCATCGTCACCAGCCTCTTACGAGGAATCTCTTTGACTCGCCGTCAAGCATACCGCAAAAGCGTGGGAAGGCTGAAAGACCATTATATTGGCCAAAGTTGGTCGTCCAACGAGCCATCAAAGCATCTGGCAAGCGGGCCAATTTGGTGGCGCAGATGGAAGATATCGAGCCCTTTCAGGTGATGTATACTGATTTCACGGAGTTGAGATTCGCGGACGGAAGGCGGAAAGCCTACCTGATTCCGATCCTCGGACATGCCACCAAGATGGTGTATGGCTGGGCCGTGGGTGAAACGACGGATACGCCCCTGGCTCTGAAAGCCTGGCAGCGAGCGCAGGACACTTTGCAGCGGCTCGGCATCCGCTATGCGGGCATGATTCTGCACCAGGATCAGGACCCGGTCTTCACCAGCTATGCCTGGGTGACGCAGTTGTTGCGCAAGGATGGCGTGCGACCGTCGTACGCCTTGCGGGGCGCCAAGGACAATCCAGAGATGGAATCCTTCATCAGTCGCTTCAAGACGGAGGGGAACTCGCTGTTCCTGGACGCTACCACCCTTGCGGAGTTGGATACGGTCGTCGAGGGGCGGATGGGTTATCACAACCAGGAACGGCGACACTCGGCTCTTGGCTATGTGGCGCCGAGGGTGTACGTCGATCAGGTGCTGAATGACAGGGGAAAGGGATCGTGAGCGGTGGCTGTGGACAGTGTGGACAACTCGCAAACGACGGCGACTTGATCACACTGCCCACAGCCCTACGACGGCGGGCTCCTGTAGCCCGAAAATCAGTTCCGGAGTATCACAATAAACAGAGGTCAACATGGTACAACTTTTGGGGTCAACCCCACATCGTAGACGTTTGCCCCGTGGCCGATCAGGTTATCGAAACACCACACCCGATCCGGTGCTTCGACGTACCAGCCCCGATACCCCCGATCAATCGTGGTCAAGATGTCCTCGTAGTTTTGCTCAATGACGTACCCTGGGAGGTTTAAGTACATCGCCCAACTCTCGCCATCAAAGCGCGTGATCGTATCCCGCTCAAAGAACCAGACGTTGCCCGAACGGTCGGTGACGATGCTATAGATGCAACGGTTGAGTTGATCGGTATGGTCAGCCCACGTTCCGTCGGGGGCGATCTCGATTACGCCGCCCTCCGTCTGCGGGTCGTAGGGCAGATAGGGCCTAACCAACGAAATCCTGGCACATTGAGCAAGGATTTTGGGGCAACATTGGCCCTTTTGGTTCCGGCTTTGCCGGGTTAGGGCTTACAAATTCCCAGCCAGGTGTGGCCCGCCACATTCACCGCGATTCCAGTGAAATACCGGGGGGATTCGTAGCCAAAGTCTTCCACGGTATACGTCATCCACTCTCCGTTGACAGCAAATTGTACAGCGTGCCCTCCGCTCAGAAACCACATGTCGCCGGTGATGATGTCCTGGTCCAAGACCCCAGGACTGATCGGGGTTCCTTCTCCATCCTCAGTGTAAGTGATCCACAAACCGGCGGGGGTCCGAGTTACTTGGGCGTCATTCACCATATGGGCTGACACAACCGTGTAACGAGAACCGGGAAGAGATGGTCGAGAAAGCGGTTCAATCGTTCCTTCCCTGCTTTGCAAGGCCAACAACCCCACCAGAGCGAACACTATCCCACCGACTGCCCACCAACGATAACTGCTCATCCGTCTGCCCCTCTTGACGGTCTCACCTTCCGTTCCGCCTCTGTCATCTCGACCACAATTCTCACGGTCATTGTATCACATACTGCCTGGTCAATCACCAGGATCGCGGTGAGTCAGGGAGTAGAGCGCAAAACTGTAGGGCGATTTTCCAGGGCTCGCGCAGGATTTGACAATCCGCCGCGAGCTATTCGGCGAGCGTCCCACATTTCTGCGGTATACTCCTCGCCGTCGCGGAATTTGCAGTCTCGGCTGAAATCGTGTATAATCTTCCCAATGTCGTGTCCCTGTTTAGTCGTCGCCGTGAGGGAAGCGCAGGGACGATTGTCGCTCGAGTCTTCCGCTGCTGGCGCGAGGGAGGTGAGAGAGGAGCACAACTGCCGTGCACGCCCGTGCGGGCCGGGTTTGCCGTGGATTCCACAGCCTGCGGTAACACACGATCGACCTTTTCTTGGGACGTTGGGGAACGGTTTTGGCAATGAGTCCCACACCTGGCGAGTGGCCGGGCGTGACCGAAAAGTTCTGTCTCCATCGTCTCGACCTACAATAAGGAGAAAACTGAAAATGGCAAGCATTACCTACGATCACGTATGGAAACGATTCGGCGACGTGATCGCCGTTCAGGATCTGGACATTTTCATCGAGGACAAAGAGTTTCTCGTCTTTGTCGGCCCCTCCGGCTGCGGCAAGTCCACCAGCCTGCGCATGCTGGCCGGCCTGGAAGAGATCACCGAGGGCACTATTTCCATCGCCGACCGCGTCGTCAACGACGTGCCGCCCAAGGACCGGAACATCGCCATGGTCTTTCAGAGCTACGCCCTCTATCCCCACATGTCGGTGTACGACAACATGGCCTTTGGCCTCAAGCTGCGCAAGACGCCCAAGCAAGAGATCGACAAGCGCGTAAAAGAGGCGGCCGACATCCTGGGCATCCCCAACCTGTTGGACCGCAAGCCCAAGGCCCTCTCCGGCGGCCAGCGCCAGCGTGTGGCCCTGGGCCGGGCCATCGTCCGCGAGCCGGCCGTGTTCCTCATGGACGAGCCCCTGTCAAACCTGGACGCCAAGCTCCGCGTCCAGACGCGGGCCGAGATCTCCAAGCTGCACCAGCGGCTGGAGACGACGTTCATCTATGTCACCCACGACCAGACCGAGGCCATGACCATGGGCAGCCGCATCTGCGTGCTCAAAGACGGCCTGATGATGCAGATCGACACGCCCCAGAAGCTGTACGACGAGCCCGACAACGTCTTTGTCGCCGGCTTTATCGGCAGCCCGGCCATGAACTTCTTTGACGTGACCCTGGTCCAGCAGGACGGCGACCTCTTCATCGATGGCGGCACCTTCCGCCTCAAGCTGCCGCCCGAGAAGGCGCAGGCCGCCCAGGCCCACACCGGCCAGAAGGTCATCCTTGGCGTGCGTCCCGAGGACATCCACGACCGCGAATTCGTGCCGCCCAACATCCGCGCCGAGCCGCTGGAGGCCCAGGTGGACGTGACCGAGCTGATGGGCAACGAGATCTTTGTCTACCTGCTGACGGGCCAGAAGCAGTTCATCGCCCGGGTGGACCCGCGCACCGGCGCGAGCATCGGCAAAAAGCTGGACGTGGCCGTGAACATGGACAACATCCACATCTTTGACCGCGAAACCGAGGAAGCCCTGCGCTAAACCGGCGCCCAGTTTGAGATGCACAAGGCACAATTCTCGCATCGGGAATTGTGCCTTGTTTTTTAGGAGATGACGAATATGGCAGATTTTGAAGTGATGCGCGAGTTGCAGGTCCCTGCGGAAACCAAGATTGTGCAGTTGGTCCTGGACGGGTTGGGGGGACTGCCCCGCGAGCTGGACGGCAAGACCGAGCTAGAGGCGGCCCACACGCCCAACCTCGATGCCCTGGCGGCCCGGTCCCAACTGGGGCTGGCCGTGCCCGTAGGCCCGGGCATCACCCCCGGCAGCGGCCCGGCCCACCTCTCCCTCTTTGGCTACGACCCGCTCAAGTACGACGTAGGCCGGGGCGTGCTCTCGGCACTGGGCATCGGCTTCGATCTTCAGCCCGAAGACGTGGCTGCCCGCGGCAACTTTTGCACCATCGACGAAAACGGTCTCATCACCGACCGGCGGGCGGGCCGCATCCCCACCGAGCTCAACGAAAAGCTGGTCGCCCTGCTCCGCGAGATCGAGTTGCCCGGCGTCCAGGTTTTCGTCGAGACGGTCAAGGAGTATCGCTTCGTGCTCGTGCTGCGCCCCACCGAGGGGCAGACCCTCCACGCCAACATCGCCGACACCGACCCGCAGCAGACGGGCGTCCCCTCCCTGCCGGCCGGGGCCCGCGACGAGGCCTCGGAGGCGACGGCGGCCCTGGTCAATCAATGGATCGAGGCCGCCCGCGAGGTCCTGAGCGACCATCCCCCGGCCAACTCGCTGAACCTGCGGGGGTTTGCCAAGGACCCCGGCTTTCCCAAGTTCCCCGACGTCTTTGGCCTCAGGGCCGCGGCCATCGCCACCTATCCGATGTACAAGGGCGTGGCCAAGCTGGTCGGCATGGAGGTGCTGGACGTGGCCGGGGAGATGGTCGAAGACGAGGTCGAGACCCTTCGCGAGCACTGGGACGCCTACGACTACTTTTTCTTCCACGTCAAAAAGATCGACTCGGCCGGCGAGGATGGGGATTTCTCGCGAAAGGCCGCCGTCATCAGCCACGTGGACGAGGTCGTGGTGCCCGCCCTCCTGAAACTGGACCCCGACGTGCTCATCGTCACCGGCGACCACTCGACGCCGTCGTCGCTGAAAAGCCACTCCTGGCATCCCGTGCCGACCCTGTTGTGGAGCCGCTACTGCCGGCCCGACGGTGTGAACGACTTTGGCGAGCGAGCCTGCGGGCGGGGCAGCCTGGGCGTGTTCCCCGCCACCGACGAGCTGCCACTGGCCCTGGGTCACGCCATGCGCCTGACCAAGTATGGGGCCTAAGCCCTCAGACCGGTCCAGTCTTGTCTTCCGGGAGCGGTTCGGTCGCTCGCCTGAGGGCGTGTTCCGCGCGCCGGGGCGGGTCAACCTGATCGGCGAGCACACCGACTACAACGATGGCTTTGTGCTGCCCTTGGCCATCGACCTGGCCGTGTGGGCGGCGGCGGCCCGGCGGCGCGACCGCCAAGTCCGGCTCGTGGCCCACACCCTGGAGCGGGAGACGGACTTTTCGCTAGACGATCCGGTGCCGGACGACCTGGAGCGCTGGAGCAACTATGCGCGGGGGGTGCTGGCTCTCCTGGAACGGGCGGGCCATTCCCTCACCGGCCTGGACCTGGTCTACGGCGGCAACGTGCCCATCGGCGCCGGACTGAGCTCGTCGGCGGCGGTGGAGGTGGCCGTGGCGGCCGCCGCAAACCACCTCTTTGACCTCGGCGTGCCGGGCCTGGAACTGGCCCAGATCTGCCAGCAGGCCGAGCACGAGTTCGCCGGCACCCAGTGCGGCCTGATGGACCAACTCATCTCGGTGATGGGCCGGGCGGGCCACGCCCTGCTGCTCGATTGCCGCCACTTTTCCTGGGAGCCGGTCGCCATGCCGGAGGATGCCGCCATCGTGGTGTGTGACACGAGCAAACGCCGGAGCCTGGCCGGCTCGGCCTACAACGAGCGGCGGGCGCAGTGCCAGGAGGCCGCCCGCCTGCTCGGCGTGGCTGCTCTGCGGGACCTAGACGTGGCCACGTTTGAGGTCCGGGCCGGCGACCTGCCGCCGTTGCTGGAGAAACGCTGCCGCCACGTGGTCTATGAGAACGCCCGCACCCAACGCGCCGCCGGGGCTTTGCACCAGGGCGACGTGGCCACTGCGGGCCGGCTGATGGACGAGTCGCACGCCAGCCTGCGCGACCTGTACGAGGTCAGTTGTGAAGAACTGGACCTGATGGCAGCCCTGGCCCAGTCGCAGCCGGGCTGCTGGGGGGCACGGATGACGGGCGCCGGCTTTGGCGGCTGCGTCGTGGCCCTCGTGGCGGATGCAGCGGTCCCCGCCTTTGTCGAGACGGTGGCAGAGCTGTACGAACGCCAGGCGCTGCGCACGCCCAGCCTCTACGTCTGCCAGGCCGCAGACGGTGCAGGCCCGGCGTAGAACACTTGAGCATTCTCTGATGCAAGACTATCAACGCGGCCCGATTGGGCGGGCCAACCGCCAACACGATTACTTGCTCGAGATCAGCCGGGCGATGACCTCCCGGCTGGATCTGCCCTCGCTCCTGGAGCTGACGCTCACGAGTGCCGTCGAGCTCTTGCGCGGCCAGGTGGGCCTCATCGTGCTCCGCGACCGCGAGGGGACCATGCGAGTGCGGGCCAGCTATGGGCTGCCAGCTCGCTTGTTCCGTTTCTTCCAGCCCCTCTGGGAAGATCTGGCGGGCGGGCGCGAGTGGACGGGGCCGCTCTCGCGCTGGCGAGTTCCTGAGCTGCAGACACGGCTGGGGATGGTGGCCGCCGCCGCCGGATTGGCTCTCAGCCAGGTCGTGGCCTTGCCGCTGATCCTCGAGGAGAAGCTGATCGGCGCGATCTATATCTTTCGCACTAGCGGCGGGGCCTTTTCGGCCAGCGACCGGGCGCTGTTGGCCGCCTTTGCTGACCAGGCCGCCATCGCCGTCAACAACGCCGAACTTTATCAACAGGTCAGCGACGAGCGGCAGGCCCTCTCGGCCATCATCGAGAACAGCGCCGAGGGGGTCATGATCGTGAACGCAGCGGGGCGGGTGGAGGTCTTTAACCGGGCCTTGAGCCGCATGACGGGCTGGGACGCGGCCGATGCCCGGGGCCGGCCCGCTTCTGAGGTGCTGAGTCTGCGCGACCGCCAGGGCAATCCCCTCTCGCTCCCTGACTTGCCCGCCGCGCGGACGTCTGCGGCCCAGGACCGTGATTACGTCGAGGGCGACGTCGTGCGGCGGGGCGGTCCGCCCGTCACCGTCGGCGTGACGGCCACGCCCCTCTACGACGAGGAAGGCCGGTTGGTGCGCGGCATCTTTAACGTGGTGGACATCACCCGTTTCCGCCAGGCGGAGGAGATGAAATCGACCTTTGTGTCGGTCGTGTCTCACGAGCTCAAGACGCCGGTAGCCCTCATCAAAGGCTACGCCGAGACGCTGCGCCGGGAGGACGTCGAGTGGGATCGCGAGACGGTGCAGGAGAGCCTGGACGTCATTGGCGAGGAGGCGGACCGGCTGACGCAGCTCATCGACAGCTTGCTGGAGGCGAGTCGCATCCAGGCCGGCGGTCTCACGCTGGAGCCGACCGACGTCCATCTGCCCCGCTTGGCCGAAAAGGTGGTGGACGGCTTTCGCACGCAAATGGGCCAAGACCCGATTCACACCTTTGAGCTCGATTTCCCGCCCGATTTTCCGCCAGTGTGGGGTGATCCCGAGCGGCTGCGCGAGGTGCTGTCCAACCTGGTCAGCAACGCCGTCAAATACTCGCCGGAGGGGGGCACGGTCTGGATCGGCGGCCGCGCCGACCAGGCTGGCGTGACGGTTTACGTGGCGGACGAAGGCATCGGCATCCCGGCGGAGGAGCAGGATCGTATTTTTGAGCGCTTTCACCGCGTGGACTCGGGCTTGCACCGCCGCACCGAGGGTACGGGGCTGGGTCTCTACCTGGTCAAGGCCATCGTCGATGCCCACGGCGGGCGGGTGTGGGTCGAGAGCGCACCGGGCCGAGGCTCGATTTTTATGTTTCGGCTGCCGAGAAAGTGAGAGGGTTCAATGGTTACGCCTGAAGAGAAACTGATCCTCATCGTCGACGACGAGGCACGCATGCGGCGCTTTGTGCGCATGAACCTGGAGTTGGAGGGCTACCAAATCTCGGAGGCGGGCACCGGCATGGAAGCCCTGGAAAAGGTGCGCGATGACCTGCCCGACCTGATCCTGCTCGACGTGATGATGCCCGAGATGGACGGATTCGAGACGTTGAAGCGTATCCGCGAGGTCTCGACGGTGCCGGTGATCATGCTTACGGTCAAGGGCGAGGAGGAGGACCGCATCCGAGGGCTGGAGTTGGGCGCCGACGATTACGTGATCAAGCCCTTCAGCCCTCGCGAACTGGCCAGCCGCATCCAGGCCGTGCTCCGCCGGGCCGAGATGCCCTCGCCAGTGTCCAAAACGACGATTCACATCGACGACCGCTTGCAGATCGATTTCCGCAAGCGGGAGGTCATTGCCGACGGCGAGCGGGTGAGCCTGCGTCCCACCGAGTATCGCCTGCTCTACCACCTGGTCAACAACGCCGGCTGGGTGATGACCCACGAGATGTTGCTGTCGAAGGTGTGGGGCTACGAATATCGCGAGGAGCCGGGCTTGCTGCGGCTGTACATTACCTACCTTCGAAAAAAGATCGAGCCCGATCCGAGCGAACCCCGCTACATCTTTACCGAGCGGGGCGTAGGCTATCGATTTGTAGATTTCGAGCGAGGCCAGTGAAGGGTGGGTAGTGGTCGGTGGTCAGTGAACAGTGGTCGGTGTTCGGTCTATTCTGTCCGCTGACCACTACCCACTGATCACCACCCACTGA
>CAYLZO010000048.1:10641-24946 GCA_964387775.1 uncultured Anaerolineaceae bacterium
ACCCACTGATCACCACCCACTGACCCCTACGCCCCTCTACTTGCCAAACCGACCGGCCGGTGGTACAATACGGGCGATGGGCCGTTAGCTCAGTCTGGCAGAGCAGCTGCCTTTTAAGCAGCGGGTCACAGGTTCGAATCCTGTACGGCTCACCTAAGCTTCCCGGCCCAGGTCGGGAAGCCGAAGGCCGCTTACCAGGTGGTATGCAGTTGTAAAAGTGCAATCAGCGTGATCCTCTGCAGGTTGCGAGCCCGATAGAGAATCACCGACCGACCAGGGAAGGGGCTGTGAGAGCCGTCAGCCATGCCGGGCTGGCGGTTTTTTCTTTTATTCGGCCGCTTCCGTCACCTGCTGCCGCCGTTCTTCCTCGAAAGCTTCAATGTCCCCCTCTGGAATCCGATAGGGCGAATTCTTGCCTTTTGGATCGAGCTTGTAGGCATTCGGAAAGCGCCCGATCTTGACCCATCGGCTCAAGGTTGTGGCAGCAACACCGAGACGCTCAGCGGCCTCCTTCACGCTGTACACCTCTGACATGATGGGCCCCTTTTGTGAAAGCCTGGCAACATGACATGATTCTTACCATTTCTACTCTTTTAGTAGGTGCCGCTCGCAGATTTCTGGAACAGGCATACTGGATGACTGGATCGTGCTCGATTGGAGCTGCCAGTCGGTCGAGCAAAGGGCGGTGAAATGCCTAGAAAACGATGGCAGGCAGCGCCACTTTGCCCTCCTTGAGAACGGTGCTTGCCTCGGACAGTCGGAGCACCAGGTGAAAAGTTGTGAAAATCCGACTTCCAGAGCGATTCTGCCTGTGCGTGCGCAATTGCTACGTCCAGTTACCAGCAAGTCGCTGCGTTGGAAAATCTCGTGCAGCCGCTCGTGCGTCGGGACGGTGGTGGTGCCGTCGTTGGTGTCCCCCGAATGGATGCTGCTACCGCCCGGGAGCACGACTTCTCCATCATCGGTAGCACTGACGCCGATGTTGACTTGCCGCTTATCCGGGCGCTTGTCCCCCGAGTAGCCGAAGGTCACCCACTCGCTCCCTTCGTACTCGCCGTGGAAAAAAGACCGAGGTCAAATCGTAATGAATGGTGTCGATCCTCAACTGGAACACCTCGACCGCCCGCAAGGTGACCTCCGTGGCGATGGTTTGCCAGTGGGGATACACGGCCAACAGCGCATCGGCCAGGCGGTCGTAGTTGAGCGCTTCTGGCTCGGCTATCCCCAACAAGAGGTGCAGCCCCGTATCCTTGACCCATTCCTCTATCCGACTCAAAGGACGAGGCGACAAGAGGCGGTTGATGATAGGTCAGCACCCTCTGGGCCAGCACCGAGATCACCGTGCCATCGGAGATGTCTCCATCCTGCGTATTCCGAGGGCAGTAGCGGTTCACGATCTCCACCAAGCCGATGCGCTTTGCGTAGCCCAACAGCAAGTTGAGACCACCGATCTGGAAGGTCACCTTCTCTTCGCATTGCTCTCGCACGGCCAGGAGTTGCTGTACATCGGCCGGACGGGCTTGGTTCAACCGTTCGGTCTGCTCCTGGCTAGGGGTAGCGATTGAGAGCTCAGGCAAAGGACTGTGTTGCCAGTCGTGTATCCGCCGGACCAGTCCCAATGGAACGTAGACCACAGCACCTTGCCATCTTTCCCTCCAGTTGTCAAGGTGCTGGCCCCGCGCTTGCGCGGAGCTATCTATCATACCGAAAAAGCTATGCTGAAAATGAAACAGAAGTTGAACGGGAACTCGGGTGCGACCGGCCGCAGCCGTATCCGCACCCGGACGCCGTCCCGACCACCGGTGTGCAGAGGGAAGGTGCCGCCCTGGGGATGGGAACCGCTTGCCAGTTTGACGATTCGCCACGGCTGTGCTACACTGTAGCCGTGGAGCAAACGTCTGTTGAGGTAACTAAAAGAGGGTAAACCGATGCAGGAAGCAAATGGCACAGTGGTCAGAACGGATCGCGGCCTGTCCATTGCCGGGACACGCATCACGCTCTACAGCATCATGGACTATGTCAAAGCTGGCTGGCCGTCCCGATTGATTCGCGACCGCCTAAACCTGACTGACCGGCAGATTAGCGACGTTATGGCCTATCTCGAGGCCCATCGCGAACAGGTGGAGGCCGAGTACCAACTGGTCTTGCAGCAGGCGGAGGAGAATCGCCAGTACTGGGAAGGTCGCAATCGGGAACGATTGGCTCAAATCACGGCGATGGGGCCGCCGCCTGGCAAGGAAGAAATCTGGGCCAGAGTGCAGGCCAAGAAGGAGCAACTGAGGCTGGCGTGAAAATCCTGGTGGACCACGACATCGAGGGCCACGCCGTCATCCTATGGGCACGCTGGTCGCCGAGGGATGGCTGGACCTGGTTGACGTGGAGTTGGTTACGTTCAGCGATGTCGACCTGCCCGCCGACAGCAGCGACCGCGTGATCTGGCGTTTCGCTCAGGCGGAGGGCATGATCCTGCTGACGAGCAACCGCAACATGGAGGGCGACGACTCGCTGGAGCAAACCCTCCGCGAGGAGAACAGGGCCGATTCACTGCCGGTGCTGACCATCAGCCGGATAGGCCGTCTGGACGACAAAGCATACCGGGATCGTTGCGTTTCCCGCCTGGTGGACATTGTGCTGGGCGTGGAGAACTACCGGGGCCCGGCGCGGCTGTTCATCCCTTGAGTGTTCTCCTGTTAGTGGAGCGAAAAGTCCCCTCGCGTGGAGGGGACTTTTTCTGTCTGTCTTGTGACCGGTGGCGTGTTCAGTTTGGCCGGAAAAGCAGATTATCCCGTGTCCTCTGCCTCAAGACCCCGCAGCATCGTCATCACCGTGGCACGAGTGCTGGCGGGCAGAGTGCGGAGGATGCGGAGGGCCTCCCACAACACGCGATACGCCTCTACCTCTTGGCCCAAGCGCGCAATGACTGGCCGCAGTTGGATACCTCGTTTGGTCAGGAGGACACCTGGCCGCAGCACCATCTGCAAGGGAACCCGGCCGCTGCCCTCAGCCACAACCAGGATCTTGCTAGACGCCTGGGGTTCGGCGACCGATGGCGCCAATGGTGCAGCTATCTCGCCAACCGGAGCCGGTGTGCCTCTCTGGGCCTGACGCTTCCTACGGGTGCCGGCGCGGCATCAGTGTCCAACGACACACCGTCGCCCAATCGGGACAAGTGCCATAGGCCCACACGACCGCCGACCAACATGCCCACGAGAACAAACCCTGAGCGCCAAGCTGGGGGAAGATTGCCACAAAATGACGCTGTTGTCAGATAGAGCTACTGCCTGGACCTATCACCCGAGTTTCAAACTATGCCGTGACAACAAGATTGAAATTGTCAGGCGGGTGCGCGAGCGGTTTGGGTCAGTGCCGATGTATGTCCAATGGCTCACCGAGAAGCCGCGTATCTACCACTTTCCACATCGTCGGAGGCAGAAATGAGATACCATAGCTGGCTGGAATGCATCCGGGGCTGCGGGCGCCGCTACTCGATTTACGACGTGGTCTATCGCTGCGAGGACTGCGGCGGGCTGCTCGACGTGGAGCACGACGTGGCGGCGTTGGAGGACCACAGCGCCGGCGAGTGGAAGGCACTCTTTGACCGGCGGACGCGGTCCAACGAGTGGCCCTACGGCAGCGGCGTGTGGGGCAAAAAGGAGTGGGTCTGCCCCCAGGTGGACGACGAAAACGTCGTCTCGATGTACGAGGGCCACACCAACTGCTTCTGGGCCGAGCGCTTGGGCCAAGAGATCGGCGTGGCCGACCTGTGGGTCAAGCTGAGCGGCAACAGCCACACCGGCTCCTTCAAGGACCTGGGCATGACGGTCCTCGTCTCGGTGGTGCGGCAGATGATGGCCGACCAAAAGCCCATCCGCGCCGTGGCCTGCGCCTCGACGGGGGACACGTCGGCGGCGCTGGCGGCCTACGCGGCGGCGGCCGGTATCCCGGCCCTCGTCTTTTTGCCACACGGCAAGGTCTCGACGGCGCAACTGGTCCAGCCCCTGGCCCACGGCGCCCAGGTCCTGGCCCTCGACACCGATTTCGACGGCTGCATGGAGATCGTCCAGGCGGTGACCGCCGACCAGGGTATCTACCTGGCCAACTCGATGAACTCGCTGCGCATGGAGGGCCAGAAAACCGTGGGCGTCGAGATCGTGCAGCAGTTCGACTGGGAGGTGCCCGACTGGATCGTCATCCCCGCCGGCAACCTGGGCAACGTCAGCGCGCTGGGCAAGGGCCTCTTGCTGATGCGCGACCTGGGCCTGATCGACGTGCTGCCGCGCATCGCCTGCGCCCAGGCGGCCCACGCCAACCCGCTCTACCTCAGCTTCCTGACCGGCTTTCGCGAGTACCGGCCCGTGGAGGCGAAAAAGACGGCGGCCAGCGCCATCCAGATCGGCGCGCCGGTCAGCTACGAGCGGGCGATCAAGGTCCTGCACCAGTTCGAGGGCGTGGTCGGGCAGGCCACCGAGGACGAGCTGGCGGACGCCGCCGCCCAGGCCGACCGGGCCGGGCTCTACGCCTGCCCGCAGACGGGCGTGGCGTTGGCCGTGCTGTTCAAACTCATCGAGCGGGGCGAGGTCGGCGCGGACCAGCGCGTCATCGTCATCTCGACGGCCCACGGGCTCAAGTTCACGGGCTTCAAGATCGGCTATCACGACGGCACGCTGCCGGGGGTGGCGGCCCGCCACGCCAACCCGCCGCTGGAGCTGCCGGCCGACGTCTCGGTGGTGAAGCGGGCCATCGACCGGCTAATTCGATAGGCGAACGAGCAGGTGTCCTAGCCCCACAAGTTCGGAAGCCGAATCCGTTCACCTTCGATTTGAGGCGGTGTCACATCAGTCGCCTCACGCTGCCCCATTCCCATTCGTACCAGGATCATCGCCCTCCGCTGATTGCTCCCCACGGATCAGCCTCCCCCCTTCTGTCACTCGTTTGTCACCGGCCTCTGCTACACTCTTTCCAGATCGCAGACTGGAAAGGGCGGTAGGCATGGAGAGCCGAGAGACCTTTGTCGTGACCCTCTTTTGCGACCCCGAGCGCAGCACCGAGCCCCGGGGCCGGCTACGCCACGTACTGACCAACCAGGAGGCGACGTTTAGAGATTTGAAAGAGTTGAACTCGCTGCTAGTCGATTTTTCGCAGAGGGGAGGTACTCGGAGCGCATCCGGCGCTGCCGAAGCGGACCCGCGAACGCTGTGACGAGCGAGGTTCAGAGAGAGGAGTCCAAATGAAATCCATGCGCAGTATCGTGCCCTTTGTGAGCCTGTTGTTGATCCTGAGCCTCATCCTGATCCCGCTGCCGGCCCAGGCGACTTTTTCCTCGCCGCCCGCCATCCGCCTCCAATACGCCACCTTTGACCCGCTGGCCGGGGAGCCCGCCGTCCCGGCCGGGCAGCGGCTCAGCATCCAGGCCGGCCGGCCGGCCACCTATCTCGTCCAGTTCAGCGGGCCGGTGCGCGAGGCGTGGAAGGCCGCCGTGCAGGGGGCCGGCGCCCGCCTCTACGGCTACGTGCCCGACCAGGCTTTCATCGCGCGCATGGAGGCGGCGACGGCCGAGCGGGTGCGGGACCTGCCCTTCGTGCGCTGGGTGGGCGCCTACCACCCCGCCTACCGCCTGGCGGCCACGCTCCCGGCGACGACGGCGGCGGTCCAGGCCGTCACCGTGCAGACCCTGCCCGACGCCGACCTGGAAGCCCTGACCCAACAGGTGGCAGCCTGGGGCGGCCGGGTGCAGGACCGGGCCGTGACGGCCATCGCCGGCTACCTGCGCCTGGAACTGCCCGGCGCGCGGCTGCTCGACCTGGCAGCGCTGGACGGCGTGCTCTGGGTCGAGCCCTACTTTGTGCCCACGCTCGACAACGACGTCGGCGGTGGGACCATCATGCGCGCCGGCGAAACCCGGAACACGCTGGGGCTCTACGGCGCCGGCCAGACCGTGTGCGTGGCCGACACCGGCCTGGACACGGGCACCACCGGCGCGGCCATGAGCGACGACTTTGAGGGCCGCATCGTCGAGGGCCAGGCCATCTGCGGCGATTTTGGGGGACGCACCACGTGGAACGACTTTGACGCCCACGGCACCCACGTGGCCGGCAGCGTGCTGGGCAGCGGGGCCAACTCGGGCAGCAACCCCTCGGCCCACGATTACGCCGGCTCCTTCGCCGGCGTGGCTCCCGAGGCCCAGCTCGTCTTCCAGGCCATCGACAACGACCCCAATCCCGGCCTGGAGTGCATCCCGCTGGACATGGCCGGCCACCTCATGGGCCCGGCCTACGACCTGGGCGCCCGGGTCCACACCAACTCCTGGGGCGGCCCCACCGGCGGCACGCCCACCGATCCCGAATACGGCGGCTACAACGACATGTCGCGCATCGTGGACGAGGTGGCCTGGAACTACCCCCAGATGCTCATCCTCTACTCGGCGGGCAACAACGGCACCGACGCCGACGCCAACGGCGTGGTGGACCCCGACTCGCTGGGCAGCCCCGGCACCGCCAAGAACGCGCTGACCGTGGGCGCCTCGGAGAATCTGCGGACCGAGGTCACCACCCGCTGGGGCGACTGGTGGCCCGACGACTTTTCCGCGGCCCCCATCGTCGACGACCTCATGGGCGACGACGCGGACGGCATGGCGCCCTTTTCCAGCCGGGGGCCAACCGACGACGGCCGCGTCAAGCCCGACGTGGTCGCCCCCGGGGCGCCCATCGTCTCGGCCCGCTCCCACGATCCCGGTGCCGGGACGGGCTGGGGCGTCTACGACGAGCATTACCTGTACATGGGCGGCACCAGCATGTCCACACCCCTCACCGCCGGGGCGGCGGCCGTGGTCCGCGAGTGGTACACCGCCCGGGGTGTGACCAGTCCCAGCGGGGCGCTGCTCAAGGCGACGCTGATCAACGGCGCCGTGGACATGAGCCCCGGCCAGTATGGCCCGGGCGCCACCCAGGAGATCCCGGCCGGCCGGCCCAACAACGTCACCGGCTGGGGCCGCGTGGACCTGCTGGCGACCCTCAGCCCGCCAGCGCCCGTGCAGCTCTGGCACCACGACGGCACGGCCGGGCTGTCCACCGGCGGCCAGACGTCTTTCGAGCTCACGCTGACGGCCGGACAGGTTGGCGCCGTCTCGCACGAGCCTGACCGGCAGCCGCAGCTCTCGGCGGCGTTACCGCCTGTCCAGGGCGAAAGCCCGGCGAGCTTGTGGTCCGGCGCCGGTTCCCAGGATAGAACCTGGCCGCCCCCGGTCCAGCCGAGGGCCGCCGACGAGCTGCTGCAGAATCGCAGCTTTGAGAGCGCCAGCGGCGGGACCCTCGACGTCTGGCAGGACAACTCGGGCGGCTGGTACGTGAACCAGACCGGCGTGGACGCCCACACCGGCACCTATTCGGCCTTTATGGGCGGCTACCAGGGCGAGCCGGGCCTGTTGTTGTACCAGGGGGTGGATTTCCCGGCCGACGCCACGGCCGGCACCCTGCAGGTCTACCTGGAGGGGCTGGGGCTGGGCAGCGACACCATCGAAGCCCAACTCTGGATCGAGAGCGGCGACAACGACACCCTGGTGGACACCCAGAGCCTGAACGCCAGCAACGACGCCTGGACGGAGAACACCTGGGACCTGAGTAGCAGCACGGTCAGCGCGCTCCAGGGCGAGTACGTCTGGGTCGTGTTCTACGCCATGATGGCCGCCACCGATTCTTTCTACCTCGTGGACGACGCCAGCCTGCTGGTCACCACGGGTGGCAGCGGGGGCGAGCCGTCGCTGACCATCAGCCCCGATTCTGGCCCGCGCGGTACCGCCTTTGCCGTGACCGGCAGCGGCTTTAGCGCCAACGACACGGTGACCATCGCCGTTGATGGCGAGGACCAATTCGACGTGAGCAGTGACGGCAGCGGCGCCTTTGGCTTTGACCTCACGCCGCCGGGCACAATCAGCCAGGGCCAGCACACCGTCACGGCCACCGACACCGGCGGCCACAGCGCCAGCGACACGCTGACCGTCGTGCCCCAGGTCAGTGTGAACGTCAGCCCTTCGTCCGGCCAGGCGGGCGATAGTTTTACCGTGACCGGCAGCGGCTTCCGGGGGGGGAGCACCATCACCGTCAAGCTCGACGGCAACGCCGACGGCACGGCCACGGCGGCCAACGACGGCTCTTTTACCTACAATCTGAACACGCCGGGCAGCATCGCCGCCGGGACCCACACCGTCAGCGCCACCGACGACGAGAACTCGACGGGCACCGACACCTTTACCATCGGCGGCGGTGGGGGGCAGGGCGGCCCGTTCCGCGTCACCCTGGCCTGGACCGACTATCCCGGCGAGCCGGCGGCGGCCAAGGCCCTGGTCAACGACCTGGATCTGGAGGTCATTGCCCCCGACGGCACCCACTACTATGGCAACGGCGGGCTCTACAGCGGGGGCCAGTGCCTGCGCGGGGGCCAGTGGGACGCCTGCAACAACGTCGAGGGGGTGCTCATCCCCGAAGCGGAGGCGGGCACCTACACCGTCGTCGTCCACGGCTACAGCGTAGCCCAGGGGCCGCAGCCCTTTGCCCTGGTCGCCTCGGGCGATGGCCTGGCAGAGGGCGGCCAGCCGGGCGAGACGCACCGGATCTACCTGCCGCTGGTCACAAAAGGGCAATAGGTGAATGGCGAATGGTGAACGGTGAATGATGAACGGTGAATGCGAGTGAAAAGTTTGCCACAGTTCACAATTCACAATTAACAGGTTCACTACCGGACACTTTTTGGCGCACGTCATTCTGAGGAGCGGAGCGACGAAGAATCTCGCTTAACTCCAGAGAACACTTGGGCACAAGTGAGATTCTTCGCTCCCTTCGGTCGCTCAGAATGACAGGATCCTATAGAATTGGAAAAAGCGTCCGGTAGTGAATTAACAGGAAGGAATGCAATGAAATCGAAATCGCTGGTCCTTGGCTTGGTTGTCTTGATGAGTCTTTCGTCAGTGCTCGTTGCTCTGGCCGGAGGCAAATTGCTCGGCAGCAACGTCAAAGTGACCGACGCCGGGCTGAACGAGCTGGTAGACGCCACACACCCCGACGTGGCGGCCAACGGCAACACGATCTATGCCGTGTGGGAGGATTACCGCGACGTGTGGGACGAGGCCGAGATCTATCTGGCCAAGTCGACCGACGGCGGGGCGACGTGGGGCGCCAACGTCTCGGTCAGCGAGGGCTACGAGAACGAGATCGGCCTGGAGAGCCCGGCCGTCGCCGTCTATCCCGACGATTGGGTTTACGTCGTGTGGTTCAACCCCTACCCCACCCCCGGCGGCGAGTGCGGCGGCTACGAAACCTGCGTCTATATGGCAAGCAGCAGCGACGGCGCCGACTTTGGCCAGTGGGCGTTGTGGGGCAGCGGCGACGACTGGTACGACATCGCGCCCCAGATCGCCATCGACCCGGCCGGTGGCGACATCGCCGTGGCCGTCAGCGATTACGTCGGCACCGGAACGGGGGAGGAGGACGTCTACGGCCTCATCTGGGATTACGATGCCCAAACGTGGCGCGCCGGGGTGGCCAACGACGTGACCGGCAGCGCCACCTCCAGCGTGGGGGCCTTTTCCGGCGCCCGAATGGCGGTGGCCTCTGAGAATGACGTGACCTACCTGGCCTGGGAGGACGCCCGGGACGGCGCGATGCGCATCTATGGCGACTGGACCACGGACCACGGCCAGAATTGGGGCACCGATTTCGCCATCTCGCCGGCCGGGGTGGAGGCCAGCCGGCCGCGCCTGGCCCTGGCGCCCGATGGCTCGCTCTACGCCGCCTACGAAGCCGATGGCCACGTCCACGTCCGGCGCTCGACGGACCAGGGGCAGTCGTGGAGCACGCCGGTCCAGGTGACGTCTGTGCCGGAAGGTAATGAGCTAGGCCGCTGGGACCTGGCCGTGGACGGCAACGGCAGCGTCGCCGTGGTGTGGGCCGAGGGCTATTGGGGGTCGCTGGGCTCCAGCCAGCTCCTGCTCTCCACGTCGATAGACGGCGGCCAGTCCTTCACCTACCTCCGCGTGGACGACGGCGGCGACATCTATAGCCAGTACAGCCCGGCCATCGCCGCCTATGGCAGCGGCGACGACGCCCGGGCGGTGATGGTCTGGGGCGACGACCGCAACGTCCACGAAGAGATCTGGTCGGCCTGCGCCGAGGTGGACGCCACGCCCCCAACCGCGCCGAGCAACCCGCAAGCTACGCCGGGCGACACGGTGGTGGACCTGAGTTGGGGACCATCCAGCGACGCCAACGGCATCGAGGGCTACTACGTCATCCGCGCCCCGAGCAGCGGCGGGCCGTACAGCGTGCTGAATCCCCTGCCGCTGACCACGACCTCCTACCGCGACGTGGGCCTGGACGGCTCGACCTACTACTACAAGGTTTTCGCGGTGGACGGTACGGGCAACGTCGGCCCGGCCTCGAACGAGGTCAGCGCCGCGGCCACCGTGGGCAGCGACCTGCCGCTGAACGGCACCCTCGCCTACGAGTCGGGCGCCGATGTGCGCCTGAACGACCTGCCCGGCCTGGGCAGCGATCGGGCGCTGGCCCAGGGGAGCCGCCCCCTCTTTGCCGGCGACGGCCAGCGTGTATACTATTATGACAACCACGCCATCCTCTCCCGCGCCCTGGACGGCAGCGGCCTCCAGACCTACTACAGCCACGCCGACCTGATGGGCGGGTTCGACATCGCCCGCGACGACGACGGCTATTTCACCTGGATCGAGGAAGAGGCGTACAGCCAGATCAACCCCTACGCCACCTGGACCGTCTTTGAGCCGCACTATGGCACGGGGGCGGCGACGGAATACGTCGATACCTACGAGTTCGCCGACAGCCCGACCCTCTCGTCGGGGCAGGCGTGGCTGGCCTATACCAGCCTGGGGCACCACGCGCCCCACCAGGGCGTCTACGAGTACGAGCGGGTCGCCCTGTGCCTGGCCGACCTGGGCAGCGATACGCGGCTGGCGACCCACGTCGCCGCCGACTACCAGGACCCGGCCTTTGCGCCGAACGGCAGCACCCTGGCCTTTGCCGCCGATTTCAGTGGGCAGTACGAAATCTGGAAGGCAACCGTCGCTGCCGATGGCTCGCTGGCGGGCGTGACCCAGCTCACGCGGAGCGCCGGCGGGCAGTGGTCCTTGGCCCCCGCCTGGTCGTCCGACGGCAACTGGCTGGTGTTCGCGCGGGGCGCCCCTGCCCCCGGCACCGACCTCCAGGACCCGGAGCTCACCAACCCCCAGCTCTACGTCGTCCGGGCCGATGGCTCGTCGCTGCGCGCCCTGAACGTCTCCGGCGCCGAGCCCGCCTGGCACGGCGGCGGCGCGGCGGGGGCCAGCCACAGGGTTTACCTGCCGCTGGTGGTGCGTTGACGTGTAGATGAGAGCGGATTCCCCGGCCTTTTTTCCCGAGGGCAAGATGCTGGCGACGGGCTGTAGGGATCGGATGATGCTCTGGGACCTGGCGGAATTCGAGTGAGGCTGGCGGCCCGGGCGCCCCAAGCGTGGCAAGCATATCCGCCCAAATCTGCAACTGGACTGAAACACGTTCTAATCCATAGGAGAGTTGAAGCATGGCAAGAGTCAGGACGAGCATCAAGATAGCAGCGCTTCCAGAGGAAATTTGGCCATGGATCGTAGATCCGGAAAGAGTGCTAGTCTGGAATACAAACTTCCAGGATTTTCGAATTCTGGATGATGGGGAAGGGGGTGTTGGGGCCAAATTTCACATCAGGGAAGAAATGCGGGGAATGAACAAGGAATACAAGATGGTAGTGACCGAGTGGATAGAGAACGAGAGATTTGCTGCCAAAGGCTTTTCCACCGAGGGAGACGAGTTGGAGTCTAGCTATACGCTCGAATCCACTGAAACCGGATGCAAAGTTTCCGTCGAGGAGCATTTTCGCTTGGAGGGTGGCGCGATCAAGAACAAAGTTCTCGGTGCACTTTTCATCGAGAGGGGAATGGAAAAGGACATCCAAGAGCGGTTTCAGAATCTAAAGAAGGTCGTAGAGGAAAACCGAGGCCGGAGGTCTGATGGTTAATGCCACGTGACGATCGGACACGGCCAATCCGGAGGAGAGCTGAGATGCGGAGTTCGATAGTGATCTGGGGCTGGTTGGTCCTGCTGCTCATCGCTTGCCAGGCGACCGAGCCGACACCGCTCTCAACGCCAATGCCCTCGCCGCCGCCGCCGATGGCCCACTGGGTCAAGTCGATGGTGATAGATCCATAGTCCTTCCCCCCTTCCTAACCCGGATAAACCGGAACCAAAAGGGCGAAACGCTGCCCACAAAATTCTTGCTCAATAGACCAGGATTTCGTGGGTTAGGCCCTAAAGGGCGGCCAGACACGCCAGACACCGCCGGCCCGCATCCTGCCCCGAGCCTGGGGTCAGATGGCGTCGTAATGGCCCCGGATCTGGTTGACCTTGACCCGCGTCACCTCGCGGGCCATGTTGAGCGACTCCTGGACGTAACGGGCCAGGTCGCCCTGCTGGCCCTTGGTGTCGCTTTCGTCGCGGTTGCGCCAGCGCACGCGGACCTCTTTGATCCGGTAGCCGGCCCGCTCGACGAGATAGAGGAACTCGACGTCAAAGGCCGTGACCTTCCAGCCGGTGGGCCGTTCCTGGGTGCGGAGGAATTCGAGGTGGGGAAAGGTCTCCAACGCGACCTGGCGGCGGCAGAGCTTAAAGCCGCACTGGGTGTCCTCGATGTCGGGCAGGAGGATGAGGCGCCGCAGGTTGAGAAAGACGAAACTGCCGACCTTGCGCAGGAGCGACGTGCCCTCGCGCACCGTCTGCCGCGAGCCGATGACGACGTCAAAATCCGCCTCGTACCAGGGCAGGAGCTTGCCCAGCTCGTGGATGGGCGTCGATTGGTCCATGTCGGTAAAGAGCACGGCCTCGCCCCGGGCCTGCTGGATGCCGGCCCAGATGGCCGCCGGCTTGCCGCCGTGGGGAATGTCGTGCAGGGCAAAGTGCTCCTTGCCGGCGATGGCGGCCTCGACCAGGGCGCGGCTCTGGTCGGTGGACTCGTCGTCGACGATGATGACTTCCCAGGGGAATGCCTGCGCGACGAGGTAGGCGTGCACCTCGTCCAGCACGCCCCGCTCCAGATTCTTGGCTTCGTTGTAACAGGGGATGATGACAGAAACCGTGGGTTCTCGATTCTCAGTAGGCATAGGCGCTTTTTTGAGCGAGCAATGCTCCCCTTCCCGTTCGTTTGCGCCCGCGACCGGCCCGGACGCGTCGGCAATCATACACCGACCGGCGCACTTTGTCAATCGGCGCCCGGCGGAGGTCCAGGCCGGGGGCTCAGCGTTCTTCGGGGGGCAGGTAGCCCAGCTCGCGGAGGACGCGGCGCAGGCGGGGCAGGTCCGCCTGGCGGACGAGGGCCGTGGTCGGCGACAGGACCCGGTCGATGAGATTGCGCGTCTCGGGCAGGACCGATAGCTCCTTGAGGGTCCGCTCGCTCCGGACCGTCAGCAGGGCAACCTCTTCCACCTTCACCTGGCCGTAGCGGCCGGCCCAGAGGCGCAACTGGGCCTCGACGTTGGCCGGCAGGCGGTCGTCGCTGGCCTGCTTCAAAAAGGTCACGATCTGCTCGACGCGGATGCCCCGGCCCAGCACCCGGCCCAGCCCCCCGGCGGTGAGCCGGTAGCGGCAGGGGGCCGCGCTCAGCGGCTGGGCAAAGCGCTCCAATTGGAAGCGGGCATAGGCGTTCACCGGCGGCGGGATCACGACGGTCAGGTCGGGGCGGACGACGATGGGGGGCGAGGGCGGCGCCTCGGGCTCGGAGGCCAAGCCCAGAAGGCGCGCCCCGGCGGCCGTCAGGCGGCAGGCGAGGCCCGCCTCGGTGGGCGCCACCGCGACCACGCCCAGCCAGCGGAGCGGCCCGGCCAGCAGGTCGGCCAGGAGGGCGCCCTCGACCTGCGGCCACGAGTCAAAGCCGGAGAGATACTCGCCGCTCTCGGCGTCGCGGACGTACCAACTCGTATAGTCGCCGTCGGGCCGCTGAAAGTCGGGGTGGACCTGCTTGACGGCGGCGACGAACGAGTCCGCCGTCCACCACGCCTCCGGCGGGCAGCGGGCCAGGAGGGCCAGCACCGCCCGCCGGGTGGCCACGGGGTCGTTCTGCCAGCCGGCCTCCCGGTCGCAGCGCAGGCCGGGGACCCGGCAGAGGTCGTTCCAATCCGGGTCGTCGCGCCACGCTTCCTGGAGGGCGGCCAGCCGCCGGGCGGGCGGCGCCGTCAGCCAGTCTTTGACCGGCCCGCCCTGGAGCCGCAGGCGCCCCTCGCGCC
>CAYLZO010000049.1:0-24852 GCA_964387775.1 uncultured Anaerolineaceae bacterium
GCCGACCGGTTTGACTTTGAGCGGCTGTATGCGGCGCTAGGTTTGTAGTTGGTGGATTGGTAAACTGGTAAATTGGTAAATTGGTAAATTGGGGGATGTTCACCAATCTACCAACTTACCAATCTACCAACCTACCAATCTACCAACCTACCAATCTACCAACTTACCGATCTACCAACCTACCAAACACAGGAGGCAGAGAATGACGACTATCGAAGAAATCATCGGGCGAGAAATTCTGGATTCACGCGGGAACCCCACCGTCGAGGTGGAAGTCATCCTGGAATCGGGCGCCATCGGCCGGGCGGCCGTGCCCTCGGGGGCGTCGACGGGCGTCCACGAGGCGGTCGAGCTGCGCGACGGCGACCCGGAGCGCTACGGCGGCAAGGGCGTGCTCCAGGCCGTGGACAACGTCAACGACCTCATCGCCGAGGAGCTGTGGGGCTTTGACGCCCTCGATCAAGTGGGCGTGGACGAGTACCTCATCGAGCTGGACGGCACGCCGAATAAGGGGCGGCTGGGGGCCAACGCCATCCTGGGCGTCAGCCTGGCGACGGCCAAGGCCGCGGCCGAGGTGCTGGGCCTGCCCCTCTACCGCTACATCGGCGGGGTGTCGGCCCGGACGCTGCCGGTGCCGATGATGAACATCCTCAACGGCGGCAAGCACGCCCAGGACGGGCCGGACCTGCAGGAGTTCATGGCCATGCCCGTGGGCGCCTCGTCGTTCGCCGAGGCGTTGCAGTGGGGCGCCGAGACCTATCACACGCTGA
Organism: uncultured Anaerolineaceae bacterium; assembly: GCA_964387775.1. Lineage (GTDB taxonomy): Bacteria > Chloroflexota > Anaerolineae > JAAYZQ01 > JAAYZQ01 > CAYLZO01. The sequence goes on from CAYLZO010000049.1 coordinate 771, forward strand.
AAAAGGTGCTCAAGGGCAAGGGCTACAGCACCGGCATCGGCGACGAGGGTGGCTTTGCGCCGTCGCTCAAGTCGAACGAGGAGGCGGTGGAGCTCATTGTCGAGGCCATCCAGCAGGCGGGCTACGAGCCGGGCCGCGACATCTTTATCGCCCTCGACCCGGCGGCCAGCGAGGTGTACCACGACGGCAAGTACGTGCTGAAAAAAGAGGGCCGCACCCTGAGCGGCGAGGAGATGGTCGATTTCTACGAGGACTGGGTGGAAAAATACCCCATCATCTCCATCGAGGATGGCTTTGCCGAGGACGACTGGGATGCGTTCGTGCTGATGCAAAAGCGCGTGGGCGACCGGGTGCAGATCATGGGCGACGACCTGCTTGTGACCAACGTCGAGCGGCTGGCCAAGGGCATCGAGCTCAAGGCGGCCAACAGCATTCTCATCAAGCTGAACCAGATCGGCACGCTGACCGAGACGCTGGCGGCCATCGAGATGGCCAAGCGCGCCGGCTGGACGGCCGTCGTCTCGCACCGCTCGGGCGAGACGGAGGACACGACCATCGCCGACCTGGTGGTGGCGACCAACGCCGGCCAGATCAAGACCGGCGCCCCGGCCCGCAGCGACCGCGTGGCCAAGTTCAACCAGTTGCTGCGCATCGAGGAGGAGCTGGCCGACGTGGGGGTGTACGCCGGGATGGGGGCGTTTTACAACATCAAGCGGTAGCACCTTTTCAACATGATTTGGAAGAACAGTCATTGCGAGGAGCGAGCACAGCGAGCGACGAAGCAATCTCCGGTGGCGCCGAACAATCAGTTTCTCTTGATTAAGTGGGGATTGCTTCGCTCCGCTCGCAATGACAGGCATATCATCTTCACCTTGAAAAGGTACTAGTCCGCTGTGAGGCTGCCCGTTGAAAGATGTGTACCATGAGAAGCAGTCCGATCAACTTGACCTACGAGGTCGAGGTTCAGCCCGGTGAGAAGCTGACCTTGCCCGAGCCGCTCGTCGAGAGTGTGGGCGCGGGCCGCTGGATGATCACCGTCCAGCCTGCCGCGCCCGACGGTGCGTTCCCGCCGGTTCGCGATCACAACGCTTTCCTGAACAGCTACGCCTTGATCTGGCCTGAAGATAGGATTGACCACGTTTCTTCGCACGGGGTGGAACCTAAAGATGTGGAGGATGTGTGTTTTGGCCGATCGCTGGTACAACGGGCAGGTCCGAGGGAAAGAATCCGGTCTGGTCTATTACGTCCTCGGACAAACGACGGCAGGACGGTATCTGCTTTGCGTGGTGATCCAGTTTCCTGACGGCAAGGGATACCCCGTTACGGCCAGACCCATGACCCAGAATGAAAGACGGCGATTTAAGCGATGGAAAAGAGAATGAAAAGACTGGAAATTCCAGAAACGGATTCAATTACAGGACTGGCTCGGTTTTGGGATACGCACGATCTGACCGACTTTGAGGATCAGTTGGAAAAAGTCACCGAACCCGTGTTTCAACGCAAGACGACAACGGTTTGGGTGTCTTTGCAGCCTCAAGAAGTCGAAGCTGTCAGGCAGATAGCTGATTCCGAAGGTGTTGAGTTTTCCACCTTGATCCGAGGCTGGGTGCTCGAAAAACTCCACACCAACTGACTTCGGACTTTCTGGACACGGGGAGCAAGAAGCAGGCGGGTGCGGTCGGCGCGATGGCTGTGGCCCCGGCTAACATCCACTGGAGCCGACCGGGACCGCCCGGCGAGGTCCTGGGAGAGTGAAAGCCGTCACTAGGCTTTCCCGGCGGCTCACCCTTCGACTGACCCTTCGGCTTCGCTCAGGGCTTCGGCTCAGGGCATGGCTTGGCCGTTGGCGCTGGTCAGTTCCAGTCCATGCCACAGCATCACCAAAGCACTTGTCATTTACCCAGGGGTCGCGACTGCCCTTGCAGAGCTCAAGTTATGTCCCTTTTGTCAAAAGCGGCATCTTGTCGGCGAGTGTGGAGTGCGGTATAATGAAAGCGGGCGAAGGCAGACACAAGACGTTCAGGGGGTGAGCCGTGGAGGAGCTGAAAAGCCAGGTCATGACGGCAGAGGACCTGGCCCAATTGCCGGATCGGGGGAAACGCTACGAACTGAGGATGAGAGAACTGCTCATGATGACGCCGGCCGGCGCCTTGCTGGGTCGCATCACGATGATCCTGGCCGCCACCTTGCATCAGTACGCCGCCCAGCACCAGTTGGGCCAGGTGTTCGCCGCCGAGACCGGCTTTCAGATCCACAGCGACCCCGACACTGTCCGCGCGCCCGACATTGCCTTCGTAGCCCGGGATCGCATCCCGCCGGAGGGCGTGCCCAGAGGCTTTTGGGAACTGGCGCCCGATCTCGTCGTCAAAGTCGTGTCGCCCAACGACCGGGCCGCCGACGTCCAGGACAAGATCGAGGAGTGGCTGGATGCCGGCGTGCGCCAGGTGTGGGTGATCTACCCGGACACGGAGATGGTCTGGGTCTGCCACTCACCCAAGGAAGTGGACGTTCTGAAGCCGGGTGACACGTTGGTGGGCGACGACCTGCTGCCCGGCTTTCGCTGTTCCGTTGAAGACCTGTTTGCGCTGTGAGTGCCCCTCGAATATAGACTATGACCAGCCGAACGGTTATCCATGATCGGCAAGAAGAAAGCATAGAAGCCAAGGCACGATGGTTTCAGAGCTTGTCGTTGGCAGAACGGATGGATATGTTGTGCTGGTTCACCGATCTGATGCTGGCGGCCAATCCCAAGATAGTGGAGCAGAAAGATGCTCAACCGCTTGCAGGGCGTATTCGCGTCCTTACACCGACATAATGTCAAGTACGTGGTCATTGGCGGCATAGCGGCAGTGCTGCACGGCGTGCCACGTGCCACGTTTGATCTTGACATCCTGATCGAAGCCAATTTGGAGAACGCACAACGTCTGTTGACGGCACTTTTGGAAGCCGAAATAGGAACTGCAGTGTTGACAACGGCGGAAGAATTGTTGGCGCACGAGATTAGCATTTTTAGAGATTGGGTACAGATTGATGTGCAAACGCGGACACCAGGTATCGAGTTTTCTGACGTGTGGGAAAGACGGGAAACAATGCACTACCGGGGACAGGATTTCTATGTGGTGTCCAAGGCGGATTTGATAGCGTCAAAACGTGCAGCGGGACGCGCCAAGGACCTTGAAGATGCGCATTTGCTGGAGCTAGACACCGCTTCCGGTGAGGTGGGTGAAGAGTAGTTGTTGTTGAGGTGTCTCGGGTGGCGACGTTGAGAGTCACGCATCCGCCGGGCAGGTGAGCTCAATGGTAGGTGGACCAACGTGTGGGGTTCACGAAAACAGGCCGAGACCCCGCCCCTCACGCCGAGGCGGCGGAGCTTTTCTTTTCTTCAGACCGGGGCACCAGCAGCCAGGCCGCCCCCGCCGCCACGAAGAACGCCCCCGCTGCCAGCAAGAACGGCGCCCGCAGGCCCATCCAGGCGGCCACGCCCGAGCCCACCATCGGCCCCACGGCGTTGGCCGTCGAGACGATGCTGGCGTCCAGGCCATAGACCGCCCCCTGCCGCCCCTCGGGGGCTAGGTTGGCCAGCATGGCGCTGATGGAGGCCAGCACGCCGCTCATCACCAGGCCCACGGCGCCCTGGAGCGCCACCAACTGCCACGGATTCGTCACCCAGAACTGGGGCACGTAGAGCACGCCCACCCCCACCGCGCAGACGAGCATCACCCGCCGGTAGCCGAGCCGGTCGCTGGCCCGGCCCAGCGTCACCGCGCCGACGGCCCCCGTCGCCGCCCGCACCGAGGAGATGAGGCCCGTCAGCGAGGCGATGCGCGCCGAGGTCGGCACCAGGCTCTGGACAAAGAGGGGCAGGACAGGGCTCATCAGCCGGGTGGCGGCGCGCACGGTGACGCGCACCGAAAAGAGGCTCAAGAGCCCCCGGTCGCGGACCACGAGCCGCAGCCCGTGCCAGAAGCCGCCCTCGTCGTCGCCCTCGGTCTGCGCTACCGGCGTGAACTCTTCGTGCACAAAGCGCGAGATGGTCAGGCCCGCCACAAAGAGGAGCGCGCCGGTGATGTAGAACGCGGCCCGGTAGCCCCAGGTGTCGGCCACCACGCCGCCGATGAGCGGCCCCACCGAGGCCCCGCTCCAGACCGCCATCTGCAACAGCCCCAGGGCGTAGCCGGCCCGCTCGCGGGGCGCCGTGCTGGCCACCAGCGTCGTCGCCGCCGAGACGGTGCCGGTCAGCGCCCCCTGGATGGCCCGCAGGACGATGAGTTGGGTCACGTTCTGGGCAAAGCCCATGAGGGTCAGCACCACAGCGCCGCCAAACATGGCCCGCTGGACCATCAGCTTGCGCCCGTAGCGGTCGGCCAGCGAGCCCCAGATGGGGGCCGAGACGGTCATGATCACGGCGTGGGCGGCGAACACGGCCCCCGACCAGAGCTTGACCGCCTGGGGATCGGTCACGCCCAGCTCCTGGACGTAGTAGGGCAGGAAGGAGCCCATCACCGCAAAGCCGGCGATGGCCACCAGCTCGGCGGCCCAGATCACGTAGAGGTTTCGTTTCCAGGGTTCCAAATCGTTCCTCGAGTCCCGACACCGTGCAGCCAGGACGGCGTCTGGGGTAGTGGCTTCATTATAGCACGGGGCCGATGGACTGCAAACTTGTGCCTGCCCCTCACCCTAAACCCTAAGGGTCTTGGGCGATCACCGTTTGCCGGGGACGGGCTGTTGTGCTATACTCTTGGCCGTGAGCGAGCTGGCCATTCCGTCCCAATGGACGCGCCTCGACGCCGAGGAGATGCAGGGCACCGTCGTCCACACGCCCCTGTCGAGCCTGGAGCCCGTGGCCAGCGTGCGCTTTGGCCAACTCCGCTGGGACGTCGAAAATCAACGGGAGTTGAAAGCATCTTGAAACCGAAACTGCGAGAGGTCGAAGCCCATCCCATTCAGCACGAGGGCCAGCCGATGATTCTGCTGCGCGATCCGCTGCGCCTGAGCGACACGCAGATCGCCGTGCCCCGCCCGCTGGGTCCCCTGCTGGCGCTAATGGACGGCAGCCGCGACGAGGCCGCGCTGGAGGCCGCGCTCCAGGTGCGGGCCCAGGTGCGGCTGGCGCCCGGCCTGCTGCCCAAGTTGCTGGCCGACCTCGACGCGGCCTGCCTGCTCGACAACGAGACTTTTGCCCGGGCCAAGGCCGAGGCGCTGCGCGCTTACCGCGAGGCGCCCTTCCGCCCGCTGACCCTCGCCGGGGCCAGCTACGCGCCCGACGCCGGCAGGGTCGCCGAGCAGTTGCAGGGTTACCTGGATGCCCTGCCGCCCAGCGAGCCCGCTGCGACCGACGAGCCGATCCGGGGCCTGATCTGCCCCCACATCGACTATCAGCGCGGCGGGCCGGTCTATGCCCAGGTGTGGCGCGCTGCCACCCAGGCTGCCCGCGAGGCCGAGCGGGTCGTCATCCTGGGCACCGACCACCAGGGCGGCCCCGGCGCGCTGACCCTCACCCGCCAGTCGTATGCCACGCCCTTTGGCCTGCTGCCCACCGACACCGAGGCGGTGGACGCCCTGGCTGCGGCGCTGGGCGAGGAGGTGGCCTCGGAAGCGCTAGCGGCCTTTGGCGAGGAGCTGCACCATCGCGGCGAGCACTCCATCGAGCTGGCCGCGGTCTGGCTGCACTTTATCCGGCAAGGACGGCCGGTGCCCCTGGTGCCGATCCTGTGCGGCAGCTTTCACGATTTCGTCCACGGTGAGGGTGATCCGGCGGACCACGCGCCCTTTGCCCGGGCCGTGGAGGCACTGCGGGAGATGATGGCCGAGCGACGGACCCTCGTCGTCGCGGCGGCCGACCTGTGCCACGCCGGCCCGGCTTTTGGCGACCCCCACGGGCTCGATTTCATCGCCAAGGCCCAGGTGCGGAACCACGACGAGCGGCTGCTGGGCGCCGTCTACGATGGCGACGCGGCGGGCTTTTTTGCGCAGCTCAAGGCCGAGGGCGACCGGCGCAACGTCTGCGGCCTGCCGCCCATCTATCTCACCTTGCGGCTGTTGGACAAAGTGAGCGGCGAGCCCGCCGGCTACGCCCAGTGCCCGGCCGACCCGCAGGGGCTATCGTGGGTGACGGTGGCGGGGGTGGTGTTGCGTTGAGAATCCTAATCACGTTTCACGCTCAGAAAGCGCAGGCTGATGGTTGAAACGGCGTTACAGCCAACGCTACTCTACCCAGAAGTATCCACCGAGTCAACGGTGTATCAGGGGGATGCGCATCAAATCTTGTCTGAGCTTCCCACGGGAGTTTGCCAGACTGCCGTGACCTCCCCGCCCTACTGGGGTTTGCGAGATTACGAGTGTCCCGGTCAACTTGGCTCTGAGGAGAGCGTAGATGAATATGTCGAAAGACTGGTGCAGGTGTTTCACGAACTGAAACGGGTTCTGCGCGAGGACGGCACCTTTTGGCTGAACATCGGCGATTGCTACACGAGTGGTGGGCGGACTTGGCGGGCACCCGACAAAAAGAACCCCGCTCGCGCCATGTCGTACCGGGCGCCCACGCCGGAGGGCCTCAATCCAAAGGATCTGGTGGGTGTTCCGTGGCGGGTGGCGATGGCGCTCCAGGCCGACGGCTGGTACCTGCGGAGTGAGATCATCTGGCACAAGCCCAATCCCCATCCCGAGAGTGTGAAAGATAGGCCCACCCGGGCGCACGAAAAGATCTTTCTTCTCAGCAAGAGTGAGCAGTATTTCTACGACTATGAGGCCATCCGCGAGAGAGGAAAAAACGGGGAACCTCGAAACAAACGCAGCGTCTGGACCGTGCAAACGGAGCCGCTCAAAGAAGCCCATTTTGCCACTTTCCCAACGAAATTGATAGAACCCTGTATCTTGGCCGGAAGTCGAGTCGGTGATTTTGTGCTCGATCCCTTCTTTGGCTCGGTACGACGGGTCTGGTCGCAGCTTTGCACGGTCGTAGTTTCATTAGCATTGAATTGAAGAAGGAGTATATCAAGATCGCCAGAAAGAGGCTGGCTGAGCAGGGATTCACGTTTGAGACCGTCGAATCCGACCAAACACAAGGAGGATAGCGTGCCCAAGTACCCGGTCCTGTCACCATCATTGCAATTGGGCTTCTACCAGCGTCTGAAAGAGGCCGAGGAAGCACACTTGCTTCCAGCTCTGTTGGAGCAGGTTGGAGAGTTGGACATTGGCCAACTTGACCAAGAGTTGTTGAACTGTAAGCGTTCAGGGGGATCTTGAATGGGACACGGATTCACAGTTTTGGACGGTCATCAACGTTGCAGGTATAGATGATTCCGCCTGGAAGCAGGAAACGCCCACGACGAATGAGCTTTTCTACCTTGAGGAGATCGCTAAAGTTGGCAGCTCGGAGTATGCTCGTTTCAGAGAATATCTAGTCTCGGAGTTGGGTATCTAGGAGGGCCTACGATGAATCTACCCATCACGCACATGACCTTGTACAAGCACGGCGTCGGCTTTTTCGAGCGCCGGGCGGAACTAAGCGGCGAGGAGGTCGAGCTCTCCTTCCGCGTCGAAGAGATGAACGACGTGCTCAAGAGTCTGACGGCCATCGACCTCGGCAGTGGCCAGGTGCTGGGCCTCGACTATGCCACGCCCCAGGGCCGCGAGGAGCGTCTGGCCGGCTGCTCGGTGCGCCTGGCCGACGACCGCAGCCTGCGCGACCTGCTGGTCAGCCTGCGGGGACGGCGCGTGCGCCTGCGCCTCGACCAGGGAGAGGAGGCCAGCGGCACGTTGCTCGGCCTGGACGAGCTGCCCGAGCGGCAGCCAGTGGAAGCTTCGCCGGTGTCGCTCTTGCTGGATGAGACCTCGCAGGTGGAAGCCGTGGCCCTGGGCCGCGTGCAGGGCGTCGAGATCCTGGACGAGCGGGGCGCCGACGACCTGCGCTTCTTCCTCAAGACGGCGCTGACCCAGGAGGACTATCGCCAGGTGACGATCCGCCTCTCGCCCGGCGAGCACGACCTGTCGGTGAGCTACATCGCCCCGGCGCCGACGTGGCGGGTCAGCTACCGGCTGGTGTGCGATCCCGACGCCGACGGCGGCCCGCGTGCCTTGCTCCAGGGCTGGGGCATTTTCGACAACCGGCTGGAGGAGGACCTGGAGGGCATTTCGCTGTCGCTGGTGGCCGGGATGCCCATCAGTTTCGTCTATGACCTCTACACGCCCTTTACGCCCCAGCGGCCCGTGGTCGAGGAGGAGGCCCGCGTGGCGGCCGCCCCGGTCGAGTTTGCCGAGGCGGAGGCGTTCCGTGGCGCCGAGCCACCGGGCGCGGCGATGGGAGCTGTGATGCGCGGATTTGCCCCCGCCCCGGCGCCGGCCCGGGCCAAAGCGGCCATCAGCCGCGAAGCCCTGGCCGGCGCCTCGCCGGTGACGACCGAGGGCGAGGCGCTGGGCGAGCTCTTCCAGTACAACATCGGCACCCCGGTGACGGTGCAGCGCGGCCACTCGGCCATGGTGCCCATCGTCGGCGCCGATCTGGGCTACCGCAAGGACCTGCTCTACAACGGCAGCAAAATGCCGGCCCATCCCGTGGCGACGCTGCGTCTCAAGAACGAGAGTGGCCTGACGCTGGAGCGCGGCCCGGTGACCGTCGTCGAGGGGGGCGAGTACGTGGGCGAGGCGGTGCTGCCCTTTACGGTCGAGGGCGGCGAGGTCGTCGTGCCCCACGCCGTGGAGCTGGGCGTCAAGGTCCGCGAGGACAGTGGGACCGCGCGCGAGACCCACGGCTTGAATGTCAAGGGCGCCTACTTGCACCTCGAAGAGTGGGAGATACGCTGGCGCCTCTATCAGCTCAACAGCAGCCTCGGCGAGGCCAAGACGGTCCTGGTTGAGCATCCGCGCACGCCGCATTACGACCTGGCGGACACGCCCGATCCGAAGGAGCGGACCGACGAGCACTATCGCTTCGAGGTGGAGGTCCCGGGGCGGGGCGAGGCCAAGTTCCGCGTTCGTGAGCGCCGTCTCCTATCTCACCGCGAGGAACTTCGGCGCCAGTCGTACGCCGACTTGCAGCGGTACCTGCGGCGAGGCTTGTTGGACCGCGAGGTCTACAACCGGGTGGCCGAGCTGTTGGGCCTCTGGGAAAAGATCGGCGACGCCGAGAAGCGCCTGAAAGAGGTGGAGCAGGAGCGGCAAAAGATCTACAAGGCCCAGCAGCAGATCCAGGGCAACATGGGTGCCCTGTCTACGACGGGCAAGGAGGGGGCTTTGCGCGCCCGCTACGTCGAGCAGTTGGAGGCCAGCGAGGATCAGCTCCAGGCGCTGGACAAGCGGGAATCGAACCTGAAAGCCGAGATCGAGCGGCTGGAGGGCGAGATCGAGGCCCGGCTCAAAGCGCTGGCCTAGTTGCAAAACCGGGGATGGGGAGAACCTCCCCATCCCCGGTGTGGTGTCAGGCTGCTTCGGCCAGCATTTCCAGAAGGGCCTGGCGCTTTTCGGCGTACTGCTCCTCGTCAAAGAGGGGTATGCAGTCCCGCACGTCCGCCTCGCCAACCGTGAGCTTGGTGGCAAAGGCGAAACAGGACGCCTCGCCGCACTCTTTGCAGTTGGTCTGCGGCAGCAATTTGTAGATCTCCATCGCCACCAGGCGCTTGCGGGGCTCGTGGAGGGGCGTGATGTTGGCCCGGTCCATCCAGATGTTGTTGATCTCGGCCAGGATCTTTTCCATCTCGACCGTGGCCGTGTCCCGGTCGGGCAGGTTGCTGATGGTGATCTTGTTGGGTTGGATGGCGACCGAGCGACCTTCGCGGTGCCACGTGATCTGTTTGGCCGCCGGGCTGTAGACGACGTTTTTCCACTGGGCGTTGAGGTAGGGAAAGACCTCGCTGATGTCGTCTTTGAATTGGGCAGTGGCATTCCAATACTCGGCGCCGGGCTCACAGCCGGGCGCCTCCAGGTCTAGGTCGTACTCTTTGGCGATAAACACGCTGCTGCCTCCTGTTCTATGTGCTGGGATTTAGGGCCAGACGGTCAAAAGTGTACCACGGTCCGAGACACTTGTCAAAAGCCCTGGGGCATGGCTCCCGCCAAATCAGATTCTCACACTTCCGTCGGTGCGTTTGACAGACAACATAAACTCCACTATAATATCACTACCGGGCACTTTTTCTGCCAGGTGCTTCAGAATCGCGGATCTGCAGAAAAACACGGATTGGACTCGTTGAATTGGACCACATAGTTCATCTGCTTCGGAAAAATCCGCGAGTTTCTGTTGATCCGCGGCTCTTCCGCCCGGCGACCATAAAAGTGTCCGGTAGTGAAACTATAATAATGGCGTCGTCTGAAGCGATGGTGGGCGACACCTCGATTGGTTCATAAGGCTTCAAACGCGATGTCTGCGGTTCCAGGCGAGACGAATCTATCTCGCTGTTGTGTGGATAGGGCAAAGTCAGGGGTGTGCTTTGTCACTGATCTGTCGCCCGTCTCGAGTATCATTCGGATAGCGGATCTCTCTACAGACTTTTCTAGCGGAATCACAAAACGGAACCACAATAATCGAAAGGAGGCTGTTTCATGGAGCAACTCAAGTGTTGTGTCTGCCACGAGCCGGTGGACGGCGATGCCCCGCGCCTGGGGGAGCGGGTCTATTGCGAGGAGCACTATGCCAAGGTGAATCGAGATCGCGGGAGCGTGTGGCGCTCTGCCGTGCTGAACATTGCGGCGGTGGTGCTCTTTGCCGCTTTTGTGGCCATCGTCGTGGGGATCTTTGAGCCCTCGCTGGAGGGCACCCCGCTGATCCTGGTCGGCGTGGTGCTGGCCCTCGTACCGGCTTTGCTCTGGCTGCTCTTTTTCTACGTCCAAGATGTGCTAGAGCCCGAGCCCAAGGGTTACGTGCTCGGCGTCTTTGTGCTGGGCGCCCTGCTGGCCAGCGCGGTGGGCATTCCGGTCGTGCGCGACCTTTTTCACGTCCAGACCTGGCTGGGGCGCAATCTGCTGGTCAACCTCCTCGGCTCGATCCTCGTCGTCGGCTTTGTCCAGGAGTTCCTCAAGTACGGGGCGGTGCGCTACAGCATCTACCTGTTGCCCGAGTTCGACGAGCGGATGGACGGCATCCTCTACGGCACGGCAGCGGGCCTGGGATTTGCCACCATGCTCAACATCAACTATGTCATCGAGAGTGGGGGCGTGGACCTGGTGGCAGGCATCGTGCGCATCGTGATTACGGCCCTGGCCCAGGCGAGCTTTGCCGGCATCAGTGGCTACTTCCTGGCGCGGGCCAAGTTTGAGGACGAGCCGGTCTGGTGGCTGCCCCTGGGCTTGACCACTGCTGCGGTGCTCAACGGGCTCTTTACCGTCGTTCGGGGCGGATTGACCCGCACCGGTTCGCTGGCAGCGGCCCGGACCACCAGCCCCTGGCTGGGCCTGATATTCGCCACCCTGGTTGCCGCAGCAACGCTGGCTGTTCTGATCTACTTGATCCGTCGCGCCAACCGCATGACGGTCGCCGGTGAGCAAGGTGCCTAGCATCGAGAAGGAGAGGATACGATGACAATGAAAACCATGGTTCGAAAACGGCGAGATCGCTGGGCCGACTGGGCCGTCGTCGGCGTGCTGGTGATCGCCCTGCTCCTGGGCTGGGTGGTCATGGCCCTGGCCGAAAGCTCGACCGAGACCTTTACCGCTAACCAAGCCTCGCTCACCGTCCACTACCCGACCGACTGGCTCATTCGCGAGAGTGACGAGGTTGCTTTCCGGGCGATAGACCCGGCCTCGGGTGCTTTCAAGACGACCTACGAAGTTCAGGTCGTGCCGATTCAGGCTACAGAAAACCCCACGCCCACGCTCTCCGTGGCGCTCAACAACGCCTCGCTGGCGCGGGCCGGGGAATATAGCGCCTACCGGCTCTTTGACGTCGTCCGGGACAAAGACCTGGACGGCCAACCGACAATGGAGGCGACGTACGTCTTTGTCCAAAAAGGTAGTGACCTCTTTAGGCAAGACATGCCCATCGTAGTCCTGGGCCTGGACATCGCCGTGACCGAGGGCGAGCGGGCTTATATCTTTAGTCTGATGGCCGCCGAAGAGAATTTTGGGGAGGCCGAGAAGGACTTTCGCAAGTTCGTCCGCAAGGCCGAGACTTGGTGACGGCTGACGAGTGACGGATGAAAGGATGCACATAATGAAACGCACGCTTCAGATTCTTAGCATACCTCTGGTTTTGGCCCTCCTGCTGGCGAGTCTGGCCCCGTCGTTGGCCCTGGACCGCGATATCCGCCTGGACGTCATGTCGGGCGTGGTCCAGGTCTGGCTGCTGTGGGAGGATGGCGGCCGGCTGCGGGGCGCGGGCATCGGTTCGGGGACCATCATCTCGCCTGATGGCCTGATCCTGACCAACAACCACGTGGCCCATCCCGCCGGCGTGGATTTTGACTACATGCTGGGCATCGCCGTGACGGTCAAGTCGGATCAGCCGCCTATGCCGGCCTACATCGCCGAGGTGGCAGCCCACGATCAGTATCTCGATCTGGCCGTCCTCCGGGTGGCCTACGACGTGGATGGCACGCCGGTCGATCCGGAAGACCTCAACCTGCCCTACGTCGAGGTAGGTGACTCGGACGGGATCGAGGTCGGCGACGAGCTCAACATCTTTGGCTATCCCGGCATCGGCGGCGAGACGGTGACCTTTACCAAGGGCGTGGTCAGCGGCTTTTCGCTGGATGCCGCCATTGAGGGCCGGGCCTGGATCAAGACCGACGCCACCATCGCCGGCGGCAACAGCGGTGGCACGGGCGTGGACGCCGACGGCTACCTGGTCGGCGTTCCGACCCAGGCCGGCCGCGGCGGTGTCGGCGGCGAGGACGAATACGTGGATTGCCGTCCGCTGGCCGACACCAACGGCAACGGCCGTTTGGACGAGGGGGACACCTGCGTCCCCGTGGGTGGCTTTATCAACGCCCTGCGTCCCATCGGGCTGGCCAAGCCCCTCATCGAGGCGGCCCGGCTCAACCTTGAATACCAGGGGGATGGCCGCGACGGCCGGGATGACCGAGATCCCACCCGCCCGCCCGCCCCAACGGGGGACCCCCGGTTCTTCAACCTCTTTTTCTCGCCCGACATCAACGAGTTTAACCAGCCGACCAGCGTCATCGACAGCTTGCCCTCCGGGGCCCGCAGCCTCTACCTATTTTTCGACTACGAAAATATGTCGGCCGACAACACCCTGGAGATGACGGTCGAGATCGACGGCCGGGAAGCGCCCGATTGGGGTCTGCCAGTCGGGCCGTGGGGTGGCGACGAGGAGGGCACGTGGTGGATCGGCTGGACCGATGCGCCCTTTGTCGATGGCACCTACGAGCTTACCGTGCTCGTGGACGATGAGCAACTGGCCCAGGCCGAGATCGAGATCGGCGGCCTCCCACAAGAGGAGCCGTCCTTCTCCAACGTCCTGCTCAGCCTGGAAGAAGGCCCCGGCGGCACGCCGATGAGCCCCGCCGTCCTTTTCCCGGCAGGTAGCCGAACCCTCTACGCCTTCTTTGACTACGAGAACATGAGCCGCACCCTGGACTGGAATCGCTCCTGGCTGGTCGATGGTGAAGTGGGGCTGAGCCGCGACGAGCGCTGGGACGCCGGCGAATCGGGCACCTATTCGCTGGAGCTGACCAGCCAGCAAGGGCTGGACGAAGGTGCCTACCGCCTGAATCTCTACATCGAGGGCGACCTGGCGGCTACGTCCAAGTTCTGGGTGACGGGCGACGGCGGCACCAACGGGGGCGGTCCGGCCTTCTCGGCCGTCACCTGGGCGGGGGGCGTGGACCGCAGCGGCAATCCGGTGGGTGCGGCCCAGAGCTTCCCCTCCGGGCTGGAGGAGTTGCACGCTTTCTCCGACTATGACGGGATGGAGAACGGGCTCGACTTTGTCGTCCACTGGTACGTGAACGGCGAGCAGGTCATCGAGTCGCCCTACTCCTGGGAACAGGGAGAGTCGGGCACGTGGCACGACTACCTCTACTCCCGCAGCGGCGAGTTGCCCGACGCCGAGTACATGGTGGAGCTGATGGTCGAAGGCCAGGTGCTCCAGACGGGCACGGCCACCGTAGGCACCGGCACCCCGCCGCCCCCTCCGCCGCCGAAGCCGAGGGATGGCGTTCAGGTCCAGGGCACCATCAGCGATCTGGACACCGGGCGCGGAATCCCGGGTGCTTTTTTCCTGGTACTCAAACCCGGGATCACCATCCAGAGCTTCCAGTGGACCGAGGATGAGCTCCTGACGGCGGCCGAAACGGACCGCCAGGGGTTCTTTAAGCTGCCGGCGCTGCTGGAGCGCGGCAAGTGCTACTCGATGATCATGGCCGCCGATGGCTACTGGCCCTACGGCGAGGACGACGTCTGCGTCGGCCAGGACGCGCCCAATGTCATCGAGCTGGCGGTAGAGCTGGAGCAGAAGTAGAGACGAATCGCCCGATCATCACGCCCCCGGCCTGATCGAGGCCGGGGGCGTTTTGCATCTGGCAGAATTGGCCGTGGAGGTGGATCAGCCTCGGGGACTCGGCGCGATCTCGATGACAAAACGGCAGATCGGGTCGCCCTTGCCCTGGCGCAGCGGGTACTGGACCTTGACGTTGGTGCCGGGCAGCAGGGTCTCCAGCCAGGCGTTCCACAGGGTCTCGCAGGCGACGCAGGCCTGGTCCTGGCGGGGCAGGGCGGCCAGCTTGGCCCCCTCGTAGGCGGCGCAGCGCCGGACCATGACCTCGGCTCCCCGGCTGTCCACCTGGGCGAACTCGGCGCGCAGCGAGCCGCCCATGAACGCGTCGGCGTAGGTGTCCAGCAGCCGCAGGGCGTCGGACAGGTCGTCGGCACGCTGCTTGCCGAGCGCCTTGAGCAGCATCCGCATCTCGATGCGCCCAAAGGAGGCCCGCACCCGGGCGTTGAGGCCGATGGCCGCGTCCAGGCCAAAAGCCTCGACGGTCTTGAGAAACCACTGGCCGTCCCAGTAGAGCATCAGCTTGCGCAGCATCCGCGCCTGCTCGGCATCGGAGAGAGGATAACGGTCGCCAGTCACGGGGGCCTCCTTCCCGCTAGGTCTCGATGTGTCCCACGCCGGCGGCTTGCAGGGCGGCAAAACAGGCGCTGACCTGCTCCAGGGCCTCGGCAAAGAGGGGCGGGTCCTGGCCGATGCCGATGCGCAGGTGGTGCTCGTAGCCAAAGGCCGAGCCGGGCGCGAGCATGACGCTGTACTCGGTGGCCAGCTTGTTCGACAGCTCCATCGACGGCACGTCCAGGTTGTAGCGCAGCAGGGCCAGCAGGCCGCCGCGCGGCGGCTTCCAGGAGACGAGGTCGGCGTGCCGGGCGACCCACGCCTCGGCCTGCATCAGGTTGGCGGCGATGATGACGGCGTTGCGCTCGAATACCTGCTCGCGGTGCCGCATGGCGAGGACGGCCAGGGCGTCGTTCAGCCGGCCGGGACTCAGCGTGACATAATCGCGCATCCCCCAGGCGCGGGCCACGACGTCGGCCGGGGCCGCGATCCAGCCCAGCCGCAGGCCGGGCAGGCCGAAGGGCTTGGACAGCGTGCCGACGCTGATGCCGCGCGGCCCCAGGTTGAACACGGGCGGGGCCAGCGGCTCGCCGCCGGGGATGGTCAGCCAGCGGTAGGCTTCGTCGCTGAGGATCGTGGCCCCCACCGAGTCGGCCACGTCGTAGACCCGCTTCAAGTCCTCCGGCGAGAGGAGGGCGCCCGTCGGGTTGTGGGGGGTGTTGACGACGATGAGCTTGGTGTCGGGGCGCACCAGGCGCTCCAGGTCAGCCACGTCGTAGGCAAAGCCGGTCTCGGGCCGGATGGGCCACAGGTCCACGTTGCCGCTGATGGCCCGGGGCACGCTGTAGAGCTGCTGGTAGGCGGGGTGGGGCGCGACGACGTGGTCGCCCGGCTCCAGCAGGACGTTAAAGAGCAGAAAGTTGGCCTCGATGGCGCCGGTGGTGACCAGGATGTTGTCGGGCGTGCAATCCTCGTAGGTCCCGGCCAGCAGGGTGCGCAGCTCCAGGGAGCCGCACGCCTCGCTGTAACCCAGCAGCGTGTCCAGCAGCGTGTCCAGCGTCGCCTCCCGCTCGTCCGGTGGCACGAGGTCCAGCAGGTCGTTGGCCGTCAAGGGCAGGATGCCGCTCTCGGCGATGTCATACTCCACGTTCATCTCGTGGGTCGTCATCCAGCGTTCCAGGTCAAAGGGTTCAATCTTCATGCGTTTCTCCCGGTGATCGTCTTACGTGACGGTTTGGACAGTACGATGCCGAGATTGTATCACAGGCGGGCCGGGCTGGCAAGCGGCGACTTGACATTTCTCGGCCCTGTGGGTACAATCTGGTTGAATCGCGGGGAAAACGCTGGGACCAGCGCAAGGGCTTTCCCATTCCGGGCATAGCCGTTACGCTGGTCCACAGTGTCTGCCAGTATAACACACCGTAGTGAGGTTGTCAATGGCAAAAGACAGAAACGGGGAACCCGGCGTCAGCCAGTCCGTGCTGGCTTTCCGGCTGGGATGGACGGCGACCGAGCTGCTCGGTCGCCTGCGAAAGGGTGTGCGTCCGTTCCAGAGCCGGGTGCGCCACGACGAAGCTTACGCGCCGCGCCTCAGTGTCAGTGACGGGCGGCCGGCCAACAAGGCCGAGGCCTTTGAGCTGACGGCCCACCGCCTGGTGGACCTGGCCGAGGCCCTGGATCTGTGGCCCGAGCCGCCGCCCGAGGCGTTCCGTGAGGCCCGCCGCCTGCCCGACGAGATCGAGCGTTGGCTGCGAGGCGCCCAAGTGCGGGACATGACGCCGGCGGCCCTGCGCCGCCTGCTCAACGAGTGGAGCCTGGAGGTCTGGTCGATGCTGGAGGCGCGGGACGACAAGCTGGCCCGGGCCTTTGTGGCGGGCATGAGCCTGGCCGACACCTACTGGTATCTGCGCCGGCCGGCCCGGGCCGCGGCCGTGGACCGCCGGCTGGCCCAGGAGGATTGGCGCCGCCTGCTCTCCCTCTATCGCCTGGACGCCGAGCGGGGGCGGCTCCAGGGGCTGGCCGACGAGCTGCCCGACGGCGTCGCCGACGTGATCCGCAGCCACCTGCGCCACTGGAGCATTGGCACCGAGCTCTATTACGACAAAGAGGGGCGGCTGCGGCGCCTGGCCTGGCCCTACCGCCGCTCCCATCCGCTGGGGCTGCTGCACCGCTGGCGCCCGATCACGCGCTCGCCAGAGTTGGCGCCCGCCGACGAGCGGGCCATCCAGGACGCGCTGGAACGGCAGGCGCTGACCTGGCACGCCCTGCTCTTTGGCCTGCGCAAGCCGGAGAGCTACCTCTACGCCCGTGAGCGGCAGATGGTGATGTGGGCGGCCCGGGGGCTGGCGTTTTTCCTGCTGCTGGGCCTCATCGGCGGCGCGGCCATCGTGCTGGTGAGCGTGGCCGCCGTCTGGCTGGGGGGCGTGGCGGTGCCTAGCTTGTTCAACGCGATGCAGGACACGGTTGCCCAGGCGACGACGACGGGCTGGAACGACCTGCTCAAGTTGATCTCCAGCCTGCTGGCGGCCATCGGCGCTTTTGTGGCCATCATCCGGCCGCTGCCCGGCTGGCTGTGGACGCTGTACAAAGGGATCCGCCACCGGCTCGTCGTCTATTTGGTGGCCGTGCGCACGCGGGTCGATTGGGATCGAGAGTTGCGCAAAGCGGGACGCTAACGCTCCCTCGCAATGAAAGTTGTCAACAAGAGAAAGGAACAGATTATGCCCACGCGGCAAGACGCCTGGAAATTGGTGAACGAATACACAGGGAACCAGAACCTGGTGCGCCACATGCTGGCCGTCGAGGCCGCCATGCGCGCCTACGCCCGCAAGTACGGCGAGGACGAGGAGCTGTGGGCCACCGTCGGCCTGGTCCACGATTTTGACTACGAGCGCTGGCCTGACCTGTCAGTGGAGGGCCACCCGGTGGTCGGGGCGCGGATTCTGCGCGAGCGGGGCTGGCCGGAGCACATCGTGCGCGCCGTGCTGGCCCACGCCAGCGAGTACACGGGCGTCGAGCCCGAGTCGCGCCTGGAGAAGGCGCTGGTCGCCGTGGACGAGCTGACCGGCCTCCTGGTGGCGGTGGCCTTGGTCCGGCCGTCGAAGGACATCCGCGACGTGACCAAGATCCGCTCGGTGAAAAAGAAGTGGAAGGATCGGTCCTTTGCGGCGGCCGTGGACCGCGAGCAGATCGAGGCGGCCTGCGAGGCCCTGGGCGTGGACCTGTGGACCGAGCACGTGCCCCTGGTCCTGGCGGCGATGCAGGGCATTGCCGGGGAGTTGGGGTTGGATGGGGGGTAGAACCGCGGATACGCGGAATGAACGGATCAAAATCCGTCCATTCCGTGCATCCGTTGTTCTCTTGCCCGGCAACCGCTACAGCACCTCCACCCGCCCCGCCGTGCCATCCACCCGCACCCGCTGGCCGGTTTGCAGCCGCGTCGTCGCCTGGTGCACGCCGACCACGGCCGGGAGGCCATACTCGCGGGCCACCACCGAACCGTGGGTCATCAGCCCGCCGACCTCCATCACCAGCCCGCCGGCCACCAGAAAGAAGGGCGTCCAGGCGGGGTCGGTGCCGGGACAGACCAGGATCTCGCCCAGGCCCAGCGTCGCCTCGACGACCATCTCGGTGCGCTTGCCGCTGAGGGGGTCGGCGGTAAAGAGCACGCCCGACGATCCGGCGGCGCTGGATCGTCGGCCGCCAGCCCCGCGATCTCGGCCTGGATGGCGGCCTCCAGGCCGTTGGCCGCGATGTAGGTGCGATAGGCGGCGGTGGTGACGACGAATCCATCTGGTACCCGAAAGCCGGCGCGGGCCAGGCGGACCAGGTTGGTACCCTTGCCGCCGGCTACGTCCAGCGTTAGCTCGCCCGCATCGAGCGGGAGAATCCAGGTTTGTTCCAAAGATCGGTCCTTTCGCTGGTTCACAAGAGCACAAATCTGCCCCCGTCATTGCGAGGGCGCGCTGTTTGCGCCCGAAGCAATCCCCGACTGTGCCAAGGTGGGATTGCTTTCCTTCGACCTGGCTCAGGACAGGCGCTCGCTGACACTCGCTCGCAATGACAGATAGCTGTCAGTGCGCAGGCGGAGTCGGCCCTGTCCCCGGCTCGTCGCCCGGCGCCTTCCACACCAGCGGCAGGTAGACGGCCTGGGTGGCCGGATACTCGTCGGCGCCGACGTCCGGGCCGCCGCCCATGGGCCGCCGCTCGCCGTCCACGTCGTGGCCCACGCCGGCGAACAGCCCGGCATCCACGGCGTCCGAGGCTTGGGTCAGGTGGTAGCCGTCGGCGGCCAGGGCGGCGGTGCCCGTGAACGAGCCGGTCTCGGCCACGACGCCCAGCGTCGGCGTCAACACGCTGTCCCACAGGGTCTGGGTCATGGTCACAGCGCCGCCCGCGTTCTGCACGCCGACGGTGTGGCTGTAGAGGAGGGTGTTGGTCAAGTGCACCGGCCCGGCCTCTACCCGCAGGCCGGTCCCGTCGTTGCGGGCCAGCGTATTGTGCAGCAGGTAGGCCGCGGCACCCCAACTCGACATCCCGTCGCCCTGGCCGTCGGCCCGGTTGTCGGCGATGACGTTGTTGGTCAGGGTGGCGGTGAGGTTGCCCATGACGAATACACCACCACCGTCGTTTTTGGCGTGATTGCTGGTGATGAGGTTGCCATCAAGTGTCACCTGCGCGTCGGGGTTGTATTGGTTGTAGGCGTGAACGCCGCCGCCCCGGCTGTCGGCGGTGTTGCTCATAATGGTATTGTGGCGCAGCGTGCCCACGCTCTCTAGCAGGCTGACCGCGCCGCCGCTGTAGACGACGACGCTGTTGCTGATAAAGACGTTGTGCGTGAGCGTGAGCGTGCCCATGTCGGCATAGACGCCGCCGCCCCAGTAGGCTTGATTATCTCGAAAGACGTTCTCGGACAGGGTGGCCTTGCCGTTGCGCAGGTGGAAGGCGCCGCCCTCGCGGCCGATGCCCACGTTGCCGGCGAACGTATTGCCCACCAGGGTGGCGTTGCCGCCGCCCAAATAGACGCCGCCGGCCCGCTCGCCCGAAGTGTTGTTGCGGACGTCGTTGTCGGTCAGGGCCAGCTCGCTGCTGGAGGCGTAGAGCGCGCCGCCGCCGTGGTAGTAGCTGGGCGCCAGGACGGTGTTGCTCTGCACGGTGTTGGCCTCCAGCGTGGCGTTGCAGATCCACAGATAGACCCCGCCGCCGTAAGCCTCGGCCGTGTTGCTGTAGACGGCACTGTCGCGCACAAAGGCGGTGGCTTCGGTCGCGTACAGGCCGCCGCCGCCTTCATTCGAGCCAATGGCTGTCCCGCCGGTGAGGCGCAGCCCCTCCAGCGTCAGGGTGATGCCGGGGCCGGAGGCGTAAATCACGCGGCCGGCCCCCTCGGCGTCGAGGGTCGTCGGGTAGGCGTCGGGGTCCCGCGCGCCAAAGTCGGCGCGATAGCCGCCGCGCACGCTCAACGTCTTGCTGATGTAGACGACCTGGGTGATGCCCATCCGGGCCTCGACCCCGGTATAGACGCCGGTGGCAACCAGCACCTCGTCGCCGTCGCCGGCGGCGTCCACGGCGTACTGGACGGTGCGGCAGGGCGCGCCGGGGTCGGTGCAGGCGCCGCCGTCGGCGCCGGTGGGGGCGACGTAGCGGGTCGTGGCGGCGGGGGCCTGGGCGCCGGCGCTGGACAGCAGCAACAGGGCAACCCCGAGGCCCAGGCAGAGGGCGAAGGACAGTGTGAGAAACCAGTTTCTCTGCGGATTCATAGTTCGACTCCTTTCTTTTCGTTCCCATTGTAGTCTCTTTGTTACTACCGGGCCGGGGTGCAGAGGTTCCCGTTCCTCAGCGCTCCGTCCGCACCCAAAGTTGCTGCCCGTCGGTGATGAACTCGATGGTGCCCTGCTCGTCGGTGCGCAGGACGGTCACGTCGCCCAGGCCGGCCAGGCGGTCGAGGACGTCTGGCTTGGGATGGCCGAAGCGGTTGTCGGCTCCGGCCGAGACGACGGCGTAGCGCGGCGCCACGGCGGCCAGGAACTCGGCGGTGGAGGAGCCGCCCCCGCCGTGGTGGGCGACCTTGAGCACATCGGCGGTGAGGGGCTGACCCGATGCGGCCAACTGCCGCTCGGCCTCGGCCTCGACGTCGCCGGTGAGCAGAAAGCGGGCCTCGCCCCAGGTCAGGCGCAGGACGACCGAGTTGTTGTTCGAATCGGCTTGCGTGCCGGTCATCAATTCTGCGGGCGGATGCAGTACCTCCACGACCAGCCCGTTGCCCAGGTCCAGCCGGCTGCCGGCAGCCACCATCTGGCGGGGGACGGCCCCTTCTGCCAGCAGCCCCAGGCACTCGGCATAGAGGGTGTCCTCGTCGGGGCGGCCGTTGTCCAGCCAGCCGTCCACCCGGTAGCGGGCCAGCACCTCCACCAGGCCGGTGAGGTGGTCGGCGTCGGGGTGGGTGAGCACCAAGAGGTCGAGGGAGCGGTCCCAGAAGGGCATCTCGCGGCCCAGGGCCGAGGTCAAGGCCGTGGGGCTGGGGCCACCGTCGACCAGCACCTGCCGACCATCGGGCGCCGTGATCAGGATGGCGTCGCCCTGGCCCACGTCGAGGAAGGCGACGTGGAGCTTGCCGTCGGGCAGTTGGAGGATGGCCATCCAGATCAAGACCGAGGCCACCAGGGGCACGCCCAGCACGGCCGACGTGGACCAGCGGGTCGTCAGCCAACGCCAGGCTCGGCGCACGTAGCCCCGTCGTTGCCGCAGGGTCCACACGGCGGCGAGGATGACGCCGTAGTAAAAGACGAGGCGCCCGGCGCTGGCGTGGCCGACCTGGAGCGAGGCAAAGGGCCAGGCCGCCATCCCGCGCACGACGGCGTTGGTGTAGGCCAGGCAGAGCCAGGGGAACCCGGCCAGAATGCGGGCCAGGGGCTCCAGGGCAGCGGATGGGAGGGGCATGAGGCCGACGAGGGTCGCCGCGCCGCCCCAGATCATGATCGGTGGCTGGGCGGGCATGATGAGCAGGTTGGTCAGCGGCGCGACCAGCGAGAGGCGCCCAAACTTGTAGACGATGAGGGGCAGGGTGAACACCTGGGCGGCCAGTGTGACGATAAGCACATCGTTCAGGTAGCGCACGGCCCTGCGCGCCCGGTGGGCAGAGACGACGCGCTCTAGACCCCGCTCGAAAGCACGCTCGATGGTGGGCGTGAAAAGGATCAGGCCCAGGGTCGCGGCAAAGCTGAGCTGAAAACCGGCGTCCCACAGGGCCTGGGGATTGACGGCGGTCAGGAAAATGCCGGAAGCAAAGAGCGAGACGTAGGCCGTCGCCCGGCGACCGAGGTGGAGGGCGGTGATGTAGAGGCCGCCCATGACCCCGGCGCGGACCACCGCCGCATCGGCGCCGACGAGCAGGACGTAGATCAGGATGCCGGCGAGGGTGAACCAGTAGGCCCGGCGCTTGCCCAGCAGCCGGCCAAAGGCAGCGGCAAAGAGGGCGGCGATGATGGTGATGTTCGAGCCCGAGATGACGATGATGTGGCTGGTGCCGGTCGCGTTATAGTCGTCGTACAGGTCCTGGGGGATGCCGCTCTCGATGCCCAGCAGGATGCCCTGCATGAGCGATGCCTCCGGCTCGGGCACCAGGCGGGCGACGACCTCGCCAGCCCGGTCCTTGACGGCATAGATGGCGGTCCAGAAGAGGCTGCCCTCGCCGGTCGCCCGCCGCTCGATCTGGGGGCGGTAGACGATGGCATAGACGCCCCGGCGCTCCAGGTAGTCGCGGTAGGAAAAGCCTTCCAGCTCGGGCGGGGTTTCCAGCAGGCCCGCGACCCGCAGCCGGTCGCCGTAGTGGTAGGCCGGATAGCGGGAGGCCCGGACCAGCACGGTGCCGTGGACCTGTCGAACTTTGCCCTCTAATTCGATCTGCTCGGCTTCCAGCTCCAGGTTCGTCCACGTGTCGCGCACGTCAGGATAGCCACGGACCACGCCCTCGACCGTGACCCAGCCCTGGTCGTTGTAGTAGCCTACAAAGTCAGGGCTTTGCTCGTTGGGGATGGCAAGTTGGTAGCGCAGGGCGCCGAGGAGAAGGGCCAGGGCGCAGACGGCGCTCAGCCGGAGGTGGCGATCCTTGCGCCAGAGGAAGAGGGCGCACAGAGGAATGAGGCTCAGCGTGAGCAGCGGCTCCGTCTGAACCTGAACGTGATGCGCTATGACCAATCCCGTGAACCAGGCAATGGCAACCCACACCAGAGGGGGCATCGGGCCATCCTTTCGGCTTCCTCGTCCGGTTCATTATACACTGGCTTAGGATGGAGGTCAACTTGTGCGCTCGCGGGCTGTTTGCCGGGCGCACAGCGTTGGGCCTGGAGCGCCTGAGGCGGGTGGGACACCC
This sequence comes from uncultured Anaerolineaceae bacterium, assembly GCA_964387775.1. Lineage (GTDB taxonomy): Bacteria > Chloroflexota > Anaerolineae > JAAYZQ01 > JAAYZQ01 > CAYLZO01. The sequence goes on from CAYLZO010000049.1 coordinate 24,137, forward strand.
AGTCCAGCGGCGTGGCAGCCGCCGCTGTCCATCGGCTGGCAGTCTAGCGGCCCAACCCCTCGGCCATCGCTTGCAACACGGCCACCAGGTGCGTGCGCCAGCGCTCGTTCCCTCCGGGCTGCTCGGGCGTTGCTTTGTCCAGCGACACCCACACCGCCCGGCGGGAGACCCGCGCCCGGTCGCCCAGCCGCCGCTGGAGCCACCTCCGGTCCAGGTCCTCCAGGCTATCGGCCCGGACCACGATCTGCCTCTCCTCCGTGCCAATGGCCCTGACCCCGGCGTCCAGGGCATCGAGCTTGAGCTGCAACTGGAAAAACAGGTTCTCGGCCTCCGGCGGCAGCGAGCCGAAACGGTCGGCCAGCTCGGCCCGCAGGTCGTCGATCTCGTCCTCGTCGGTGATGCTGGCCAGCCGCCGGTAAAGCTTCAGGCGCAAGGTTCCGTCCCGCACGTAGGTATCGGGCAGGTGGGCGTCGAGGGGCAGATTGATTTGGACCGTCTGCTCCAGGGGCAAGACGTAGGCGGCCGCAGCAGCGGATGGCTGGTCGCCGGCCAGCCGCCCATCTCTGGCGGCCTGCTTGCGCGTCTTGGCTTCCTGCACCGCTTTGGTCAGCAGCCGGGTGTAGAGGTCAAAGCCGACGGCGGCGATGTGGCCGTGCTGCCGCGCGCCGAGCAGCTCGCCGGCGCCCCGGATCTCCAGGTCGCGCATGGCGATGCGG